>NZ_JBIWPP010000008.1:0-343026 GCF_044768335.1 Streptomyces sp. NPDC101151 | reverse complement strand
CCACCCTAAACACAGTTTTTCTGATGGCTGTTCGTCTTGGGGGGGGCGATGTCAGGGGCCCGTCGCCCCTTTGACCACCCCGCGGCCCCCCCCCCCCCCGACCGGCCTTTTCCCGCGGAACTCCGTTGTGCGGGAACGCACTGAGAACCGAATGCAGGGGTGGAATTCAGAAATGCGACAGGGCACCCGCAAGGGCCTGATGACGATGGCGGCCGCCACCGGTGTGATCGCCGCCGCGAGCGGTTACGCCCAGGCCGACTCGGGCGCGGTCGGCTCCGCGGCCGGCTCGCCCGGAGTACTGTCCGGCAACACGGTGCAGGCGCCGGTGCACGTACCGGTGAACGTCTGCGGCAACACCGTCAACATCGTCGGGCTCCTCAACCCGGCCATGGGCAACAAGTGTGCCAATCACAGCGGCGGCGCTTCGGGGGGGCACAGCGACACGAGCAGCCACGGCGGCTCGCACGCGGACGGCCACACCGGCGGCTCGCCGGGCGTCGGCTCCGGCAACACCGTCCAGGTGCCGGTCGACGTGCCGGTGAACGTGTGCGGCAACAGCGTGGACGTCATCGGTGTCGGCAACGCCACCAAGGGCAATGACTGCGCCAACGGCGGCGGCCAGCACAGCCGACCGCCGGGCGGTGGGCACGACAACCCGCCCGGGACGCCGGGGAATCCGGGCGAGCCGGGACATCCCGGTCAGCCGGGCCACCCTGGTCAGCCGGGTCACCCTGGCACCCCGGGTACCCCCGGTCACCCCGGTACCCCGGGCCACCCCGGCACGCCGGGTCAGCCGGGCCACCCGGGAACGCCGGGTACCCCGCCCGCCACGGGAGGCCACACTCCTCAGGGATCGTCCCAGGTCAAGCAGCATGGCGGACGCTCCGCCGGGCCGCTGAGCAGTGCGCAGCTCGCGCACACCGGCAGTGAGGTGCCGCTGGGCCTCGCGCTGCCGGTGGGTGCGGGTGCGCTGCTCGCGGGTGCGGTGCTGTACCGCAAGGCCCGGGCCGCGGCGTAACCGCGGCAGACGGTGGAGACGGAGCGGGCCCGGCCGGCACGGCGGGCCCGCTCCGTTCATGCGTGCTGCCTCACCACGTGGCCCGCACCTGGCGGATGATCCGTCGGCGCAACCGCACCCTGCGGCTGCCGTCACGCAGCAGGCTCAGTCGGTCCAACTCCCAGTGTCCGTACTCGGCATGGTCCGTCAGCAGACGTGTCGCCTCCTTGCGGGACACCCCGCGAGGTACATACACGTCGACAAATTCGTATTCCGGCATCGCATCTATTGTGCGGGCTGGTGCCTGGTACGGATAGCGTCTGCACTATGTCTGATGCTGCGCAGCCCACCGCTGCCGAGGTACGCGCCGCCGCCGAGGCGGTCAAGACCGCGCTCGACCGCCACCTGGCGGCGGTCGAACGCAGGTCGGGGGAGGACGACCCGGCCGTCTACGAGGCGTTCAACCAGCTGGCCGCGGCCGCCGAGGTGTACGACGAGCTGCTCTACGACCGCTACGACGAGGTCACGCCCTTCGAGATCCCCGGTGCCGACGACTCGCTGCCGCCGTACGCGGGCCCCGAGGAGCCGAACGCGATCAGTGTGCTGATCCGCCGCGACTACGCCGTGGCGGAACCCCAGCGGCTGCTGGCACAGGCCCAGCGGGTCGAGGCGGTGGAGTACGACGGCGGCGCGGGCGAGGAAGCCGCCGCAACGGTCCATGGATCGCTGGGCGTCCTGTTCGGAGAGTTCGAACCGGACGAGATCGCCTCCCGGCACAAGGAGTTCGGCCTGGAGGAAGGCGACTCCACCCTCTGGGTCACCGCCGCGGACGAGCCGGCCGAGCCCGGCGAGTGGCTGGAGGCGCCGTTCGAGCAGGCCGACCCGCAGCGGGTGGTGTGCCGGTTCGATGTCAGCGCGGTGTTCGACGAGGACGTCTCCGACGACATCGACGAGGAGGACGACCTCGAGTTCGGCCGGGCCGAGGCCGAGGACGGGGACGAGGATCTGGAGCCGCTGGACGCCGAGCGGTGAGCTGGAACGGCGGTGCCGTCGGGCCCGAGGCCCCTACGGCACCGCCGGATTCCGCCGTGACGGCTGGATCGCCGCCCCGGCGGAAAGAATGAGCCGATCAACCCGCTGACGGGACCTGGGGCCGCAGCAGCGTCTGCAGACGCGTCGTGCGGGGCTTGGCCGGGACTTCCGCCACCGCCGTCGGCAGTGCCTGCTCCACGCCGTGCACCACCGACAGGTGCCGCTCCGCCCGGCCGAACGCCGTGTACACCCAGGGCCTGCTGAGCTTCTGCGCGGCGTCGCCGGGCAGCACCACCACCGCGGCCGGCCAACGGCCGCCCACCGCCTGGTGCGCGGTCAGCGCCCAGCCGTGCCGCACACACTGCTCCACCCGCTCCCGCGGTACGACGACCGGGCCGCCCGCACACTCCAGGTGCAGCCCGTCGGCGCCGGCGTCGACCACCCGGCCCGGCTCCGAACGGCCCGGAGCGGGGGAGTGGACGATCCGGTCCCCGGGGTCGAAGCCACCGAAGCGGCCGGGACCGGGGTTGAGCCGCTCCTTCAGGGCGGAGTTCAGGGCCCGGGTGCCCGCGGCGCCGCCGTGGCCCGGGGTGATCACCACCGTCTGCTCGGGCGGCACACCGATCGCCCGGGGCACCGAGTCCGCGACCAGCTGGACGGTCCGGTGCACGGCCTCGCCCGCGTCCCGCACGGGCACGATGACGATCTCCTTGCCGGGCGCCTCGACCTGGTTCAGCTCGCCGACGCCGATGCCGGAGACCAGCTCGCCGAGCGGGCCGGGGTCGGGGGTGCGGGAGGCGATCTGCGGACAGGAGCGGGCCGCGAGCAGGTCGGCGAAGACCCGCCCCGGCCCGGCCGACCACAGCACCGCCGGGTCGCCGCCGAGCACCAGCCGGGCGCCGTCGGGCAGCGACTCCACCAGCATCGCGGCGCTCTCCACGTCGAGTTGGGGCGCGTCCAGCACGATCAGCAGGTCGAGGTCCAGGGCGCCCTCCGCGTCCCGGCCCGGGCCCTCGGCCCCGGAGAGGAGGCCGGCGACCGTGCCCACGGCCTGTCCTTCCGGCTCCTCGCCCAGCAGCCCGGCCAGGCGACGGCGTCCGTCCGGGGTGTGGCAGACGGCGAAGGCACGCAGGCCGGCGGCACGGGCGGCGCCGAGCAGGGCGGCCGGTTCGCCGCGGGCCGCCTCGGCGCCGGTGTGCAGCACCAGGCCGTGCCCGGCGACCGCGCGGGCCAGCTCCGCCGCACCGCCGGACGCTTCGGCCGCGGCCGCGGCCCACATCTCGGCGGCCTCCTCGGACAGCGAGTTGGCGAGGCGGGCCAGGCCGTCGGCGAGGCTCTCCTCCGCGAGCGCGTACCGCTCCAGACCGGCGAGGACGCGGACCGGGCGCTGCTGGTCCTCGTCCTCCTCGGCACCGGCGGTGCTCCCGGGCGCGGGAGCACCCGGCTCGTCCAAGGCGTCCTGGAAGACCAGCGCCTCGCCCTCGGCGATCGTGTCCTGCACGGCCGCGTCCGGGTCGGGCACGCCCCGCTGGGCCAGGGCCGCGGTGAGCGCCGGCAGTTCCAGCGCCGTGTGTCCGGCCAGCGCCGCCTGCTCCAGCAGCCAGACGGTCGTCGCGCGGCCCCGCCGCTCGTCGTCGGGCCCGCATGCCGCGCCGAGCAGCGCCCGCGCGAACCCGTCGGCCTGTTCCGGGCGTACGCCGCTGATCCGCAGCAACTGCCAGGGGTCCTCCCGGAGCGCGGTGCCGGCGCCCTCGCCGAGGGCCTCCGCCACCTGGGGCGCGAGGGCCTCGGGTGCGCCGCCCTCGGCCAGCACCTGCCGCACCACCTCGACGGTCTCCGGCGCGGGGGCGCCGGGAGGGGCTGCGGCCGGGGCGGGCTGCGGCCGGCGCTCCGGCTCCGGAACGGCGCGGCGCGGGGCCGGTGTGGGCTCGGCGAAGGCCTTGGCGACCGGCTTCTCGCCGCTCTCCACCGCACGGACCGCGGCGAGCAGGTCGGCCGCCTTGCCGCTCAGCTTCGTGCCGCTCTCGATGGAGCCCTGCTTCTCGGCCTTGCGTCGCTCGATCCGCTCCCGCTCCAGGGCCTGCGCGGCCAGCTCGGCCTCCGCCTCGGACCGTTCGGGCGCGGCCTCGCCGCCGGCGGTCCCGGCACCGGTGCTCTCAGGGCTGTCGCCGGCCGCCGTGTCCTGCTCGGGGGTCTCCGGGCTCTTGGGGGTGTCCGGGGTCCCCGGCCCGGTTGCCTCCGTGGTCTCCGGCTCCGTGCTCACAGCGTGCTCCAGTCGTGATCGGGATAGCGGTGCACGGGCGCCGACACATCGTCGAGCGCCCGGCAGATCTCGTCAGGAAGACTAAGGGCCTCCACTGACAATGCCGCCGTGAGCTGCTGCGCGTTGCGCGCGCCGACGATCGGTGCGGCCACGCCGGGCCGGTCCCGGACCCATGCGAGGGCCACCTGGAGCGGGGTGACCGCGAGTCCGTCGGCGGCCGTCGTGACCGCGTCCACGATGCGCGTCGCCGTGTCGTCCAGATAGGGCTCGACGAAGGGCGCGAGGTGCTCGGAGGCGCCGCGCGAGTCCTGGGGAGTGGAGTGCCGGTACTTCCCGGTCAGCACGCCGCGGCCCAGCGGGGAGGAAGGCAGCAGGCCGACGCCCAGGTCGAGCGCGGCGGGCAGCACCTCCCGCTCGATGCCGCGCTGGAGCAGGGAGTACTCCAGCTGTGTGCTGGCCAGCCGGGTGCGGGTGCCCGGTGCGGCGAGCTGCCAGGTGGCCGCCTTGGCGAGCTGCCAGCCGCAGAAGTTGGAGACGCCGGCGTACCGTGCGCGGCCGCTGCTCACCGCCAGGTCGAGGGCCTGGAGCGTCTCCTCCAGCGGGGTGTCGGGGTCGAAGGCGTGGATGTGCCACACGTCGACGTGGTCCGTGCCGAGGCGGGCCAGGGAGGCGTCCAGGGCGGCGAGCAGATGACCGCGGGAGCCGTCGAAGCGCCGGTCGGGGTCGGGGACGCTGCCCGCCTTGGTCGAGATCACCAGGTCGCGGCGTGGCACCAGGCCGTCTATGAGCTGTCCGAGCAGATACTCCGCCTCCCCGTCGCCGTACACGTCCGCCGTGTCGACGAGGGTGCCGCCGGCCTCCCAGAACGCCTTGAGCATGTCTGCCGCGTCATGCTCGTCGGTGTCCCGGCCCCAGGTGAGGGTGCCGAGTCCGATGCGGGACACGCGAAGGCCTGTGCGGCCGAGATGCCTCTGCTCCATGTGCGCGAGATTACTGGCCAGAACTGGTGCCGTGGGTTGCCTGTGGATAACTCCGTTCACGGGCGACCGGCCGGGCGACGGGCCGGGCGATCGGCCTCGATCCCGGGCGTGCCCTGCCCGTGGGCCCCGGCCCCGCGCTATGGTCTCCGCCAAGCGACGTTACTCATGGGTAAGGGGATCGGCCATGCAGCTCGGGATCAACCTCGGCTACTGGGGCGCGGGAATGGACGCGGACAATCTCGCCGTGGCGCAGGAGGCCGAGCGGCTGGGCTATTCCGTGTGCTGGGCCGCCGAGGCGTACGGCTCCGACGCGGCCACGGTGCTCAGCTGGGTCGCCGCGCAGACCGAACGCATCGACGTCGGCTCGGCCATCTTCCAGATCCCGGCCCGGCAGCCGGCGATGACCGCGATGACCGCCGCCACGCTGGACTCGCTGTCCAAGGGCCGCTTCCGGCTCGGCCTCGGCGTCTCCGGGCCGCAGGTCTCCGAGGGCTGGTACGGCGTCAAGTTCGACAAGCCGCTCTCCCGTACACGCGAGTACGTGGAGATCGTGCGGCGGGCGATGACGCGCGAGCGCCTGTCGTACGAGGGCGAGCACTGGACGCTGCCGCTGCCCGGCGGTCCGGGCAAGCCGATCAAGCTGACCGTGCACCCGCAGCGCGAGCACATTCCGCTCTACATCGCCGCCATCGGCCCCAAGAACCTCGAGCAGACCGGTGAGATCGCCGACGGCGCGCTGCTGATCTTCCCCGCCGTCGAACACCTCGAGGAGACCGCGCTCAAGCACCTGCGCGCCGGCCGTGAGAAGGCGGGCAGGACCCTCGAAGGGTTCGACGTCTGCCCGACCCTGCCGCTCGCCGTCGGCGACGACAAGGACGTGGCCCGGCTCGCCGACACCTTCCGGCCCTACACCGCGCTGTACGTGGGCGGCATGGGCAGCGCCAAGCAGAACTTCTACAACCAGCTCGCGCAGCGGATGGGGTACGAGAAGGAGGCCGCCGAGGTCCAGGACAAGTACCTGTCCGGGGACAAGCAGGGCGCCGCGGCCGCCGTCCCGCAGGACCTCATCGACAAGACGACACTGCTCGGCTCCGTCGACCGCATCGCCGACCGTATGCGGGCCTACGCCGCCGCCGGGGTCACCACCCTCAGCCTGGCCCCGGCCGGCTTCACGCTCGACGAGCGGCTCGCCTCCCTGCGGGCCGGCAGCGAGGCCCTGGAGCGCGCCGGGATCGCCTAGGCGGTTTTCAGCGGCCGTGGTGGGGGCTCGGGGGTCTTCCCCGCCACGGCCGTCACGGGGAACAACGCGCCGGGCGCCGCGCGGTTACGACCCCGGCGATCCGCCTTTCGGCCGAGCCCGGCCGCAGTGCTGTTGCGACACCTCTCTGTCCGCATTTGACTCGTTCTTTGCGGAATCCTGCAGAGAGGTGTCTTCCATGCTTTCGGCCAAGAGTCTGTTCCAGGAGATCCTCGACAACGACGAGTCCTTCCGGCTCTTCTGCTCCATCGCCGCCAGCGGGGAGTCCCAGGGCGGCTGGGAGAACGGACGGATCGCCGCGCTGGTACCGCAGAGCGAACGTGCGCTGGCCCCCAAGATCGCCCGCCACGGCGCCGACGAGGACAAGCACGGGCGCATCTTCAACGCCCTGCTGAAGAAGCGGGGTCTCACCCCCGTTCCCGTACCGTCCGAGACCGACTACACGATGCTCCTGGAGCGGCACGGCATCGGCCTCGCCCACGACAAGCTCCGCCGGGACGAGCCGCTCACCGTGCGGGACATCATCGTCTACCTCTCGCACAGCCGGGTCACCGAACAGCGCGCGGCCGACCAGATGGTGATGCTGCGCACGTACTTCGACGACGACGCCGAGATCGGCAGGGCCGTCCGCATGATCTCCCATGACGAGGACAACCACCTCGCCTACACCCACGAGGAACTCCTGCGCTACGCCGCGGCCGGCCACGGCCGGCTGATCCAGCGCACCCTGCGCGAGTGCGCGCTGGCCGAGATCCGCGTCCACCGGGACGTCAGCCTTGCCGTCATGGCCCACATGGGCCGGATCCTCGGCTGGCCGAGGGCCAAGTCCGCGGTGCTCGAGGCCGCCATCCGGGCCCTGTACGCCTACGAGCGCCTGGCCGGCTGGCGCCGCATGGTGGTCCTGCGCATGCCCGAGCGCCGCGACCCCCTCGGCGGGCCCGCGACAGCCGCCCACGAGTTCGCCTGAGCCGCGCTCACAGCCAGCCGCGGTGCTTGAACGTGCGGTACAGCACCACTTCAAGCACACCCATCAGCAGGATCACCGCCGGGTAGGCCAACAGCCAGTGCAGCTCGGGCATGTGGTCGAAGTTCATCCCGTAGACCCCCGCGATCATGGTGGGCACCGCCGCCATCGCCGCCCACGCGGAGATCTTCCGCATGTCGTCGTTCTGCCGCACGCTCATCTGCGCCAGATGCGCCGACAGGATGTCCGACACCAGCCGGTCCAGGCCCTCCACGGACTCGTTCACGCGTGCGAGGTGGTCGTGCACGTCACGGAAGAAGGGCCGCGCCTTGTCGTGCACGAAGGGCAGCCCGCCGCCGAACTGGCCGGTGCCGGCCAGCCGGACCAGGGGCACCGCGAGCGGCACGGTGGCCCGGCGGAACTCCAGGATCTGCCGCTTGAAGGTGTAGATCCGGGACGCCGTGTTGCGCGAGCCGCCGCCGCCCGGCGAGAACACCTCCGCCTCCAGCTCCTCCAGGTCCGTCTGCAGCTCCGTCGCCACCTCCAGATAGTGGTCGACGGTGGCGTCGGAGATCGCGTACAGCACGGCCGTGGGGCCCTTGCCGAGCATCTCCGGCTCGTCCTCCAGCCGGTGTCGTACCGCCGCGAGCGGCGAGCCCTCGCCGTGCCGGACGGTCACCACGAAGGCGTCGCCGACGAAGATCATGACCTCGCCGGCCGAGACGGCGTCGCTCTCGGCCTCGTACATGACCGGCTTGAGGACCATGAACAGCGAGTCGTCGAACACCTCCAGCTTGGGCCGCTGATGCGCCTTGAGGGCGTCCTCGACCGCCAGCGGATGCAGCCCGAACTCCTGGGTGACCAGGTCGAACTCCCGCTCCGAGGGCTCGTACAGCCCGATCCACACGAAACCGCCCGCCGCCCGCGCCTCCTCCAGGGCGTCGGACAGGTCGTCCGGCGCCTCGGTACGGTGCCCGTGCCGGTAGACGGCGCAGTCCACGATCACGGAGCGCATTCTCCCCTGGCCCGGCCGCCTGCGCATGTCGCGATGCGCTTACGCTGGGCGGCATGCCCACGCTGATCCTCGTCAGGCACGGACGGTCGACCGCCAACACCTCGGGTGTGCTCGCCGGGTGGACGCCAGGCGTCGCCCTGGACGAGCGGGGGGCCGCACAGGCCGCCGCACTGCCCGGCCGCCTCGCCGCGCTGCCGATCTCCGAGGTCGTCGCAAGCCCCCTGCAGCGCTGCCAGGAGACCGTACGGCCGCTGCTCGACGCCAGGCCCGGGCTGCGCGCCCACACCGACGAACGGATCGGTGAGTGCCACTACGGCGACTGGTCCGGTCGCAAGCTCGCGGAGCTGAAGGACGAGCCGCTGATGGAGGTCGTCCAGGCGCACCCGTCGGCAGCCGCCTTCCCGGGCGGCGAGTCCATGCGGGCCATGCAGACCCGCGCCGCCGAGGCCGTACGCGAGTGGAACGCGCGCGTGGAGCGCGACCACGGCGCGGACGCCGTCTACCTCATGTGCTCGCACGGCGACATCATCAAGTCGCTCGTCGCGGACGCCCTCGGACTTCATCTCGACCTCTTCCAACGGATCTCCGTGGAACCGTGTTCCATCACCGCGATCCGCTACACCCGCCTCAGGCCTTTCCTCGTTCGCCTCGGCGACACCGGCGATTTCGCCTCCCTTGCCCCGCGCGAGGAACCTCCGGAGGAAGACGCACCGGTCGGTGGCGGTGCGGGCGCACCGTGATCGTCGGCCGCAGTAGGGTGAAGCGATCCGCACCGTCGCCTTCACGCATGGCCGGCACCGCAGCAACTCTCGAATCCAATGGAGACAGGACGTGTCCCGTCAGGTGTTCTTCTACGATCCGCCGGACCGCTTCGTGGTCGGCACGGTCGGGCTGCCCGGACGCCGTACGTTCTTCCTCCAGGCCACGGCAGGCCCCCGGGTGACCAGCGTGGCTCTGGAGAAGACCCAGGTCGCCGCACTCGCCGAGCGCATGGACGAGCTGCTGGACGAGGTCGTACGGCGCAGTGGCGGCAGCGCGGCCGTCCCCGCCGTGGCGCCCACGGAGGTCGCCGACATCCGCCCGCTGGACACCCCCATCGAGGAGGAGTTCCGGGTCGGCACCATGGCCCTGGCCTGGGACGGCGAGGAACAGCGCATGATCGTGGAGGCCCAGGCCCTCGTGGAGCTGGACGCCGACACCGAGGAGGACCTCGCCGAGGCCGAGGAGCGCCTGCTCCAGGACGAGGAGAACGGGCCCCCGATGCTGCGGGTCCGGCTGACCGGTGCGCAGGCCAGGTCCTTCGCCAAGCGTGCCCTGGACGTCGTCAACGCCGGGCGGCCGCCGTGTCCGTTGTGCAGCCTCCCGCTCGATCCGGAAGGACACGTATGTCCGCGCCAGAACGGATACCGCCGCGGAGCGTGACGGCCGACCCGCACGCCGCCGAGCTGCTCGCGTCGGGTGAGCTGTCCGTGCGCGGCCGGATCCGCGAAGCGTCCAACGCGGCGCTGTTCTGCACGGTCGCGCACGAGGGACGCGAAGCCTCCTGCGTGTACAAGCCCGTGGCGGGCGAGCGCCCGCTGTGGGACTTCCCCGACGGCACCCTGGCAGGCCGCGAGGTGGCCGCCTACGAGGTCTCCGAGGCCACCGGCTGGGGCCTCGTCCCCCCGACCGTGCTGCGCGACGGGCCCTACGGCGAGGGCATGTGCCAGCTGTGGATCGACGTCACCGCCGAGACCGAGTTGCTCGCCCTGGTCGACGGCGAGGAGCCGGAGCGCGGCTGGAGGGCGATCGGGCTCGCCGAGGTCGGTGAGGGCCGCACCGCGCTGCTGGTGCACGCCGACGACGAGCGGCTGCGCCGTCTCGCCGTCCTCGACGCGGTGATCAACAACGCCGACCGCAAGGGCGGCCATCTGCTGCCCACCACGGACGGACGGCTCTACGGCATCGACCACGGGGTCAGCTTCAACGTCGAGAACAAGCTGCGCACGCTGCTGTGGGGCTGGGCCGGGGAGCCGCTCACCCCGGAGGCCGTCGACGTCCTCAAGCGGCTGACGAAGACCCTCGCCGAGGGCGGGGAACTGGCCGTCCGGCTGGCCGGACTGATCACGGCGGCCGAGATCGACGCCACGCGCGCGCGTGTCGACGCGCTGCTGGCCTCGGGACGGCACCCGGAGCCCGGCGGCGAGTGGCCGGCGATCCCCTGGCCGCCGGTGTGAGCACATCGGGGGCCGAGCCGCAAGAACGCCCAACCGGTCATTCGGCTTGATCCCGTTCGTATACGCAGCTCGTGGCCGGTTAGGCTCATGTACATGCATGCCTGGCCCGCTTCCGAGGTCCCCGCCCTGCCTGGTCAGGGCCGCGACCTGAGGATCCACGACACCGCGACCGGTGCTCTGGTGACCCTCGACCCCGGTCCCGTCGCCCGTATCTACGTCTGCGGCATCACGCCGTACGACGCGACCCACATGGGTCACGCGGCGACCTACAACGCGTTCGACCTCGTTCAGCGCGTGTGGCTCGACACCAAGCGCCAGGTTCACTACGTGCAGAACGTGACCGACGTCGACGATCCGCTCCTGGAGCGCGCGGACCGGGACGGCGTCGACTGGGTCGCCCTCGCGGAGAAGGAGACGGCCCTCTTCCGCGAGGACATGACCGCCCTTCGGATGCTCCCGCCGCAGCACTACATAGGCGCCGTCGAGGCGATACCCGGCATCGTCCCGCTCGTGGAGCGGCTGCGTGACCTCGGCGCGGCCTACGAGCTGGAGGGCGACATCTACTTCTCCGTCGAGTCGGACCCGCACTTCGGCCAGGTCTCGAACCTCGACGCGGCCGCGATGCGGCTGCTGTCCGCCGAACGCGGCGGAGACCCGGACCGTCCGGGCAAGAAGAACCCGCTCGACCCGATGCTGTGGATGGCCGCCCGTGCGGGCGAGCCCAGTTGGGACGGCGATTCGCTCGGCCGTGGCCGGCCCGGCTGGCACATCGAGTGCGTGGCCATCGCCCTCGACCACCTCGGCATGGGCTTCGACGTCCAGGGCGGCGGCTCCGACCTGGCCTTCCCGCACCACGAGATGGGCGCCTCGCACGCCCAGGTGCTCACCGGCGAGTTCCCGATGGCCAAGGCGTACGTGCACGCCGGCATGGTCGCCCTGGACGGCGAGAAGATGTCCAAGTCCAAGGGCAACCTCGTCTTCGTCTCCCGGCTGCGCCGGGACGGCGTCGACCCCGCCGCCGTCCGGCTGTCGCTGCTCGCCCACCACTACCGCTCCGACTGGGAGTGGACCGACCAGGTGCTCCAGGACGCCACGGACCGGCTCGGCCGCTGGCGCGCGGCCGTCTCCCGGCCCGACGGCCCGTCCGCCGACGCGCTCGTGGAGGAGATCCGCGAGGCCCTGGCCCATGACCTGGACGCACCCGCCGCGCTGGCCGCGGTGGACCGCTGGGCGGCCCGCCAGGAGGCGGAGGGCGGCACCGACACCGGTGCGCCCGGTCTGGTGACCCGGGCGGTGGACGCGCTGCTGGGCGTGGCGCTGTAGCCGCAGGTACGGCTGAGGGGCGGATCCCACCGGGAACCGCCCCTCTTCTCGTCGTCTCAGCCCTCCGAGGTGTCCTCGTCGCCGCCCTCGGCGGGCCCCTCCGAGGGCCCTTCCGAGGAGCCTTCCGTGGGCTCGGAGGCTCCCGGCTTCGGCGGCCTGGGCGGCCGGGTCCTGCCGCCGGGGCTGTCCCGCAGATAGGTGCCGTCCCCGCCGTCCGCCGTGGCGTGCCCGCCGGGCGGGCTGACGTCCCTGCGCCGCAGATACCGCTCGAACTCCCGGGCGATCGCCTCGCCGGACGCCTCCGGCAGTTCGGCGGTGTCCCGGGCCTCCTCCAGCGTCTGGACGTACTCGGCGACCTCGCTGTCCTCCGCCGCCAGCTGGTCCACGCCCACCTGCCAGGCGCGCGCGTCCTCGGGCAGCTCGCCCAGCGGGACGCGCAGGTCGAGCAGGTCCTCCAGGCGGTTGAGCAGCGCCAGCGTGGCCTTCGGATTGGGCGGCTGGGAGACGTAGTGCGGGACGGCCGCCCACAGCGACACCGCCGGGACGCCCGCGTGCGTGCACGCCTCCTGCAGGACGCCGACGATGCCCGTCGGGCCCTCGTACTTGGTCTCCTCCAGATCCATGCGCTCGGCCAGGTCAGGGTCGGACGTGACCCCGCTGACCGGCACCGGACGCGTGTGCGGAGTGTCACCGAGCAGGGCGCCCAGGATGACCACCAGCTCCACGCCCAGCTCGTGCGCGAAGCCGAGCAGCTCGTTGCAGAACGAGCGCCAGCGCATGGACGGTTCGATGCCGCGGACCAGCACCAGGTCGCGCGGTTTGTCGCCGCCGACCCGGACCACCGACAACCTTGTCGTCGGCCATGTGATCTTGCGCACTCCGCCGTCCATGAACACCGTGGGGCGGTTCACCTGGAAGTCGTAGTAGTCCTCGGCGTCCAGCGCCGCGAACACCTCGCCCTTCCACTCGCGTTCCAGATGTGCGACCGCCGTGGAGGCGGCGTCGCCGGCATCGTTCCAGCCCTCGAACGCGGCCACCATGACTGGGTCGATCAGCTCGGGAACCCCCTCCAGCTCGATCACCCAGTGCCTCCTTCCGACGTGCCCTCGCCTGACGTCCCAACCTTACGGCGTCCGGCGGGGGCGTCCGCAGCCCCCCGGCCCGGGGGATGCACGGATCACTGCCCCGTTCGCCACCTCGGAACACCCCCGTCGAAGGGAGCCCGGTCCGCTGCGCACCGGCATGTCACAGCGTGCTGCGCAGCCACTGCTCCACGCTCGCGATGTGCACGGTCGCCCAGGAGCGGGCCGCCTCGGCGTCCCGGTCGCGCAGCGCGGCGAGGATCGCCCGGTGCTCGCGCAGTGTGCGGCTGACCGCGTCCTCCTGGGTGAGCCCCCGCCAGATCCGGGCCCGTGTGGTCGGCCCCGACAGGCCGTCCAGCAGCGAGCACAGCACCGAGTTGCCCGAGCTCTGCACGATGCCCCGGTGGAACTCCAGATCGCAGGCGACCAGCTCCTCCACCGAGGGCTCGGTGCCGAGCGCGTCCAACTGGGCCGAGAGGGCGTCCAGTTGCTGCTCGCTGATCCGAAAGGCCGCCATCGCCGTCGCCGCCGGCTCCAGGATCCGGCGCACCGCCAGGAACTCCAGCACCGTGTCGTCGCGGTGGAAGTCCACGACGAAACTCATCGCCTCCAGCAGCAGTTGCGGATCGAGGCTGGTGACATAGGTGCCGTCGCCCTGCCGCACATCCAGGATCCGGATCAGCGACAGGGCCCGTACGGCCTCCCGCAGGGAGTTGCGGGACAGGCCCAGCTCGGCGGCGAGTTCGCTCTCCTTGGGCAGCCGGTCGCCCGGGCGCAGCGCACCGGAGACGATCATGTCCTTGATCTTCTCGATCGCCTCGTCGGTGACTGCCATGGCCGGCCTCCCTGGTGCCCAGACATCGGATGTCTCAGCACATTATGCGGGGGAGTGCGCGAGGACGACCGGCCGGTTCCGGCAGATGACAGTTCGTCAGCCGAACGCCCTGACCGCCTGGTAGTAGGTCCACGCCGTGCTGTTGCAGGCGGTCTTCGTGGCGCCGCCGTAGGTGTTGCACACGCGCTTGAGGTCCTCGTACAGGGCGCTGTCGAGGCGCGACTTGTTGGCGCTGAAGGTGCCGGCCGCCTTGTAGTTGCGGTAGCCGAAGTCGTGGCGGGCGCAGGACGTGGCGAAGGGGAAGCCGAACGGGTTGTCAGGTGAGGAGGAGCAGTAGTCGGTGGACCAGTCGAACCCGTAGGCGGACCATGCCGACTGGTTCGCGCGGGCGGCCGCCCAGGCGTTGTAGCTGGACGCGCTGGTCTGGGTGAAGTCGGCGAGCACCTGGGGCTTGTCGGCCGGGGCCGCGGTGGCCGCGGTGGCGGTGGCGGTGACGGTGATGAGGGCCAGGGCCGAGGCGGCGAGGCCGGTGGCAAGTCTGCGGTGCATCCCACACCTCCATGAGACTGCGATCCGGCCATCGGATCGCAGGTTCATGACAATGAAGGTGTCGGCTATAGCTGCTCTTTAATGCGCATGGCGTCCGCCTGAACGCTGTCAGTCGGCGTCGAACCACTCCCTGCCCGCCGCCCAGTGCCTCACCCATCCGGCGAAGCCGGGCGCCGCTGTCGTGTGACCGAACTCCGCGCCGAACGGCATGGCTCCCACGTCGGTGATGTGCCAAATGTGCCCCCGCCGGGGGCCGGTGACGACCAGGTGCCAGTTCATCGCGCACCCGTCGGTCCCGAGCACGATCGAACCGTGGTTGAGGACCTGGTCGATGACGGCATCCGGATCCTCGTGGAGCCCGTCGTCCTCCTCCCACAGCCATCCCTCCGTGAGCGGGAACGGCTTGCCCAGGTCGCGCCCGCTGCCGTCGTCGTGCCAGTCGGAGGGCAGCTCGGCGAGCCCCACGAGCCCGTAGTGCGGCGGCCCTTGGAGCGACCCGTCGCAGATCTCGGCCACGAACGTGCGGTACGGCTCCGGCAGCACGACGTCCTGCTCGGCCTCGAAGGCCCGCACCGCCTCCCAGCCGAGAGCCGACGTGCCGCCGTCGCCGATGCCGAACGCCTCCCGCAGGGCCGCCGGCTCACCGGGATCCACATGATCGATGTTCATGGGGCCATGGATATCAGCCGGCACTGACACCCGGGCACGCGAGAGGGGCGGCTCCATCGGCGTGGAGCCGCCCCTCTCGTGGTGTCCGGCCCCGGTGCGGCGGGGGCCGTCCCTCGATGCCGGCGGCCCTGGTCAGGGGGGAGGGGCCGGCAGCGGGTTCACTTCTTGTCGAGCAGGTCCTGGACCTTCGCGCGGACCTCGTCCGTGGCCAGGCCCCGGATGGTCAGCGTCGTCCGGCGGCGCAGCACGTCGTCCTGCGTCTCGGCCCACTCGTGGTCGCGGGCCCAGACGACCTGCGCCCAGATCTCCGGGGCGTCCGGGTGGACGCGCTCGGCCAGCTCCGGGTTCTCGTTCGCCAGGCGGGCGATGTCGAAGGCCAGCGAGCCGTAGTGGGTGGCCAGGTGCCTGGCGGTGTCGGCGGCCATGCGCGGACCGGGTGCCGGGTGGTCCACCAGGAGGCGGTGGGCGACCGCGCGCGGGTTGGCGACACCGGGCAGCGGGAGCTTCTTCGGCAGCGAGGAGATCGGCTCGAAGTCGTCGCCGAGCGGGTGGCCCGGCAGCGCCTCAAGCTTCTGCATCACGGTACGGCCGATGTGCCGGAAGGTGGTCCACTTGCCGCCCGCGACGGACAGCATGCCGCCCCGGCCCTCGGTCACCACCGTCTCGCGCTTGGCCTTGGCCGTGTCACCGGGGCCGCCCGGCAGCACTCGCAGCCCCGCGAAGGAGTACGTGATGAGGTCGCGGGACAGCTGCTGGTCGCGTATGGAGAACGCGGCCTCGTCGAGGATCTGGGATATGTCCTTCTCGTTGACGGCGACGTCCGCCGGATCGCCCTCGAACTCCTCGTCGGTGGTGCCGAGCAGCAGCATGTCCTCCCAGGGGAGGGCGAAGGTGATGCGGTACTTGTCGATGGGGGTGGCGAGCGCGGCCTTCCAGGGGGAGGTGCGCTTCAGCACCAGGTGCGCACCCTTGGACAGGCGGATGGACGGTGCCGCGTTCGGGTCCTCCATCCGGCGCAGGTGGTCGACCCAGGGGCCGGTCGCGTTCAGCACGAGACGGGCGTTGACGCCGAACTCGTCGCCGGACGTGCGGTCCTTCAGATCGGCACCCGTCACCCGGCCCTTGGTGAAGCGAAGGCCGGTGACCTCGGCGTGGTTGAGGACGACCGCGCCCGACTCGACGGCCGCACGGACCGTCATCAGCGCCATGCGCGCGTCGTTCATCTGGTCGTCGCCGTACACGGCCACGGCCTTGAGGTTCTCGGTGCGCAGCTCGGGCACGTCCTGCGCCGCCTTGGAGGGGGAGAGCAGGTGGCCCACGCCGTCACCGAACGCGGAGAGCGCGGAGTAGGCGAAGACGCCCGCCCCGAGCTTCGCCGCGCCGTGCGGCCCGCCCTTGTACACGGGGAGGTAGAACGTGAGCGGGTTCGCCAGGTGGGGGGCCACCTGGCGGGAGACCGCACGGCGCTCGAAGTGGTTCTCCGCCACCAGCTTCACCGCGCCGGTCTGCAGGTAGCGCAGGCCGCCGTGGAGCAGCTTGGAGGAGGCGGAGGAGGTGGCTCCGGCGAAGTCGCCGGCGTCGACCAGCGCCACCCTGAGCCCGGACTGCGCGGCGTGCCAGGCGGTGGAGATGCCCAGGATGCCGCCGCCGATCACAAGAAGGTCGTACGACGCCTTGGAGAGTTGCTCCCTGGTCTCGGCCCGGCTCGGGTTGGAGCCGGAGGACGGGTGCGTCCCCAGGGCAGGCACGGACTTCAGGGTGGACTGACTGGTCATGTCGGGTACTTACTCCTCGTCAGAGCTGTCTGAGCGGTCCGAGCCGCTCAGTCCTCGTCCTCGATCCAGCCCATGGTCCGGTCGACGGCCTTGAGCCAGTTCTTGTACTCACGGTCGCGGGTGTCCGCGTCCATGTTCGGGGTCCACTCCGCGGCCCGGCGCCAGTTGGCGCGCAGTTCGTCGGTGCTGGACCAGAAGCCGACGGCGAGACCGGCGGCGTAGGCGGCGCCGAGGCAGGTGGTCTCGGCGACCATCGGGCGCACCACGGGTGCGTCCAGGACGTCCGAGAGGGTCTGCATCAGCAGGTTGTTGGAGGTCATGCCGCCGTCGACCTTCAGGGCCACCAGCTCGTCGCCGGAGTCCTTGACCATGGCGTCGGCGATCTCCCGCGTCTGCCACGCGGTCGCCTCCAGGACGGCGCGCGCGAGGTGCGCCTTGGTGACGTACCGGGTCAGGCCGGCGATCACACCGCGGGCGTCGGAGCGCCAGTGCGGGGCGAACAGGCCGGAGAAGGCCGGTACGAAGTAGGCGCCGCCGTTGTCCTCGACCGAGAGCGCGAGCGTCTCGATCTCGGCGGCGGTGGAGATCAGGCCCATCTGGTCGCGCATCCACTGCACCAGCGAGCCGGTGACGGCGATCGAGCCCTCCAGGGCGTAGACCGTCGGCTGCTCGCCGATCTTGTAGCCGACGGTGGTCAGCAGGCCCGCGTAGGAGTTGATGATCTTGTCACCGGTGTTCATCACCATGAAGGTGCCGGTGCCGTAGGTGGACTTGGTCTCGCCCTCGGAGAAGCAGGTCTGGCCGAACAGGGCCGCCTGCTGGTCGCCGAGCGCGGAGGCGACCGGGATGCCGCCGAGCAGGTCGCCCAGCTTGCCGCCGGTGACCTCGCCGTAGACCTCGGCGGAGGACCGGATCTCGGGCAGGATCTGCAGCGGCACGCCGATCGACTCGGCGATCTTCTCGTCCCACTGCATCGTGTGCAGGTTCATGAGAAGGGTGCGGGAGGCATTGGTGACGTCGGTGACGTGCTTGCCGCCGTTGACACCGCCGGTCAGGTTCCAGATGACCCAGGTGTCCATGGTGCCGAAGAGGATGTCTCCCGCCTCGGCGCGCTCGCGCAGGCCCTCGACGTTGTCGAGCAGCCACCGGGCCTTGGGACCGGAGAAGTAGGACGCCAGCGGGAGGCCGGTCTCGCGGCGGAAGCGGTCCTGGCCGACATTGCGGCCGAGCTCCCTGCAGAGCCCGTCGGTGCGGGTGTCCTGCCAGACGAGGGCGTTGTGGACGGGCTCACCGGTGTTCTTGTCCCACAGCACGGTCGTCTCGCGCTGGTTGGTGATGCCGATGGCCTTGATGTCGTCGCGGGTGATGCCGGCCTTCTGGATGGCTCCGGCGACGACTTCCTGGACGTTGGTCCAGATCTCGTTGGCGTTGTGCTCGACCCAGCCCGGCTTCGGGAAGATCTGCTCGTGCTCCTTCTGGTCGACGGAGACGATGCGGCCGTCCCGGTCGAAGACGATGCAGCGCGAAGAGGTCGTGCCCTGGTCGATAGCCGCGATGAACGGGCCTGAGGTGTGGGCGTCGGTCACTGTGTGCTCCTGAAAGATCCGTGGTGATGTGGCTGTACGTACGGCGCGTGCTCGAAGACTTGGTGCTTCCTAAGCAAAGGCGACGTTGTAGATGCCTGCAGCGATCGCGCCGCCGATCAGCGGACCGACCACCGGGATCCAGGCGTAGCGCCAGTCGGAGCCACCCTTGTTGGGCAGCGGCAGCAGGGCGTGCACGATGCGCGGACCGAGGTCACGGGCCGGGTTGATCGCGTAGCCCGTGGGGCCGCCGAGCGAGAGACCGATGGAGACGACGACCAGCGCGGTGACCAGGGCGCCCAGGGTGCCCAGGCCGTTGCCCTTGTCGTTCAGGCCCTGCGTGAGGACGGCGAGCACCAGCACCACGGTGCCGATGATCTCGGTGAGGACGTTCTGCACCACGTTCCGGATCTCGGGGCCGGTGGAGAAGACGCCGAGGACCGGGCCGGCGCCCTTCTCCTGGGCCTCGACGGCCTTGGCCGTCGTGGCCTGCGCGCCCGGACCGCCGACGATCTCCTTGTCGGTGAGGTGCGCGTGGAACTGGCCGTAGTAGGCGACCCAGACCAGGGCCGCGCCGATCATGGCGCCGAGCAGCTGGCCGCCCCAGTAGGTGGGGAGGTTGCTGAAGTCCTTGTCCTTGATCGCGAGCGCGAGCGTCACGGCCGGATTCAGGTGGGCGCCGGAGAGCGGCGCCGAGGTGTAGACGGCCGTCAGAACGGCGAAACCCCACCCGAAGGTGATGGCGAGCCAACCGGCGTTACGGGCCTTGGAGGCCTTCAGTGTGACGGCGGCGCACACGCCGCCACCGAGCAGGATGAGTATGGCGGTACCGATGGTCTCGCCGATGAAGATGTCGGAGCTGGACACCCGCGACTCCTTTGTCCTTCGTCCAGGGAAGCCGAACCCCGGGTCCCGCCGGGGGTTCTGGCGCCCTCGGGGGTGAGAGCGATTCCGGTCCTTGGCGTTGTCACACTCTAGCGCGTATTGCCGGTAGGTGTTCGACAATGCCGACCGATGGACGGGAGTCTTGCTTCGGCGTTACGCATGCGTCAAGAGTTCTGTTATCGAAAACAGGATCGTTATTGATCGCTGTCGGTTATCGCTCTTCGTGCCTTGACGTACGTTCTCACCCGATATGTCCATTTCAGGGTATGGCGAGAACCGGAACGCCGCCCAGCGTCCCGGTCGTTCCCCGGTGCGTCACCCGCTGGTCAGGGGCGGGTACCCGCCGCTCAGAACCGTCCCGCGCCCAGGTCTCGGGAGACCGCACGGGCGCAGTCCCGCACCGCCGCGATCAGTTCGGGGCGCAACTCGCCGTCCCGGCAGAGCCGTTCCACGGCGCCCGTGATGCCGACCGCGCCCACGGGCATGCGGCGCCGGTTGTGGATGGGGGCGGCGACCGAGGCCATGCCCTCCCAGGTCTCCTCCACGTCCGCCGCGTACCCACGCGCGCGCGTGATGTCGAGAAGGTGCTCGAAGTCCGTCAGGTCGCACACCGTGCGGTCTGTGAAGGGCTTGCGGTCGGCTTCCATGGCCTCGCTGTGCGCCACGGGGTCGTAGGCCGACAGCACCTTGCCCAGCGCCGTGGAGTGCAGCGGCTGCATGGCCCCTATCTCCAGCACCTGCCGGCTGTCGTCGGGCCGGAAGACGTGGTGCACGATCAGGACGCCCTGCTGATGCAGGACGCCCAGGTACACGCTCTCTCCGCTGGACCTGGCCAGGTCGTCGGTCCACACCAGGGCCCGCGCCCGCAACTCGTGCACGTCCAGATAGGTGGTGCCCAGACGCAGCAGTTCGGCGCCCAGCTGATAGCGGCCGGAGGTGTCCTCCTGCTCGACGAACCCCTCCTGCTGGAGGGTGCGCAGGATGCCGTGGGCGGTGCCCTTGGCGAGGCCCAGCGACGAGGCGATGTCCGAGAGGCCGAGTCGCCGCTCGCCGCCCGCGAGCAGCCGCAGCATCGCGGCCGCCCGTTCGAGCGACTGGATGTTCCGTGCCATCCCCGTCCTGCCTCCGTCTCCTTCGAATGCCGGCACTCCCGGCAGGTACTTCCAGGTACTTCCAGGTACTTCCGGGTACTGACAGGGGCTGTCGTACACCATCGTCAACGCCGTTCGGCAATGTCGAACACTACCGGTCCATGTCGGCCTCCCGCTAATGAATCGGACGACAGCTGTTACGTCTCCTGTGGCCTGCGCGTGGCAGCTCGGCCGTCCGGGGCGCCCCCCCGGCGTCCGCCTCGTGGACGCCGGTGCCCATCCAAGCCCACTCCCGGTTACTCTGACGCCGTGCCCCTTGCCCGGCTCTGACCGGGGAAGTCGCATAGCCGACAGCCGTCGCATCCCAGGGAGCCCCTTCATGGCCTCGTTGCCAACGACCCCTTCCGCCGACAGCCGGACCCGTGCGTCCGCGCTCCGAGAGGCGCTCGCCACCCGTGTGGTGGTCGCCGACGGAGCGATGGGCACGATGCTCCAGGCCCAGGAGCCGACACTCGAGGACTTCGAGAATCTCGAGGGCTGCAACGAGATCCTCAATGTCACCCGCCCCGACATCGTCCGCTCCGTCCACGAGGCGTACTTCGCCGTGGGCGTCGACTGCGTCGAGACCAACACGTTCGGGGCCAACCACTCCGCGCTCGGCGAGTACGACATCCCCGACCGCGTGTACGAACTGTCTCAGGCGGGCGCCCGCGTGGCCCGCGAGGTCGCCGACGAGTTCACCGCGCAGGACGGCCGGCCCCGCTGGGTCCTCGGCTCCATCGGCCCCGGCACCAAGCTGCCCACGCTGGGTCACGCCCCCTACATCACCCTGCGCGACGCCTACCAGCGCAACGCCGAAGGCCTGATCGCGGGGGGCGCCGACGCGCTGCTCGTGGAGACCACCCAGGACCTGCTGCAGACCAAGGCCGCCGTGCTCGGCGCCCGCCGGGGCCTGGAGGCGCTCGGTCTGGATGTTCCGGTGATCGTGTCGGTGACCGTCGAGACGACCGGCACCATGCTGCTCGGCTCCGAGATCGGCGCGGCCCTCACCGCGCTGGAGCCGCTCGGCATCGACATGATCGGCCTGAACTGCGCCACCGGCCCGGCCGAGATGAGCGAGCATCTGCGCTATCTCGCCCGCAACGCCCGTATCCCGCTGTCCTGCATGCCCAACGCGGGCCTGCCGGTCCTCGGCAAGGACGGTGCCCACTACCCGCTGACCGCGCCGGAGCTGGCCGACGCGCAGGAGACCTTCGTCCGCGAGTACGGCCTCTCGCTGGTCGGCGGCTGCTGCGGCACCACCCCCGAGCACCTGCGCCAGGTCGTCGAGCGCGTCCGGGGCGTCACCCCGCCCGAGCGGCAGCCGCGGCCCGAGGCGGGCGCGGGCTCCCTCTATCAGACGGTGCCGTTCCGCCAGGACACCTCCTACCTGGCCATCGGCGAGCGCACCAATGCCAACGGCTCGAAGAAGTTCCGCGAGGCCATGCTGGGCGCCCGCTGGGACGACTGCGTGGAGATGGTCCGCGAGCAGATCCGCGAGGGCGCGCACATGCTCGACCTGTGCGTGGACTACGTCGGCCGCGACGGCGTCGCCGACATGGAGGAGCTGGCCGGGCGTTTCGCGACCGCCTCCACTCTGCCGATCGTCCTCGACTCCACCGAGGTCGACGTCATCCGGGCGGGTCTGGAAAGGCTCGGCGGCCGCGCGGTCATCAACTCGGTCAACTACGAGGACGGCGACGGTCCCGAGTCCCGGTTCGCCAAGGTCACCGAGCTGGCCCGGGAGCACGGCGCCGCGCTGATCGCGCTGACCATCGACGAGGAGGGCCAGGCCCGCACCCCGGAGAAGAAGGTCGAGATCGCCGAACGGCTGATCGACGACCTCACCGGGAACTGGGGCATCCGCGAGGAGGACATCCTCATCGACACCCTGACCTTCACCATCTGCACCGGTCAGGAGGAGTCCCGCAAGGACGGCATCGCCACCATCGACGCGATCCGCCGGCTGAAGGAACGGCACCCGGCGGTGCAGACCACGCTGGGCCTGTCGAACATCTCCTTCGGCCTCAACCCGGCCGCCCGCATCCTGCTGAACTCCGTCTTCCTGGACGAGTGCGTCAAGGCGGGCCTGGACTCGGCCATCGTGCACGCCTCCAAGATCCTGCCGATCGCCCGCTTCGACGAGGAGCAGGTGCAGACCGCCCTCGATCTGATCTACGACCGCCGCGCCGAGGGCTACGACCCCCTCCAGAAGCTCATGCAGCTCTTCGAGGGCGCGACCGCGAAGTCCCTGAAGGCGGGCAGGGCCGAGGAACTGGCCGCGCTGCCGCTGGAGGAGCGGCTCAAGCGCCGCATCATCGACGGCGAGCGCAACGGCCTGGAGCCCGACCTGGACGAGGCCCTCAAGGACCGGCCGGCCCTCGACATCGTCAACGACACCCTGCTGGACGGCATGAAGGTGGTCGGCGAGCTCTTCGGCTCCGGCCAGATGCAGCTGCCGTTCGTGCTCCAGTCCGCCGAGGTCATGAAGGTCGCCGTCGCCCACCTCGAACCGCACATGGAGAAGTCCGACGCCGAGGGCAAGGGCACCATCGTGCTGGCGACCGTGCGCGGCGACGTGCACGACATCGGCAAGAACCTGGTCGACATCATCCTGTCCAACAACGGCTACAACGTCGTCAACCTGGGCATCAAGCAGCCGGTCTCCGCGATCCTGGAGGCCGCCGAGGAGCACCGGGCCGACGTCATCGGCATGTCGGGCCTGCTGGTCAAGTCCACGGTGATCATGAAGGAGAACCTGGAGGAGCTGAACCAGCGCGGCCTCGGCGCCCGCTTCCCGGTCATTCTCGGCGGCGCCGCGCTGACCCGGGCCTATGTCGAGCAGGACCTCCACGAGATCTACGAGGGCGAGGTCCGCTACGCCCGCGACGCCTTCGAGGGGCTGCGCCTGATGGACGCCCTGATCGGCGTCAAGCGGGGCGTGCCCGGTGCGCAGCTGCCCGAGCTGAAGCAGCGCCGGGTGCGCGCGACGGCCGTCGAGATCGAGGAGCGGCCCGAGGAGGGTCACGTCCGCTCCGACGTCGCCATCGACAACCCCGTGCCGACCCCGCCGTTCTGGGACACCCGGGTGATCAAGGGCATCCAGCTCAAGGAGTACGCGAGCTGGCTGGACGAGGGTGCGCTGTTCAAGGGCCAGTGGGGTCTGAAGCAGGTCCGCACCGGGGACGGTCCGTCGTACGAGGAACTGGTGGAGACCGAGGGCCGCCCCCGGCTGCGCGGCCTGCTGGACCAGCTCCAGACGGAGAACCTGCTGGAAGCGGCCGTGGTCTACGGCTACTTCCCGTGCGTCTCCAAGGACGACGACCTGATCATCCTGGACGAGCGCGGCAACGAGCGCACCCGCTTCACCTTCCCGCGTCAGCGCCGCGGCCGCCGCCTGTGCCTCGCCGACTTCTTCCGCCCGGAGGAGTCGGGGGAGACGGACGTCGTCGGCCTCCAGGTGGTCACCGTCGGCTCCCGCATCGGCGAGCAGACGGCGAAGCTCTTCGAGGCGAACTCCTACCGCGACTACCTGGAACTGCACGGTCTTTCCGTGCAGTTGGCCGAGGCGCTGGCCGAGTACTGGCACGCCCGCGTCCGCGCCGAACTCGGCTTCGCGGGCGAGGACCCGGCCGACATCGAGGAGATGTTCGCCCTCAAGTACCGGGGCGCCCGCTTCTCCCTCGGCTACGGCGCCTGCCCCAACCTGGAGGACCGCGCCAAGATCGCCGAGCTGCTGCAGCCCGAGCGGATCGGTGTCCACCTGTCCGAGGAGTTCCAGCTGCACCCCGAACAGTCCACGGACGCGATCGTGATCCACCACCCGGAGGCGAAGTACTTCAACGCAAGGTGAGGCGCGCCGCACAGCACATTGATCCGATAAGTCGTACACTGGTCGGTCCACTGCAGGCCGGTTCCCTGTCCGGGAGCCGGCCTGGTCGTCCCCAAGGAGGTGCGCCAGGATGACCAGCACAGTCCCTGCGCTCGGAACCCGTACGGCCGAAGGCTCAGCCCTGCAGGCGGTGCTCCTCGACATGGACGGCACCCTGGTGGACACCGAGGGCTTCTGGTGGGACGTCGAGGTGGAGGTCTTCGCCGCCCTCGGCCACACCCTGGACGAGACCTGGCGCCATGTCGTGGTCGGCGGTCCCATGACCCGCAGCGCGGGGTTCCTGATCGAGGCCACGGGCGCCGACATCACCCTCGCCGAGCTCACGACCCTGCTCAACGACGGGTTCGAGGACCGTATCGGCCACGCCCTGCCGCTGATGCCGGGCGCCGCCCGGCTGCTCGCCGAGCTGTACGAGTACGAGATCCCGACCGCCCTGGTCTCCGCCTCGCACCGGCGCATCATCGACCGCGTGCTGGCCGCCCTCGGCCCCCAGCACTTCGCCCTGACCGTCGCCGGCGACGAGGTGTCGCGCACCAAGCCGTACCCGGACCCGTATCTGCTCGCCGCCGCCGGGCTCGGTGCCGATCCGGCCAGGTGCGCGGTGATCGAGGACACCGCGACGGGCGTCCAGGCCGCGGAGGCGGCGGGCTGCCGGGTGGTCGCCGTGCCCTCGGTGGCACCCATCGCGCCCACCGACCGGCGCACGGTCGTCACCTCCCTCGAAGAGGTCGACCTGGCATTTCTGCGCGGTCTGATGACGGAAATGCGCTAGTCGTTCACCCAGCGTGCAAAGTCCATTGGACGGGTTGGACAAAATTCCGGGGAAGTACACCCAAGTGGAATTCGAAGCGGGTCGCCCGGCTGAATTGCGGTAACCGCCAACCCAGTTGGAAGTGTGACGTTCCCCACGTCGGCCGCCCTCGACAACGTTGCCCCGGTGTGCCGACCACCCCGGTCCAGGGGCGTCGGACGTGCCCTTGTGTCCCGATTGATGGAATGCTGCACCAATCCTGCCGCTGTCGGGTTTTCGGTGTGTCCACACCCGGTTTCACTGCGTGATGGGGGCTCAACTCACGGGGCAGCGAACCCTCCTGCGGGCGCGGACTAATCTCGTCGCGAGAACATCGCCGCAACCCCCGTGATCCGCCGCACCACCCATGCATGCCGGGTACACGGACTCGAACAGCTCTGGAGAAACTCCCGCATGAACCGCAAGACTCTGGTGCTGCCGGCAGTGGCCGGCCTGCTCGCCCCGGTTCTCGCCGCGTGCGGCGGATCCGACAGCGGGAGCAAGAGCGGGGACGCCATCGTCGTCGGCACCACGGACCGGTTCACCGTGACGAGCGACGCCCCCGCGCCCCTCGACCCGGCCTACGCCTACGACGTCGGCACCTGGAACATCCTGCGCCAGACCGTGCAGACCCTGTTGACCCAGCCCAAGGGCGAGGGCGTGCCCGTGCCGGAGGCGGCCGAGAGCTGTTCCTTCACCGACAGCGGCAACGAGCGCTACGCCTGCAAGCTGCGTGAGGGCCTGAAGTTCGCGAACGGCGACGCGGTCACGGCTGCGGACGTCAAGTTCTCCATCGAGCGTGCCCTGCACATCAACGCGGACAGCGGTGTCGCGACCCTGCTCAACACCATCGACACGGTCGAGACCCAGGGCGAGCGCGAGGTCATCTTCCACCTCAAGACGGCCGACGCCACCTTCCCGTACAAGCTGTCCACCCCGGTCGCGGGCATCGTCAACCCCAAGAACTACGACAAGCGCAAGCTGCGCGACGGCTTCGAGGTCGACGGCTCCGGTCCGTACACCTTCAAGGCCGAGGTCGAGGACAACGCGATCGTCAGCGCCACCTTCGCCAAGAATCCCTCCTACAAGGGCAGCGTGGAGGTGAAGAACGACGAGGTCGTGATGCGGGCCTTCCGCAACGCGAAGCTCATGGGCGAGGCGATCGACAAGGGCGACATCGACGTCATGACCCGCGCCATGTCCCCGGCGCAGATCGACAAGCTCGACGCCGGCTCCGACGCGAACGTCGACCTGGTCGACATGCCGGGCCTGGAGATCCGCTACCTGGCCTTCAACACCAACGCGTCCACCGTGAAGAGCAAGGCCGTCCGCCAGGCCATGGCCCAGGTCATCAACCGCGGCGAACTCGTCTCCAAGGTCTACGGCACCCAGGCCGAGCCGCTGTACTCGCTGGTCCCGGCGACCCTCACCGGCCACTCCAACTCGTTCTTCAACAAGTACGGCGACCCCAGCGCCGCCAAGGCGAAGAACCTGCTGGCCAAGGCCGGCATCAGCACCCCGGTGAAGCTGACCCTGCACTACACGACCGACCACTACGGCTCGGCCACCAAGCAGGAGTTCGAGATCCTGCAGAAGCAGCTCAACGGCAGCGGCCTGTTCGACGTCAGCATCCAGGGCCACCCCTGGGCGACCTTCCGGCCCGCCGAGAAGAAGGGCGACTACGACGTCTACGGCATGGGTTGGTTCCCCGACTTCCCGGACGCCGACAACTTCCTCGCGCCCTTCCTCGACAAGGGCAACTTCCTCGGCTCGCCGTACTCCAACGGCACCATCCGGCGCACGCTGATCCCGGAGTCCCGCCGTGAGGCCGACCGGCTCAACGCCGCCAAGAGCCTGACCGAGATCCAGGACATCGTCGCCGAGGACGTCCCCGTGCTGCCGCTGTGGCAGGGCAAGCAGTACGTCGCCGCACGGGACAACATCACGGGCGTCTCCTACGCCCTCAACTCCTCCTCGACGCTTCAGCTGTGGGAGCTCAGCCGCGGAGTGAGCGGCTGACGTCTCTCTTTGTCCGGGGCACGGAACGGGGGCCCCGGATCGACGAACCGACGACAAGGCACATAGTGAACATGCGCAACCAGTGGCCAGTCCTGCCGATCGTGGCGGGGCTGGCCTCCGGCCTGTTGACCGGCTGTGGCTCGGAGACCGGTGGTTCCGGGGGTACCGGCTCCTCCGTGGTGATGGGGATGTCCGACGACGTCCTCGCCACGGACCCGGCCTCCGGTTACGACCCCGGCTCCTGGCTGTTGTTCAACAACGTCTTCCAGTCGCTGCTCGGCTTCCCCAAGGGCGGGACGGAGCCGCAGCCGGAGGCGGCGAAGCAGTGCACCTTCACCGACACCCGCGCCATGGTGTACAAGTGCACCCTCAAGGACGGCCTGAAGTTCAGCAACGGTGACGCCCTCACTTCCGAGGACGTGAAGTTCTCCTTCGACCGCATGCTGCACATCGACGACGCCGCCGGCCCGGCGATCATGTTCCCGATGCTCGACACCGTCGAGACACCGGACGCGAAGACGGTCGTCTTCAAGCTCAAGGTCCCCGACGCCACCTTCCCCAGCAAGATCGCCTCCGGAGCCGGCTCCATCGTCGACCACCGGCAGTACGACGCGAACGGCCTGCGCACCGACGAAAAGGCCGTCGGCTCCGGGCCCTACAAGCTGGACTCCTTCGACAAGGAGCAGGCGGTCTTCTCGGTCAACCCCGACTACCAGGGCACCGCCGAGACGAAGAACTCGGGCGTCACGCTGAAGTTCTTCCACGGCGACCGGACCGCCCTGAAGAAGGCCCTCGAGAGCGGCGACGTCGACATCGCCTACCGCGGTCTGACCGCGACCGACATCGCCGACCTGGACCAGCAGGACGGCAGCAAGGGCATCGACGTCATCGAGGGCAGCAGCGCCGAGGTCCAGCACCTGGTCTTCAACATGAAGGACCCGGTGGCGGGCAAGCTCGGCGTCCGCAAGGCCATGGCCCACCTCATCGACCGCGACGCCCTGGTCTCGAACGTCTACCAGGGCACCGCCACCCCGCTGTACTCGATCGTCCCGGCGGGCATCGCCGGCCACAACACGGCCTTCTTCGACACCTACGGCGCCCGCCCCTCCAAGGACAAGGCCGCCGCAGCGCTGCGCGCCGCGGGCATCACCGGCAAGGTGAAGCTCACCCTCTGGTCCACGCCGTCACGCTACGGCCCCGCCACCGACGAGGAGCTGAAGGCCATCGCCGCCCAGCTCAACGCGAGCGGACTGTTCCGGGCCGACGTCAAGTCCGTCGCCTTCGACCAGTACGAGAAGGACATCGAGCAGGGCAAGTACGGCGTGTACGTGAAGGGCTGGGTGCCCGACTACCCGGACGCCGACAACTTCACGGCCCCCTTCTTCGGCAAGGGCAACGTGCTGGGCAACAACTACAGCAACCGCACGATCACCGGCTCCCTGATCCCCGCAACGGCCGCACAGAGCGACCGCTCCGCGACCGACGGGGACTTCGGGAAGCTGCAGGACATCGTCGCCGCCGAACTGCCCGTGCTGCCGGTCTGGCAGGCCAAGCAGTACGCGCTCGCCCGCGACGGCGTCTACGGCCTGGAATACTGCCTGGACGCCTCGACGGTGTTCCGCTTCTGGGAGCTGAGCAAGGGCTGACCGCCGCTCGTCCCGATGACACCGAGGGCGCCCTTCTCCACGCGGGAGGGGCGCCCCTGGCACTGCCGGGCCTACTGCGCGCCAGGACGCACCAGGCCGCTCTCGTACGCGTACACCGCGGCCTGCACCCGGTCCCTGAGGCCCAGCTTGGTCAGGACGTGCCCGACGTGCGTCTTGACGGTGGTCTCGCTGACGAACAGGTCGGCGGCGATCTCGGCGTTGGACAGGCCGCGTGCCACCAGCTTCAGCACCTCCACCTCACGGTCGGTGAGGGTGTGCAGGGTGTCCGGCACGGGCTCCTCACCGGAGGGAAGATGCGTGGCGTACTTGTCCAGCAGCCGGCGGGTGATGCTCGGCGCGAGCATGGCCTCACCGGCCGCGACCACTCGGATCGCCTGCACCAGCTCGTTGGCGGGCGCGTCCTTGAGCAGGAACCCGCTCGCCCCCGCCCGCAGCGCCTCCACCACGTACTCGTCCAGGTCGAACGTGGTCAGCACCAAAACCTTCGCCGGGCCGTCCCGCCCCGGCCCGCTGATCTGACGGGTCGCCTCCACCCCGTCCATCCGCGGCATCCGGATGTCCATGAGCACGACATCCGGTTGCAGGGCTCGTACCTGATCGAGGGCCTGCAGACCGTCACCGGCCTCACCCACGACCGCGATGTCCTGCTCGGCCTCCAGGATCATCCGGAAACCCGTACGCAGCAACGGCTGGTCGTCGACCAGTAGGACGCGGATGGCCACGTGACACTCCTTCGCTAGTCCGGCCCCATTCTGCCCTGCTGCACGGCACCCGACTCGGGCGCCCTCACCGGCAGCGGATAGGGCGGGGGAGTACCGCCGAACTCCGGGCAGTGCGCCCGGTGGTCGCACCAGCCGCACAGCTTGGTCGGCCGTGGCCGCCACTCACCGCTCTCCGTGGCCTGTCTGATGGCCTCCCACAGCGCCAGCAGCTTGCGCTCCACGCGCTCCAGGTCGGCGAGGACGGGGTCATAGGTCAGCACGTCCCCACTGCCGAGATAGACCAGCTGGAGCCGGCGCGGCACGACCCCCTTCAGCCGCCACACCACCAGGGCGTAGAACTTCATCTGGAACAGCGCGCCTTCGGCGTACTCAGGCCGCGGCGCCTTCCCCGTCTTGTAGTCGACGATCCGGACCTCGCCGGTGGGCGCCACGTCGACGCGGTCGATGATCCCGCGCAGCCGCAGCCCGGAATCCAGCTCGGCCTCCACGAACAGCTCCCGCTCCGCGGGTTCCAGCCGCGCCGGGTCCTCCAGCGTGAACCAGCGTTCCACGAGCGACTCGGCCTCACCGAGCCAGCGGGCGAGCCGTTCCCCCTCCGGATCGTCGGCGAACAGCTCGCCCACCTCCGGCCTGCTCTCCCGCAACCGGTCCCACTGCGCCGGGATCAACGCCTTGGCCCGCGGTGCGGTCCGCTCCCCGGCAGGCGCGTCGAACAGCCGCTCCAGCACGGCATGCACCAGCGTCCCCCGGGTCGCCGCCTCACTCGGCTTCTCCGGCAACCGGTCGATCACCCGGAACCGGTACAGCAGCGGACACTGCATGAAGTCACTGGCACGGGAAGGCGACAACGAGGTGGGTGCGACGGCTGCACGCTCACCCACCGACTCGGCACCACCACCGCTGACGTCGGCATTCCCGCCCGGCCCGGCCGTCGCCGTTCCGTCCGCCTCCGCCGCCGGGGCCGTCCCCTCCACCGCGCCCGGCAGGGCCCCCGCGTCCTCGCTGCTGCTGTCCATGACCACAGACCATACGGCCCGGCACTGACAGTGACCCAGCCGTCGCCCGAGTCGTCCGTACGACGGCGGGGCAAACACAAGGGGTGCCGGGGCGGAACGTGCCACCACGGCCGCATACCATCGACCACAGACCCTTCCGCCCCACACGGACGGAAGACGCTTCGAACGAGGGGACAGCGTGGACGTGAGCGGCGGGACCGGGCAGCCGCGGTCCGGCAAAGACGAGCCGGCCGAGCACCCCGCAGGTCCTACGGCCCCGGCGACCGGACCCACCGACCACCCCGGTCCGGAGCCCCACGATGCCCCGGACCACACGCCTCCCACGGCCCGGGACCCACACGAGACCGCCCCCGCCCGGAACCATCCGCACGCCGCGCCCCCACAGCCGACGACTGCCGAGGACGCCGGGGCGGCGGACCGGGAGCCGGCGGAGCGCGAGGATGCCGGAGCCGCGAGCCCGCAGCCACGGGCCGGTGAGCCCGCGCGAGCCTCCACCCCGCAGCCGCGGACCGGCGAGGATGTGCGCGCCGCGAGCCCGCAGCCACAGGCCGGCGACGACACAGCCGCCGCCCGTCACAAGGGCGTGGGCTCGCAGTCCCGGGGCGGCGACGACACGCCCGCCGCGGGCACCCGTGCCGACGCCGGTGAGCACCGGTCGCTCGCCCACTCCGGGATCGCCAAGGGCGAGCCGCCCCAGCCGCGGCCCAAGGAACCCGGCGGCGGGCTGCTCATGGGCCGTCCCTTCGGTGTGCCGGTGTACGTCGCGCCGAGCTGGTTCCTCGTCGCCGCACTGATCACCTGGGTCTTCGGCGGTCAGCTGGACCGGGTGCTGCCCGAGCTGGGCGCCGCCCGCTACCTGGTCTCCCTGTTCTTCGCCGTCGCCTTCTACGCCTCCGTCCTGGTCCACGAGCTGGCCCACACGGTCGCCGCGATCCGCTTCAAGCTCCCCGTCCGCCGCATCCAGCTCCAGTTCTTCGGCGGCGTCTCCGAGATCGAGAAGGAGGCCGAGACCCCGGGCCGGGAGTTCGTACTGGCCTTCGTCGGCCCACTGCTCTCACTCGTCCTCGCCGGGCTGTTCTACCTGGCCATGAAGCCGGTGGAACCCGACACCGTGCCGGGCGTCCTGCTGGCCGGCCTGATGATCTCCAACCTCATCGTCGCCATCTTCAACCTGCTGCCCGGCCTGCCCCTGGACGGCGGCCGCATGCTCCGCGCCGTCGTCTGGAAGATCACCGGCAAGCCGATGAGCGGCACCGTCGCCGCCGCCTGGGTCGGCCGCGCCCTCGCCCTCTGCGTCCTGATCGGCCTGCCGCTGCTCAACCAGTCCGGCGCCCTCGGCGGCGGCAACGAGGACATCAGCGGCATGGACACCGTCACCGACGCCCTGCTCGCCGCCATCCTCGCCGCGATCATCTGGACCGGCGCCGGCAACAGCCTGCGCATGGCCCGCCTGCGCGAGCACCTCCCCGAGCTGCGCGCCCGCACCCTGACCCGGCGGGCCGTACCGGTGCAGACCGACACCCCGCTCTCCGAGGCGCTGCGCCGCGCCAACGCCGCAGGCGCCCGCGCCCTGGTGGTCGTCGACGCCGACGGCAACCCCCTCTCCCTCGTCCGCGAGGCCGCCATCGTCGGCGTACCCGAGCACCGCCGCCCCTGGGTGGCCGTCAGCGGCCTCGCCCAGGACCTGACCGACGGCATGCGGGTCTCCGCCGAACTGTCCGGGGAGGAGCTGCTGGACGCCCTGCGGGCATCCCCGGCGACGGAATACCTGGTGGTCGAGGAGACCGGCGAGATCTACGGCGTCCTGTCCGCCGCGGACGTCGAGCGCGCCTTCGTGAAGGCCATGGCCAGGCCGTCGTAGTGGTCGGCGGCCCCCACAAACCCCGGTAGGCTGGTCACATGTCCGAACCGACCGGTGCCGCCCGCAGGCGCGGGCCCTTCAAGGTCGGGGACCAGGTTCAGCTGACCGACCCCAAGGGCCGCCACTACACGTTCACGCTCGAGGCCGGGAAGAACTTCCACACCCACAAGGGTTCCTTCCCCCACGACGAGCTGATCGGCGCTCCCGAGGGCAGCGTTGTCCGCACCACCGGAAACGTCGCCTACCTCGCGCTGCGCCCCCTGCTCCCCGACTACGTCCTGTCCATGCCCCGCGGCGCCGCCGTGGTCTACCCCAAGGACGCGGGGCAGATCCTGGCCTTCGCCGACATCTTCCCCGGCGCACGCGTCGTGGAGGCGGGAGTCGGCTCCGGCTCGCTCAGCAGCTTCCTGCTGCGCGCCATCGGCGACCAGGGCATGCTGCACTCCTACGAGCGCCGCGAGGACTTCGCCGAGATCGCCCAGCAGAACGTGGAGCGCTACTTCGGGGGCCCGCACCCCGCCTGGCAGCTCACCGTCGGCGACCTCCAGGACAACCTGAGCGACGCCGACGTCGACCGCGTCATCCTCGACATGCTCGCCCCCTGGGAATGCCTGGAGGCCGTCTCCAAGGCGCTCGTGCCCGGCGGCATCCTGTGCTGCTACGTGGCCACCACCACCCAGCTCGCCCGGACCGTCGAGTCCATCCGGGAGATCGGCTGCTTCAACGAGCCGACCGCCTGGGAGACGATGATCCGCAACTGGCACATCGAGGGCCTGGCCGTCCGCCCGGACCACCGGATGATCGGCCACACCGGCTTCCTGCTGACCGCCCGCCGCCTGGCCGACGGCGTCGAGCCGCCCATGCGCCGCCGCCGCCCCGCCAAGGGCGCCTACGGCGAGGACTACGCCGGCCCCAACGCCGACGGCGGCACCGCCCGCTGACCGGCGGCCACCGAGCACAACGCGAGGGCGCCGTGACCGAGTTCCCGACCCATCCCGGGAACTCGGTCACGGCGCCCGTCCGTTGACAGGGCACCACGACGCGTACGAACCCGCGCGCGCGGACCCTTCGCCTGCGGGAATTCCGTACCGACCCCGCCGTTCCCCCGCACTGTGACGTGTGGCACCATGCTGGCCACCCCCCCCACCGGCACAGCCCTCACAGGAGACACTGCTAGTGCAGCAATCCGCCGTTCCGGAGCTCGCCCACACGCACACGCGGCCCATCCACTGGGTCGCCACCGCCACCGCGGTCGCCGGAGTGATCGCCCTGTCCTCCGTCGTGCAGCCCGGATCGGCCACGGCAGCCCAGCCGACCCCCGGCACCGAGGTCAAGTCCGCCCCCGCCGTCGTCGCGCCGCCCAGCACGGCGGGCGTGCACTTCCCTCTCGAGTGCGGACCGGTGAAGGCGGTGGTGGTGAAGCAGGCCACCGGCGATCTGGACGGCGACGGCAGGCCGGAAACCGTCGCGGTCGTGCACTGCGACGCCCCCATGGGCACCCCGCCGGACGGGGTCTACGTCCTCACCCGGGGAACGGACGGCGGCAGGGCCCGCGTGGTCGCCACCCTCGTCGACCCCAAGAACCGGGTCACCGTCACCGACCTCGCCCTGCGCGCACGGGCCGTCACCGCCACCCTGCTCGGCTACTCCTCGGCCGACGTGCCCAGTTGCTGCCCCGACGTGAAGACCCCGGCCAAGTGGCACTGGAACGGCGGCGCGTTCCTCCGCTCCACCCCGGCCGGGGCCCACAGCGTCTGACCCACCCGGGCCCGGCCCGGACTCAGCCGGCGTCGGGCCCGTACACCTCGACCTTGTCCAGAACCCGGCGCACGTGGATGCAGTCGCCGGGGCACTCCTTCGCCGAGTCCACCACGTCCGTGAGCAGCGGCAGCGGCACCGGCGTCGTGGCACCCCTGTCCTGAAGCAGCTCGTCGTCCGCGCCCTTCACATAGGCCAGCCCGTCGATGTCCAGCTCGAACACCTCGGGGGCGTACTGGACGCAGATCCCGTCGCCGGTACACAGGTCCTGGTCGATCCAGACCTCCAGCGCCTCGCCGCCCGGGGCCTCCTGCTGCACGGTCATCTCTCCTGCCGTCGGTTCGCCGGGCGGTGCCCCCGGCGCGCACGCCAGCCGGGTCCGCTCCAGCGGCTGTTGAACACCTCGACCCTACCTCCGCGCGCTTTCCGGCCGTGTTCGACGGGGATGGGGTTTCCTCCCCGGCACCCTCGGGTACGAGGGCCCGACCGGGGAAGGGAGCCCCGCAGGCCGGAGGGAACACTTCAGGCCGCTCCGGAGGTGACGCCGACCGTCCGGGCCGTCGCTCTGCGTGATGATCGCAAGAGCGTCCGCAAGCCTGCCCACGTACCGGGCGACCGGCCCGGAAGGGACAACTCCAGCCAGTCCTGAAGGGTTTTGACCGCTCCCGACAAGGAACAAGTCGCTTCCGAATGACGTTGAGTGGGTATTCCCTCCGTGCGAGAGGGAGCGCACCGGGTGACCGACGACACACCTTGACAGTCATTGTGATCTAGGGGTTTCAATCGTCACCCACCCAGGTAGGGTCTGGAAGCGTCCAGCTCCCCTTGGAGGAGGTGAGGACCGTGGCAGCCCACGACGACGACATGAACCGCGGCATCCGCCCGGGACGAGGGTCCGACGACCCGGCCGGGCAGATCGCCTACCTTGAGCAGGAGATCGCCGTCCTGCGACGCAAGCTCGCCGACTCTCCGCGGCACACGAGGATTCTCGAAGAGCGGATCGTCGAGCTGCAGACGAACCTGGCCGGCGTCTCCGCGCAGAACGAACGACTGGCCAACACGCTCCGCGAGGCCCGCGACCAGATCGTGGCCCTCAAGGAAGAGGTCGACCGGCTCGCCCAGCCGCCGGCCGGCTTCGGGGTCTTCCTCGTGGCCAACGAGGACGGCACCGCCGACATCTTCACCGGCGGCCGCAAACTCCGCGTGAACGTGAGCCCCAGCGTCGAGCTCGACGACCTCAGGCGCGGCCAGGAAGTCATGCTCAACGAAGCGCTCAACGTGGTCGAGGCCATGGAGTACGAGCGCGTCGGCGACATCGTCACCCTCAAGGAGATCCTCGAGGACGGCGAGCGCGCCCTCGTGCTGGGGCACACCGACGAAGAGCGGGTGGTGCGGCTCGCCGAACCACTGCTGGACGTCACCATCCGCCCCGGCGACGCCCTGCTGCTCGAACCCCGCTCCGGCTACGTCTACGAGGTCGTGCCCAAGAGCGAGGTCGAGGAACTCGTCCTCGAAGAGGTCCCCGACATCGGCTACGAGCAGATCGGCGGCCTCGGCAACCAGATCGAGGCCATCCGCGACGCGGTCGAGCTGCCGTACCTCTACCCGGACCTGTTCAAGGAGCACGAGCTGCGGCCGCCCAAGGGCGTCCTGCTCTACGGCCCCCCCGGCTGCGGCAAGACCCTGATCGCCAAGGCCGTGGCCAACTCGCTGGCCAAGAAGGTCGCCGAGGTGACCGGCCAGGCCGCCGGCAAGAGCTTCTTCCTGAACATCAAGGGCCCCGAGCTGCTGAACAAGTACGTCGGCGAGACCGAGCGGCAGATCCGCCTCGTCTTCCAGCGTGCGCGTGAGAAGGCCAGCGAAGGCACCCCCGTGATCGTCTTCTTCGACGAGATGGAGTCGCTCTTCCGCACCCGTGGCTCCGGCGTCAGCTCGGACGTGGAGAACACCATCGTCCCGCAGCTGCTCGCCGAGATCGACGGTGTCGAAGGCCTGGAGAACGTGGTCGTGATCGGCGCCTCCAACCGCGAGGACATGATCGACCCCGCCATCCTGCGCCCCGGCCGGCTCGACGTGAAGATCAAGATCGAGCGTCCGGACGCCGAGGCCGCGAAGGACATCTTCGGCAAGTACCTCACCGAGCGGCTCCCGCTGCACTCCGACGACGTCGGCGAGCACGGCGGCAGCAAGGAGACCACTGTCCAGAGCATGATCCAGACAGCGGTCGAGCACATGTACGCCGAATCCGAGGAAAACCGCTTCCTGGAGGTCACCTACGCCAATGGCGACAAGGAAGTCCTCTACTTCAAGGACTTCAATTCCGGCGCCATGATCGAAAACATCGTGGGCCGCGCCAAAAAGATGGCGATCAAGGACTTCCTGGAGAAGAGCCAGAAGGGTCTCCGCGTCTCCCACCTGCTCCAGGCATGCGTGGACGAGTTCAAGGAGAACGAGGACCTGCCCAACACCACGAACCCGGACGACTGGGCCCGGATCTCCGGAAAGAAGGGCGAGCGGATCGTGTACATCCGTACGCTCATCACCGGAAAGCAGGGCGCGGACACCGGACGCTCCATCGACACGGTGGCGAATACCGGTCAGTACCTGTAAGAGCAGGGCGGCTGCGGGTGCCCTCGGCGGGTGCCCGCAGCCGACTGTTTTTCAGGCCACGACCGGAGCAGGCAATGACGCAAATGATCTCCCCACCAGCGCAAAGGCGTTCTAGGCTCTTTCCTACCGCCGAGTCGCGCAGTGCGGGGACGGGCACCGCACACGCACCGGAGCGCCAGCGGTACTTGAGCGGCGCCCACGACCGAGGGTGCCGCCGGGCAAGGAGGGCCGCATGACCGTACGGCGAGTAATGGGCATCGAGACGGAGTACGGGATCTCCGTCCCCGGCCACCCGAACGCCAATGCCATGCTCACCTCGTCCCAGATCGTCAACGCCTACGCGGCGGCGATGCACCGGGCCCGCCGGGCCCGCTGGGACTTCGAGGAGGAGAATCCGCTGCGGGACGCGCGAGGCTTCGACCTCGCCCGGGAGGCCGCCGACGCCAGCCAGCTCACCGATGAGGACATCGGCCTCGCCAACGTGATCCTCACCAACGGTGCGCGCCTCTACGTGGACCACGCCCACCCCGAATACAGCGCCCCCGAGGTGACCAATCCACGTGACGCCGTCCTCTGGGACAAGGCCGGCGAGCGCATCATGGCCGAGGCCGCCGAGCGGGCCGCACAGCTCCCCGGCGCCCAGCCGATCCACCTCTACAAGAACAACACCGACAACAAGGGCGCCTCCTACGGCACGCACGAGAACTACCTGATGAAGCGGGAGACCCCCTTCTCGGACATCGTGCGCCATCTCACCCCGTTCTTCGTCTCCCGTCAGGTCTTCGCCGGAGCGGGCCGCGTCGGCATCGGCCAGGACGGGCACGAGCACGGCTTCCAGCTCAGCCAGCGCGCGGACTACTTCGAGGTCGAGGTGGGCCTCGAGACCACCCTCAAGCGCCCGATCATCAACACCCGCGACGAGCCCCACGCGGACGCCGAGAAGTACCGCCGCCTGCATGTGATCATCGGCGACGCCAACCTCTCCGAGATCTCCACCTACCTCAAGCTGGGCACGACCGCCCTGGTCCTGTCCATGATCGAGGACGGCTTCATCGCCGTGGACCTGGCCGTGGACCAGCCCGTCCGCACCCTCCACCAGGTCTCGCACGACCCGTCCCTCAAGCGCCTGGTCACCCTCCGCAGCGGCCGGACGCTCACCGCGGTCCAGCTGCAGATGGAGTACTACGAGCTGTCGCGCAAGTACGTGGAGGAGCGCTTCGGGGCGGACGCCGACGAACAGACCAAGGACGTGCTCTCCCGCTGGGAGGACACGCTCAACCGGCTGGAGAACGACCCGATGAGCCTGGCCGGCGAGCTGGACTGGGTCGCCAAGCGGGAGCTGATGGAGGGCTACCGCCGCCGCGACGGCCTCGACTGGGACGCGGCCCGGCTGCACCTGGTCGACCTGCAGTACGCCGACGTACGCGCCGAGAAGGGCCTCTACAACCGCCTGGTGGCCCGCGGGCGGATGAAGCGGCTCCTGGACGAGTCCGAGGTCGACAGGGCCCGTACGAAGCCGCCGGAGGACACGCGTGCCTACTTCCGCGGCCGCTGCCTGGAGCAGTACGCGGACGACGTGGCCGCGGCCTCCTGGGACTCGGTCATCTTCGACCTCCCCGGCCGGGACTCGCTCCAGCGCGTTCCAACCCTCGAACCGCTTCGCGGAACGCGAAATCACGTCAAGGAGCTGCTGGACCGCTGCCGCACGGCGGAAGACCTGGTCAGGGTCCTGTCAGGCGGCTGAGCGCGATCAGCGGGCACTTGTACCGGCCCGGGCGCACAGGGTGGAAACCCGATCGCCCGGGAATCATCGAGGTGGCCCCCGCACGTTGTCGAAACTGCGGGGCCGATGTCGGACCCGGCTTGTAGGGTCTGATCATCACCGATCGGCAGGAATGCCGACCCGTCGACCATGTCGGGCGAACTGAGCGGGGTGAGGGATATGGCAACGAAGGACACCGGCGGCGGCCAGCAGAAGGCCACGCGCTCCACCGAAGAGGTCGAGGAGCAGGCGCAGGACGCGCAGGCTTCCGAGGACCTCAAGGAGCGGCACGAGAAGCTGAGCGACGACGTGGACTCCGTCCTGGACGAGATTGACGATGTCCTGGAGGAGAACGCGGAGGACTTCGTTCGAAGTTTCGTTCAGAAAGGCGGCGAGTAGCCTTCGAATCGAAGGTGATCGCGGGGAATCGGGTTGGCATACCAAGAGGGTGCGAAGCGCTGCTCGCGGTGCAAGGGACACAAGCCGCGAGCAGCATTCGCGAAGAACAAGTCGATGCGTGATGGTCTGCAGGCCTGTTGCCGGGAGTGTGCGGCCGCCTACCACCAGCAGAGACAGCTGGCCCAGGGGCGCAATGTCCGCCCCAGAGTCAAAGTGCCCGAAGGTCACAAGTACTGCCGTACCTGTGGCGAGATCAAGCCGCACAGCGAGTGGACGCGGAACAGCAGTGCCTCGGACGGCCTGGCGACGCTCTGCAAGGCGTGCAAGGCGGTGAAGGGGCGGCAGGACCATCTCAGGCGCAACTACGGCCTGACCGAAGCTGAGCGTGACGCGATGGTCGTTGCTCAGCGCGGGCTCTGCGTGATCTGTCTGGACGCCTCCGCTGTGCATGTGGATCACTGCCACAAGACGGGTAGGGTCCGTGGCGTACTGTGCTTCAACTGCAATTCGGCCATCGGCAAGTTGGGTGACAACCCCGACGCCGTACGCCGGGCAGCCGCCTATCTGGAAGGAAACTCGTGGAAGCCAATAGTCGTGGCACCGGGCGTCTACCAGCTGCCTTCCTGACGCCAGGGTCTTCTTCGTTCATGGACTTCCTGTCGGAGCACCAGCCGGAGCTGTTGCCCGGCAAGCGGCAGCTGCCCACCCAGGGGGTGATCGAGGCGCCGCACGGTACGACGATCGTGGCTGTCACGTTCCCCGGTGGTGTGGTGCTCGCCGGTGACCGCCGGGCCACCATGGGCAACGTCATCGCCCAGCGGGACATCGAGAAGGTCTTCCCGGCGGACGAGTACTCGGCCGTCGGTATCGCCGGCGCCGCCGGTCTCGCCGTCGAGATGGTCAAGCTCTTCCAGCTGGAGCTGGAGCACTTCGAGAAGGTCGAGGGTGCCCAGCTGTCGCTGGAGGGCAAGGCGAACCGGCTGTCGACCATGATCCGTTCCAATCTCGGCATGGCCATGCAGGGCCTGGCCGTGGTGCCCCTGTTCGCCGGGTACGACCTGGACCGCGAGAAGGGTCGCATCTTCTCCTACGACGTGACGGGCGGCCGCTCCGAGGAGCACAACTTCGCGGCGACGGGCTCCGGCTCGATCTTCGCGCGCGGTGCCATGAAGAAGCTGTTCCGTGACGACCTGAGCCAGGAACAGGCCACGACCCTGGTGGTCCAGGCCCTGTACGACGCGGCAGACGACGACTCGGCGACCGGTGGTCCCGATGTCGCCCGCCGGATCTACCCGATCATCACCGTGATCACCGAGGACGGCTTCCGCCGGCTCACCGAGGACGAGTCCTCCGAGCTCTCCCGTGCGGTGCTCGAGCGGCGCCTGCAGGAGCCGGACGGGCCCAAGGCCGCCCTGCTCTGAGCGCGGGCGCTGTTCTTATCGAGGTGATCCAGTGACCATGACAGAAAGGGACGGATAACCGGTGTCGACGCCGTTCTATGTATCACCCCAGCAGGCCATGGCCGATCGGGCGGAGTACGCCCGCAAGGGCATCGCCCGCGGTCGCAGCCTGGTCGTGCTGCAGTACGCCGACGGCATCGTGTTCGTCGGCGAGAACCCGTCCCGTGCGCTGCACAAGTTCAGCGAGATCTATGACCGGATCGGCTTCGCGGCCGCCGGTAAGTACAACGAGTACGAGAACCTCCGCATCGGCGGCGTTCGCTACGCCGACCTGCGCGGCTACACCTACGACCGGGACGACGTCACCGCCCGGGGCCTGGCCAACGTGTATGCGCAGACGCTGGGCACGATCTTCTCCTCCGCGGCCGAGAAGCCGTACGAGGTGGAGCTGGTCGTGGCCGAGGTCGGCGAGACGCCCGAGGGCGACCAGATCTACCGGCTGCCGCACGACGGGTCCATCGTGGACGAGCACGGCTCGGTGGCGGTGGGTGGCAACGCGGAGCAGATCAGCAGTTTCCTGGACCAGCGTCACCAGGACGGCATGAGTCTCGCCGAGGCTCTGAAGCTGGCGGTACAGGCCCTGTCCCGTGACACCAACGGCAGCGAGCGGGAGATCCCCGCCGAGCGCCTGGAGGTCGCGGTGCTGGACCGTACGCGCCCGCAGAAGCGCAAGTTCAAGCGCATCGTCGGCCGCCAGCTCTCCCGCCTCCTGGAGGCGGACGGTGCGGCCACCGAGGCGGAGAGCTCCGACGAGGAGTAGGCCCCGCCCTCGTCCCGCTCCGTGTGCCCCGTCCGGTTCCCCGGTCGGGGCACACGGGCGTTCAGGGGGTGCGTGGCGGTGCGGTGGAGCCCCGGACGACCAGTTCCACGGGGATGTCCCCGGCCTCGGGCTCCCGGCCCTCCAGGACCGCCAGCAGGGCTTCCATGCCGCGTTCCCCGAACAGCTCGGCGTCCAGTCGTACGGTCGTCAGCTCGGGGTCCAGGGCCGTGGCCAGGGCCAGGTCGTCCAGGCCGGTCACGGAGACGTCGTCGGGCACCCTGAGGCCCAGGCGGCGCAGGGCCTTGTAGGCGCCGGCGGCGAGTTTGTCGTCGTCGCAGACCACCGCCGTCGGGCGGGGCCCGGGTGCGGTGAGTGCGGCCTCGGTGGCGGCCAGGGCCTCTTCGATGGAGATCGGGGCGGAGGCCGTACGGATCTGCGTCCCCGGTACGGCGGCCAGGCGTGTCGCCAGTTCGCGTGCGCGCATCTCGAAGGTCCAGGAGGCCACGTCGGCGGCGAGGTGCAGGATGCGGCGGTGGCCGAGGCCGAGCAGGTGTTCGGTGACCTGCCGGACGCCGTCGGCGATGTCCAGGTTGACGGTCGCGGCGCCCAGGCTGCCTTCCGGGTCGCTGTCGAGCATGACCAGGGGCAGCTGGTCGCCCCGGATCGCGCTGAGTGCGTCGGCGGCCATGGAGGAGGCGATGACGCCGTCGAGGGCGGCCTGTGCGGAGGCGAAGGGGTTGCGGGCCGGGCCGATGCCCTCGGGGGAGGGGTACAGGACGACACCGAAGCCGTGCCGGGCGGCGACCCGTGCCGCGCCGGTGTAGACGCCGGCGAAGAACTCGGTCGTCAGGGCCGGTACGACGAGCAGGACCGTGCGGGTGCGGCCCAGGCGCAGATTGCGGGCGGCGAGGTTGGGCCGGTAGCCCAGTTCCCGTGCGGCTTCGCGGACCCGCTCGGCGGTGGCCGCCGAGACGCGGCCGCGCCACTTGTCGCCCAGCACGAGCGAGACGGCCGCCTGGGAGACCCCGGCCGCCTGCGCGACGTCACGGCTGGTCGGGCGCGTGCTGCTGCGTGCCACGGTGGGCCTGCTCCTCTTCTTCCGGTTCTTCCGGTCGTTCGCCCGGGGGTGCGTCGGCCGGTGTCGGGCCGTGGCCGTGCCGGCCCTGCGGGCCTGCGCGTGCTCGTGGCTCGGACACCGGCGCGCCGTCCCGGTCGCTTCCGGTCGTCTGGACGTGTGAACAGCGCACATGGTACGTATGAGAGACGGGGTTATACGTAACACTTGGAGGCGGGACATGGCCGCGGGATACCTGGAGATCCTCAGGGCGAGACATGCGGCCCGTCTGCTGACCGGCACGCTGGTGGGCCGGCTGCCCAATGCGACCGCCGCGATCGCCCTGGTGCTGTTCGTCCGCGGTGAGGGCGGCACCTACAGCCTGGCGGGCGCCCTCGCGGCCGTGTACGGCGTCGCCAACGCGGTGGGCCAGCCGGTGCTCGGCCGGCTCGTGGACCTGTACGGGCAGCCGCGCATCCAGCTCCCCGCCGCCGTCCTCTCGGCTCTCGCCATGACGGTCTTCGCCTTCTCGGGCACCGACCCGCTGCCCCTCGCGTACGCCTCCGTCGCGGCCGCCGGCCTCTTCACGCCGCCCCTGGAGGGCGGTCTGCGCGCCCTGTGGCCCTCGGTGCTCCGCCGTGAGGAGCAGGTCCACACGGCCTACGCCATGGACGCGGTCGCGCAGGAAGTCATGTTCACGGTCGGCCCGTTGCTGGTGACCCTCTGCGTCTCGCTCTGGTCGGAGCGTGCGGCCCTGCTGGTGCTGAATGCCGTCGGGGTCCTCGGCGCCCTCTCGGTGGTCCTTTCGCCGCCCTCGCGCGCGTGGCGCTCGGCACCGCGCGAGGCACACTGGCTGGGCGCCCTGCGCTCGCCCGGCCTGCTCGCGCTGCTCGGTGCGTTCCTGTTCGTCGGCATGGCGCTCGGCTCCATCACCGTGGCCTCGGTGCCGTACGCCGACGACCACGGCGGCGACGCCGTCTACGGCTGGCTGATGGCCGCGCTCGGCCTCGGGGCGCTCATCGGCGGCAGCGTCTATGGTGCCCGCCAGTGGAGTGGCATGCCCGAACGGCGACTGCGCGTCCTGGTGGCGCTTCTGGCGGTGTGTTACCTGCCGCTGACGCTGATGCCCGGTGCGGTCGCCATGGTGCTGCTCACCACGGTGTCCGGTGTGTTCCTGGCCCCCTGCATCGCCTGCGCGTTCATCATCGTCGACCGGCACGCGCCGAGCGGCACCGTCACCGAGGCGTTCTCCTGGCTCGTGACGACGTTCACCGTGGGCGCCTCGGTGGGAACGGGCCTGGCGGGCCCGGTGGTCCAGGCCGGTGGCGCGCTGTGGGGATTCGTGCTTCCGGGTGCGGCGGGGGCCGTGTCCCTGCTGGTCCTGCTCGCCACCGGGCGGGTCCTCGCAGCTCCCGTGCGGGGCGGGGTCGTTGCGGCTTCATCGGAAACTGATCCAAATCGTGCTGCCGAACCCCGTTTCAGCTCAGGGGATCGGGCGTAATGTTCAGTCATGGACCGCCGCATTTTCGGGCTGGAGAACGAGTACGGCGTCACGTGCACGTTCAGGGGACAGCGCCGCCTGTCTCCTGACGAGGTGGCGCGGTACCTCTTCCGCCGTGTCGTGTCATGGGGCCGCAGCAGCAATGTCTTTCTGCGAAACGGCGCCCGGCTCTATCTCGACGTGGGGTCACATCCGGAATACGCGACACCCGAATGTGACAACGTGACCGAACTGGTCACCCACGACAAGGCCGGCGAGCGCATTCTCGAGGGACTCCTGGTGGACGCGGAACGACGCCTGCACGAGGAGGGAATCGCGGGCGACGTCTACCTCTTCAAGAACAACACCGACTCGGCGGGCAACTCCTACGGCTGCCACGAGAACTACCTGGTGGCCCGGCACGGGGAGTTCTCCCGGCTCGCGGACATTCTCATCCCGTTCCTGGTGACCAGGCAGCTGCTGTGCGGTGCGGGCAAGGTCCTGCAGACCCCGCGCGGCGCCGTCTACTGCGTCAGCCAGCGAGCGGAGCACATCTGGGAGGGCGTCTCCTCGGCGACGACCCGCTCCCGGCCCATCATCAACACCCGCGACGAACCGCACGCGGACGCCGAGCGCTACCGCCGTCTGCACGTCATCGTGGGCGACTCGAACATGTCCGAGACGACCATGCTGCTCAAGGTCGGCGCCACCGACCTGGTGCTGCGCATGATCGAGGCGGGCACCGTGATGCGCGACCTCACCCTGGAGAACCCGATCCGGGCGATCCGCGAGGTCAGCCATGACATCACCGGACGGCGCAAGGTGCGCCTGGCCAGCGGCCGGGAGGCCTCCGCGCTGGAGGTGCAGCGCGAGTACTTCGACAAGGCCGTGGACTTCTGCGACCGCCGGGGCATCCGCACCGGCACCGTCGCGCAGGTCCTGGAGCTGTGGGGCCGCACCCTCGACGCGATCGAGACCGAGGAACTGGATCGCATCGGAACCGAGATCGACTGGGTCATGAAGTACAAGCTCATCGAGCGGTACCGGGCCAAGCACAACATGACCATGTCGCACCCGCGGGTCGCCCAGATAGACCTCGCCTACCACGACATCCACCGCCGTCGTGGTCTGTACTACCTGCTGGAAAAAAGGGGCCAAGCCACCCGGATCTGCAACGATTTGAAGATCTTCGAGGGTAAGTCGGTTCCCCCGCAGACCACTCGGGCCCGGCTGCGTGGCGACTTCATCCGCCGGGCGCAGGAACAGCGCCGGGACTTCACGGTCGACTGGGTACACCTGAAGCTCAATGACCAGGCACAGCGCACCGTGTTGTGCAAGGACCCGTTCCGTTCGGTGGACGACCGCGTGGAGAAGCTCATCGCCGGAATGTGACGAAGGTATGTGAGTCAAGCGTTTCCGCGTGCAATTGCCGGAACGCCACACGGGCGCCGTACGTTTTCGGTACGGCGCCCCGCTCACGTCGTAGAGTTGCGCGCACGCCAATCCACAAGATCGACCGATTACGAGGCATCTCCGTGCGCCGACGTTCACTCCTCCTCGCCGCTGTACCCGCAGGACTGGTCACGCTCGCCGGGTGCGGCGACGACAAGTCCGACTCCAGCAAGGCCAGTGCGTCTCCGACACCCTCGGCGTCCTCCGCGCCCCCGCCCAAGATCGTGGACGGGCCGCTGCCGGCGATCACGGCGGGCACGAAGTTCGGCGAGAAGCCCACCGTGGCCAAGGGGCCGGGCGAGCCCTCGAAGGACCTCGCGGTCAAGACGGTCATCGCGGGCAGCGGCCGCACGGTCGCGGAGAACGACTTCGTCCAGGCGAACTACCTGGGCCAGATCTGGAGCACCGCCAAGGTCTTCGACAACTCCTACGACCGCCACAGCCCGTTGATCATGCAGCTCGCCCAGGGCAGCATCATCGACGGCTGGCGGTATGCACTGGCGGGCAAGAAGGTGGGCAGCCGCGTTCAGATCGCCGTCCCGCCCACCTGGGGCTACGGCAAGTCGGGGAACCCGCAGGCGGGCATCAAGGGCACCGACAACCTGGTCTTCGTCATCGATCTGATCGATGCCTTCAACTCCAAGAGCTCGTCCAAGGGCAAGCCGGTCGGGCAGGGTGATGCCGCACTGCCGCAGGTGGGTACCAACACCGACGGCAGCGAGCCCAAGATCACCGTCCCGAAGTCCGACCCGCCGAAGAAGCTGGTGTCGAACTACATCCTTGAGGGCGACGGCGCCGAGCTGAAGGCGGACCAGGCGATCCTGTGCCAGTTCAAGGGCGTGGTCTGGGACGGCGGAAAGACGTTTCAGCAGACGTACGGCTCCGGGCGCCTCAGCCAGTTCTCCCTGGAGCAGATGCAGCAGGCCGTCAAGGGCCTGTCCCAGGGGCTGACCGGCAAGAAGGTGGGCAGCAGGGTGCTCGTCGTCGTACCGCCGGACCTGGGCTACGGAGACACCCCGCCGAGCGGCGGCGCCATCAAGAAGGGCTCCACGCTCGTGTTCTCGGTGGACATCCTGGCCGCGATGTAGCAGGCCGCGCCGCGGCGACCTGGCAGGCAGCAGACCTGCGGGGATGAAAGACTGTCCGTGTTTCGTGTCGTACACAAGCAGGAGCTTCTGACGTGAACATCGACAAGCCCGAGATCGACTTCCCGGGCGGCGAGCCCCCGGCGGACCTCGAGATCAAGGACATCTGGGAGGGCGACGGCGAGCTCGCCGAGGCCAATGACTTCGTCAAGGTCCACTACGTGGGTGTCGCGTTCTCCACCGGCGAGGAGTTCGACGCCTCCTGGAACCGGGGCACGCCGCTGGACTTCCAGCTGGGCATCGGCCAGGTCATCCAGGGCTGGGACAAGGGCGTGCAGGGCATGAAGGTCGGCGGCCGTCGCCAGCTGACCATCCCCCCGCACCTCGCCTACGGCGACCGTGGTGCCGGCCGGGCGATCGGCCCGGGCGAGACGCTGATCTTCGTCTGCGACCTGGTGGGCGTGGCCAAGCGCTGACCGATCCTGGTCGAGGAAGGGCCCGTGCTGTCCGCATGGGCCCTTCTTCTTTGCCCCCTGCTGTCCGCAATGGGCGTCCTTCTTTGCTCCGGCTTTTGCCGCGACACCCCGGAGCGGTACGGTCGTCGGTCAGAAGCATGATGAGGAAGGCGAAGGGCGTCGATGGCCATTGCCAAGGCCGAGCGGTTGATGAATCTCGCGCTGTGTCTGCTCGGCACACGACGGCCGCTCAGCAAGCGCGAGCTGCGCGATTCCATCGAGGCGTACCTGGAGACCGCCCGGCCGGACAAGGGCGCAGCGGGCAGCGACGACTCCTTCAACCGGATGTTCGAGCGGGACAAGGACGACCTGCGCGAGCTGGGCCTGGTCATCGAGACCGTCGAGAACCTCGACGGCGAGATCGGCTACCTCGCCCGCCGCGACAGCAACCGCCTGCCCCCCATCACCCTGGATGCCGAGGAAGCCGCCGCGCTGGGCCTCGCCGCCAAGGTCTGGCAGCAGGCGCGGCTGGCAGGCGCGGCCAGCGGCGCCCTGCAGAAGCTGCGCGCGGCCGGGCTGCCGGAGGACGTCGACCCGTACGAGGCGCACGGCGCCCTGGAGCCGCGCATCCCCGTGCACGAGGCCGCCTTCGAGCCGCTGATGCTGGCCTGCCGCGACCGCCGCCCGGTCGTCTTCGACTACCGCAAGGCCTCCGCCGCCCACCCCGGGCCCCGGCATGTCGAGCCGTGGGCGCTGGAGTGCTGGCGCGGCCACTGGTACCTGGCAGGCTGGGACCGCGACCGGGGCGCCGAGCGCGTCTTCCGGCTCTCCCGGATCACCGGCAGGGTCCGCTCGCGCGGTACGGGCTTCACCGTGCCCGTTCCCGACGTCGTCACCGTGCGCGAGACCGTCGCCGGCTGGGCCGGGGAGATCGCCGACCGGTCGGCGCTGATCAGGCTGCGTTCCGGAGCGGGTTACCCCCTTCGGGCGAAGGCCGCCAGGGTCCGGGAACTCGGTGACGGCTGGGACGAGTTGGAGATTCCGTACGGCCACGGCCTGGACGCCTGGCTGGTGGAGTTCGGTCCGGACGTGGTGGTCGTGGAGCCCGCCGAGCTGCGGGCCGACGTGGTGGACCGGCTGCGTGCCGTGGCCAAGGGCTGAGGGGGAGCGGAGCAGAACCATGGCAGGCAAACCGGTCAGGCCCGTGAACGCCATCGACCAGACCCGGCGGATGCTCTCGCTGGTCACCTACCTCCGGGAGCGCCCCGGCGCCAGGATCGCGGACGTCGCGCGCGCCTTCGGCATCACCGAGGACGAGCTGGTCTCCGACCTCGATCTGCTGCCGATGTGCGGCACCAGCTTCCGCGGCGGCGATCTGCTGGACATCGACACCGACGGCGAGCGCATCTGGTGGCACAACCCGGCCGCGCTCGGCGAGGAGGCGGCCGAACCGCTGCGGCTCGCCGCCGACGAGGCCACGGCCCTGCTGGTGGCCGCCCGCGCCGTGTCGACCCTGCCCGGACTGCGGGAGAGCGACCGCCAGGCCCTGCTGCGGGCGACGGCCAAGGTGGAGACGGCGGCCGGCGAGGTCGCCGGCGCCAGCTCCCGGCTCTCGGTGACCTTCGAGTCCGAGGGCGGAGTCTTCGCCGACGTGGACCGCGCGATCTCGGAGCGCCGCAGACTGTGGATCCGCTACTACTCACCGGCGCGTGACGAGGTCACCGAGCGGGAGATCGACCCCATCCGCCTGGTCAGCGTCGGCCACACCTATGTGGAGGCCTGGTGCCGCCGCTCCGAGGCCCGGCGCACCTTCCGGCTCGACCGGGTCGCCGAGATCAGAATCCTGGACGAGCCCGCGGCACCGCCGGAGATCGAGCTGCGGGACCTCTCGGAGGCCCTGGTGCAGCCGGCCGCCGAGGACCCGGAGGTCGTGATCGAGGTCGGCCCCGGCGGCCGCTGGGTCGCCGAGTACTACCCGCACGACAGCGCGGATGAGCTTCCCGACGGCGGGCTGCGTATCACTCTGCGCACCCCCGATCCGGCCTCCCTGCGCCGACTGGCGCTGCGCCTCGGCGGCGACGGCCGGATCGTCTCGCCGCCCGAGCTGGCCGACAGCGCCCGCCGGGCGGCCCGCGAGGCACTGGCGGCGTACGACACAGACACACCGCCGGCGGCGGTGCACGGTGTTCACGACAGGCAGGAGCGAGGGCTTTGAGCGAGTCTGCGGTGTCCGGTGCGGGTCAGATGACGGTGGCGGCCGCCTTCGCCGGGATGAAGAGAGCGGTTCCCGTGATGTTCAAGGCGGGCTGCCCGGACTGCCGGGGCCGCTTCGAACTCTCCGCGAGCGCTCTGCGCCTCGCCATCGGGGCCTCGAGCCGGACGACGTTCTACTCCTTCACCTGCCCCGACTGCGGCGCCTCGGTGCGCAAGCCGGCCGGGGAGCGCATCGTCGAGCTGCTCACCGGCGGCGGGGTCAGGACCCTGCGGCTGCACTCCACGGTGTAGGACCGTCTAGGCTCGACGTCATGTTCTGGCCGATGTTCGCGGTAGCCGTGGGTTTCCTGGGTCTCGCCGTCCTGGGGGTGCTCGCCGTCCGGGTCTTCCTGGAGGCGCGGCGCCTCGGGCAGCAGGTCGACGCCTCCGCGCGCCGTATCAACAGGGCGGCCGAGGATCTGGAGCGGGCGGCGGTGAGCGCGGCCCGTTCCGCGGACACGCTGTGAGGGGCGTCGACGGGCCCCGTGAGTCTCCACGGCAAACGTTTTGGGTCACTTCGCCCTGTCATGGCGACCGCCGGGACAGGTACGCTGCTGATCGCGGTGCGAAGAGCGAGGCGCGTACCGCGGACCGGGAGTACGCACGGGGATTGCCTCTCGTTCACCCCTGAGCGTTACGATCGCTGGCAGCACGACTGCTCGGACGCATGTCCGACCGGTCGGACAGCACCCATCCCAGCCGCCTCGGTGAGAAGGTAAACACTTATGTTCGGAAGGCTCGGACCTACCGAGATCATTCTCATCCTCGTCATCGTCGTGCTGCTGTTCGGCGCGAAGAAGCTTCCGGACATGGCCCGCTCCCTCGGCAAGTCCGCTCGCATCCTCAAGAGCGAGGCCAAGGCGATGAAGGAAGAGAGCAACTCCTCCGCCCAGGCCCCCACCTCCAACGAGCAGCCTCCGTCCCAGCGCACCATCCAGGCGTCTCCCGGCGACGTGACCAGCTCGCGGCCGGTCAACGAGCCGACGGACACCACCAAGCGCTGACGCAGGGCCGGAGCGCTCCGGCCTGCCGCACGAGATGAGGACGTGGGTTGCCCAAGTCTGCCCGCAAGAAGGAGAAAGATCCCGAGGGGCGGATGCCCCTTGCGGATCACCTTCGTGAGCTCCGCAACCGGCTCGCGAAGGCACTGCTGGCCATCGTCGTCGTGACGGTCGTCGCCGCCTTCTTCTACAACGACATCATCAACTTCCTGACTCAGCCGATTCTCGACTCGGTCGGCTGTGGGAAGAGCTTCGAGGAGCTGGCCAGCTCGACCGTCAAGTCGCAGCCGTGTGCGCGGATCACGATCAACGGCCTGCTCGCCCCCTTCACCCTGGCCCTGCAGGTCTCGCTGACGGCCGGTGTCGTCTTCGCCTCGCCGATCTGGCTGTACCAGCTGTGGGCCTTCGTGGCTCCCGGGTTGCACAGGCACGAGAAGAAGTACGCCTACGCCTTCGTCTTCACCGGCGCCCCGCTGTTCCTCGGCGGTGCGTACTTCGCGTACAAGGTGCTCCCCACCACCGCGAAGGTGCTGATCGACTTCACGCCGAACGGCAACATCGACAACCTGCTGCCACTGGACGACCTGCTCCAGCTGGTCACCCGCATGGTGATCGTCTTCGGCCTGTCCTTCGAACTGCCGCTGCTGCTGGTCATGCTCAACCTCACCGGGGTGCTGACCGGCAGGCGCATGCTCGGCTGGTGGCGGGCCATGATCCTCGGCATCACGATCTTCGCGGCCGTCGCCACGCCGAGCACGGACCCGCTGTCGATGATGGCCCTGGCCGGCCCGATCTGGGTGCTGTACTTCGCCGCGGTCGCCTTCTCGCTGGCCAACGACAAGCGCAAGCGCCGCCGCGATGCGTCGGGTCCCGACGACGACGAGGCCTCCGACCTGGACCTCACACCCGAGGACATCGGCGACATCGAGCCCGTCTCGGCGAACCGGGCCCTGCCCGAGCAGACGAGCACGGACCGGGTCAACGGCTACGACGACGTGACCTGAGCCCGCACCGAGCCGCCGCGATGCCCCTGTCCCGAGGACGGGGGCATCCGTCGTTCCCGCGCCCCCCGGAGCCGCTGTTGCTCGGCCCACGATCGGATAATGATCGTCCTGTTGTCAGTGGGGCCCGGTACGCTCGAAAGCACGATGACAGAGGATCTCTCACCGGCCGAGCGGTACGCGGCAGCCCGGAGACGGGCAGTCGAGCAGGCCACCGCGCTCGCGTCCTTCCGCGAGATGTACGACTTCGGCCTCGACCCCTTCCAGATCGAGGCCTGCCAGGCACTCGAAGAGGGGAAGGGTGTGCTGGTGGCCGCCCCCACCGGCTCGGGCAAGACGATCGTGGGCGAGTTCGCCGTCCACCTCGCCCTGCAGCAGGGCAAGAAGTGCTTCTACACGACACCCATCAAGGCGCTGTCGAACCAGAAGTACGCCGACCTGTGCCGCCGCTACGGCGCCGAGAAGGTCGGCCTGCTCACCGGAGACAACAGCGTCAACTCCGACGCCCCGGTGGTCGTGATGACCACCGAGGTGCTGCGGAACATGCTGTACGCCGGCTCGCAGACCCTCCTCGGCCTCGGCCATGTGGTCATGGACGAGGTGCACTACCTCTCCGACCGCTTCCGCGGTGCCGTCTGGGAGGAAGTGATCATCCACCTGCCCGAGTCGGTGACCCTGGTGTCGCTGTCGGCGACGGTGTCCAACGCCGAGGAGTTCGGCGACTGGCTGGACACCGTCCGTGGTGACACCGAGGTGATCGTCTCCGAGCACCGGCCCGTGCCGCTGTTCCAGCACGTGCTCGCCGGGCGCCGGATGTACGACCTGTTCGAGGAGGGCGAGGGGCACAGGAAGGCCGTCAACCCCGACCTCGCCCGCCTCGCCCGCATGGAGGCGACCCGGCCGTCCTTCCAGGACCGCCGGCGGGGCCGCGCGATGCGCGAGGCGGACCGCGAGCGGGAGCGCCGACAGCGCTCACGGGTGTGGACGCCGGGCCGGCCGGAGGTCATCGAGCGCCTGGACGCCGAGGGCCTGCTGCCCGCGATCACCTTCATCTTCAGCCGCGCCGCCTGCGAGGCGGCCGTCCAGCAGTGCCTGTTCGCGGGCCTCAGGCTCAACGACGAGGAGGCGCGGCAGCAGGTCCGCGCACTGGTCGAGGAGCGCACCGCCGCCATTCCGTCCGAGGACCTGCACGTCCTCGGCTACTACGAGTGGCTGGAGGGCCTGGAGCGCGGTATCGCCGCCCACCACGCGGGCATGCTGCCGACCTTCAAGGAGGTCGTCGAGGAGCTTTTCGTGCGCGGACTGGTCAAGGCCGTGTTCGCGACCGAGACCCTCGCCCTCGGCATCAACATGCCCGCCCGCTCGGTGGTCCTGGAGAAGCTCGTCAAGTGGAACGGCGAGCAGCATGCCGACATCACCCCCGGCGAGTACACCCAGCTGACCGGCCGGGCCGGCCGCCGTGGCATCGACATCGAGGGCCACGCGGTCGTGCTCTGGCAGCGCGGTATGAGCCCCGAGCACCTCGCCGGTCTCGCGGGCACCCGCACGTATCCGCTGCGCTCCAGCTTCAAGCCGTCGTACAACATGGCGGTCAACCTGGTCGAGCAGTTCGGCCGGCACCGCTCGCGCGAGCTGCTGGAGACCTCGTTCGCGCAGTTCCAGGCCGACAAGTCGGTCGTCGGGATCTCCCGGCAGGTGCAGCGCAACGAGGAGGGTCTGGAGGGCTACAAGGCCTCCATGACCTGCCACCTCGGCGACTTCGAGGAGTACGCGCGGCTGCGCCGTGAGCTGAAGGACCGCGAGACCGAACTGGTCCGGCAGGGCGCGTCCGAGCGGCGCGCCGAGGCCGCTGTCGCCCTGGAGCGGCTCAAGCCGGGCGATGTCATCCACGTGCCCACGGGGAAGTACGCGGGTCTCGCCCTGGTCCTCGACCCCGGGCTGCCCGCCGGCCGCTCCAACGGCCATCGCGGCTTCGACCACCACGACGGCCCGCGCCCGCTGGTGCTGACCGCCGAGCGGCAGGTCAAGCGGCTGGCGTCGATGGACTTCCCGGTGCCCGTCGAGCCGCTCGAGCGGATGCGGATCCCGAAGTCCTTCAATCCGCGTTCCCCGCAGTCCCGTCGGGACCTCGCCTCCGCGCTGCGCAGCAAGGCCGGGCACATTCCGCCGGAGCGGGCCCGCAAGAAGCGGTCCCAGGCCGCCGACGACCGCGAGATCGCCCGGCTGCGCGCCGAGCTCCGCGCCCACCCCTGCCATGGCTGCAACGACCGTGAGGACCACGCCCGCTGGGCCGAGCGCTACCACCGCCTGCTGCGCGACACCTCGCAGCTGGAGCGCCGTATCGAGGGCCGTACGAACACCATCGCGCGGACCTTCGACCGGATCGTGGCGCTGCTGACCGAGCTGGACTACCTGCGCGGCGACGAGGTCACCGAGCACGGCAAGCGGCTCGCCCGGCTCTACGGCGAACTCGACCTGCTGGCCAGCGAATGCCTGCGCGAGGGCGTCTGGGAGGGCCTCGCCCCGGCCGAACTCGCCGCCTGCGTCTCGGCGTTGGTGTACGAGGCCCGGGTCGCCGACGACGCCATGGCGCCCAAGCTGCCCTCCGGCAAGGCGAAGGCCGCGCTCGGCGAGATGGTCCGGATCTGGGGTCGGCTGGACGGTCTGGAGGAGGACTTCCGGATCAGCCAGACCGAGGGCGTCGGCCAGCGCGAGCCGGACCTCGGCTTCGCCTGGGCCGCCTATATGTGGGCCTCCGGCAAGGGCCTCGACGAGGTGCTGCGCGAGGCGGAGATGCCGGCCGGTGACTTCGTGCGCTGGTGCAAGCAGGTCATCGACGTGCTCGGGCAGATCTCGGCGGCTTCTCCCGTGGCGGGCTCGACCGTGGCCAAGGCCGCGCGCAAGGCGGTCGATCAGCTGCTGCGGGGTGTGGTCGCCTATTCGTCGGTGGGCTGATCCTGCGTTCGCGGGTGCGCTGTGGCCGGTCGCGCAGTTCCCCGCGCCCCTGGGCGGTCGGACCCGATCAGCGGCACGGAGAGGCTCGCCGGCCGACGTAGCGCGTGATGTCCTCCGTGTCCGGCAGGGCGTCCGGCTCCAGAGGAAGCCCGGGGCCCGCCTGCCGTCCGCCGGGTGCACGCTGCCCAGGGGCATCGGGCGGGGGAGCCTGGTCACCAGGCGGCCCAGGCCCTCGGCCGGGAGACACCACATCTCCGTCTCGATCGGTGCGCAGCGCGTGCGGGCGGCACACCGGGGCCGTGGTCGTCGTAAGGCCCGGACGGGCGCCCAGGCCGAGAAGCCGGGCTTCAGGGGCCGGCCCGTCGGACGGGCGCCCAGCACCGTCGGGCGGTCTCGGGCGTCGGGCTGCGGGTGATGGCGGCCGGAGGGTCGTCCGTGGACGCCGGGCCGATCGACGGCCGGCAGGCGCCCCGCGAGCGGGAGGTGTGTGCCCGCTGCGCCCCGTTCGCCGATCGCGCGGGCCTCCGCCTCGGCGTCCGCACGGGGACGCGGGCCGAACCACGGCTCGGGCCGGTCCATGGCGTCGATACGGGCGTAGGCCGCCTCGACGCGGCCGACGGTGCCGGACATGTCTGCTCGTCGTGCGATGCCGGGACGAGCGGGCATCCGAGGCAGGCGCGAGCGCTCTTTCACTCATCACGGTGAGTTACTTTCGTACACCCATCCGCGATCACGTGCCGTGTTCGAATGATCGCCGAGCGTATAAATGGAGCCGAGCGTACTCCTGTTGCAGGGGCGATTTCAGGTGCTTGCCGAATATGACACGGCGATGATCCGGTCGGACTAAGCTCGCCCGCGGCGCACCGAGTTGAGGTGTATTCGTGCGCTTGTTCCCAAACTTCCTGAAGATCCCTTCAGTTCCATGAACCTTCCCCCCTCAAGCCCCCCTGACACCCAGCCGACTCGTCTCAGAAGGCATCCATGGTGAGTGTTCAAAAGCCTCCCGGTGGCCGTGAACGTCCTTATGCGCGCGTGCTGTTGCTGCCGGCCATAGTGATGGCCGCGGCGACCGGAGCCGCCGTCGCCCTGGCACCGGCCTCGGCCCGGATCGCCGTCGGCGGGTGCGGGGCCGTGGCCCTGCTGCTGGTCCTCGCCACGGCCGCCGAAGCCGTCCGCCGCGGACGCAGGCTCCGCGAGGCGCAGGCCGAGCACGCCCGTCACACCGCGTATCTGGAGCACCGTCTCGCCGCCCACGACGCGGAGATCGTCCGCCTCGGCACCGAGGTCGTACCGACCGCGCTGCACCGGCTGCGCTACGGCGAACCCCTCAGAGAGGTGATGCGCAAGGTCGTCGACAACGACCCCGAACTGCGCCACATGCCCGAGTCGCAGCGCACCCTGCTGTACAACGCGCTGCGCGGCGCCGACCACGAGATCTCGATGCGCGACGCCACGGAGCGCTCCTTCGTCAGCATCGCCCGCCGCGTCCAGGCCATCGTCCATCAGCAGGCCAACGAACTGCGCGAGATGGAGGAGGACCACGGCCGCAACCCCGAGGTCTTCGACGACCTGCTGCGCATCGACCACGGCACCGCGCTGATCGGCCGCCTCGCGGACTCCATCTCCGTGCTCGGCGGCGGCCGCCCCGGTCGTCAGTGGCCGCTGCCCGTGTCGCTGTACAGCGTGCTGCGCGGTGCCATGTCCCGGATCCTGGAGTACCGGCGCATCGAGCTGAACTCCATCGTCAACATCAACATCAAGGGCACGTCCGTCGAGCCGATCATCCACGCGGCAGCCGAACTCCTCGACAACGCCACCCGCTACTCGCCGCCGTCGACCAAGGTGCACGTCACCGCCGCCGAGGTGCAGACCGGCCTCGTCATCGAGATCGAGGATGCCGGCGTCAGCCTCAGCGAGGAAGGCCGCGCCCGCATCGAGAAGGCGATCACCGACGCCATGGCGGGTGACGACGCGGAGAACCTGGGCTCGAGCCCGCGCCTCGGCCTCGCCGTCGTCGGCCGGCTCTGCAAGGCCTTCGACATGCAGGTCTCGCTGCGCGCCTCCGCCTACGGCGGTGTCCGCGCGATCCTCGTCGTACCGCGCGTGATGACCACCACCGAGCCCGGCGTCGGAGCCGCCCATGGCATCGGTGCGACCGCCGTGCCGCAGCCCGAACTCGGTGCCGTCGAGGGCCCGAAGCGCCCGCCCAAGAAGCGCCGCCCCACCAGCCCCCGCATCCCTGCCGGGATCTCCATGGAGGACGACGTCCCGGAGGTCACCGAATGGACGGCGGGCGGTCTGCCGCAGCGCCGCAGCCGGGTGAAGACCCCGCTCAGCCAGCGGATCGCCGAACAGGCCGCCATCGAGCGCGCCGAGCGCGAGGGCCGGCCGACCATCTGGTCCCAGCACAAGCCCGAACCCGAGCCCGAGCCCGAGATCGACCCCGAGCGCCAGAAGCTCCTGGACCGGCCGCCGGGCATGTGGGTCGACGCCTTCTGGGACGGCCTCAGGAAGGGCATGCCCGAGGACGCCTCCGCGGCCGAGCTGACCGACTTCACACGGAACCCGACCGCGTATCTGCACCTGATCGACGATTCGGACACCGCCATCGAGGCCGCCATCCAGGCCGACGACGAGGGGAACCTCAAGTGATCCAGCAGCGAGCGAACTTCGACTGGATGCTCAAGCAGCTGAACGACGGCGTACCGGGCATCCAGATGATCGTGGTCCTCTCCGCCGACGGACTGCGCATCGCCCGCTACGGCGGCGACCCCGACGCCGCCGACCGGGTGGCCGCCGCCTGCGCGGGCGTACAGAGCCTGGCCAGTGCCATCACCCAGGAAATCACCGGCGCCGGCGACATGAAGCTCGTCGTCATCGAGATCGACGGCGGCTACTTCTACCTCATGAACGCCGGTGCCAACGCCTACCTCGCCGTGCTCGCCGACGTGACGTGCGAGCCGGGCCGGATGAGCGGCATGATGCGTGACCTGGTCGTCCGGATCGGCACCCATCTCACCAGTCCGCCCCGGAGGAACGGGCAGACCGTATGACTCCTCCGCGCCGCAAACGGCGCCAGCCGGAGCAACTGCCGCCCCCGCCACCGCCGCCCCCCGAACCGGCGGAGGGCGAGGAGACGCCCAGGAACCCCGAACGGCTCTACACCATCGCCGGCACCGCCGACGGCGGCCGGGCCGAACTCGACCTGGTGACCTTGATCGTGGCGCGTGCCGCGCCACCGCCGTCCGCCTCACCGGAGGAGGCGGCAGTGCTCCGGCTCTCCACCGCGCCCCTGTCCGTGGCCGAGCTCTCGGCCTATCTCAAGCTGCCGTTCAGCGCGATGACCGTCGTGATCACCGAGCTGATCACGACCGAACTGGTGCAGGCGCGTGCCCCGATCGTCCGCAAGGCGGTAGCCGACCGTTCCCTCCTCGAAGCGGTGATGCATGGACTTCAACGGCTCTGACACCATCCCCGGCCCACGCACCGAGGACCATCTCCCGCACACGGCCCGGGCCGCGGTGAAGATCGTGATCGTGGGCGGCTTCGGCGTCGGCAAGACCACGATGGTCGGCTCGGTCAGCGACATCCGGCCGCTGACCACCGAGGAGACCATGACCCAGGCCGGCATCGGGGTCGACGACAACTACGGCTCCGACTCCAAGACGGCCACCACCGTGGCCATGGACTTCGGCCGCATCAGCATCACCGACAAGCTGGTGCTCTACCTCTTCGGCACCCCCGGCCAGGAGCGCTTCTGGTTCCTGTGGAACCGTCTGTTCGAAGGCGCCCTCGGCGCGGTCGTCCTGGTCGACACCCGGCGCCTGGAAGTCAGCTTCGACGTCATGGGGCGGCTGGAGGAGCGCGGCGTCCCCTTCGTGGTCGCCATCAACTCCTTTCCCGACGCGCCCCGTTACCCCGTCGAGGAACTGCGCACCGCGCTGGACCTGGCACCGGACATCCCGATCATGGATTGCGACGTGCGCCGCCGGGCCTCCAGCAAGGACGTGCTGATGACCCTGATGCGCTTCCTGCACTCGCTCGCCCTCTCCGGCGCCCTCACCTGATACGTATCCGACCTACCCCCACCTTTCCGTTCCGGAGCGACACTGTGACGCCTGAATCCCATTCCCTGACCGGCACAGACCCCACCTCCGGCCCGCCGCCGGGCTGCCCGGCGCACGGCCTCGGCCCCGGGGGGCTGCGCCGTCTCTACGGCCCCCACGCGGAGGACCTGGGCGACCTCTACGAGCGCCTGCGGGAGGAGCACGGCCCCGTGGCGCCCGTGCTGCTCCACGACGACGTACCGATGTGGGTGGTCCTCGGGCACGCCGAGAACCTCCACCTGGTGCGCAGCCCCTCCCTGTACGCCCGCGACAGCCGGATCTGGACCCCGCTGCTGGAGGGCATGGTCAAACCCGACCACCCGCTCATGCCGCACATCGCCTGGCAGCCCATCTGCTCGCACGCCGAGGGCGACGAGCACCAGCGGCTGCGTGCGGCGGTCACCGGAGCCATGTCGACCATCGACCACCGCAGCATGCGCCGCCACATCGGCCGCTACACCCAGGAGCTGGTCAACAGCTTCTGCGGGCGGGGCCGGGCCGACCTGGTGTCCCAGTTCGCCGAGCACCTGCCGATGGCCGTCATGTGCGAGATCCTCGGCATGCCCGAGGAGTACAACGACCGGATGGTGCAGGCCGCCCGCGACGCGCTCAAGGGCACCGAGACCGCCATCCAGAGCCATGCCTACGTCATGGACGCGCTGGGCCGCCTCACCACCCGCCGCCGCGCCCGGCCCGACGACGACTTCACCAGTCACCTCATCACCCACCCCGTGGGACTGACCGACGACGAGGTCCGCGAACACCTGCGCCTCGTCCTCTTCGCGGCCTACGAGGCCACCGCCAACCTGCTCGCCAACGCCCTGCGCATGGTCCTCACCGAGCCGGGCTTCCGCGCCCAGCTCAACGGCGGCCAGATGACCGTGCCGGAGGCGATCGAGCAGTCCCTGTGGGACGAGCCGCCGTTCAGCACCGTCCTCGGCTATTTCGCCAAGCAGGACACGGAGCTGGGCGGCCAGCGCATCCGCAAGGGCGACGGGGTGCTCTTCGCGCCCGCCCCGGGCAACGTGGACCCGCGGGTGCGGCCCGACCTGTCCGCCAACATGCAGGGCAACCGCTCCCATCTCGCCTTCGGCGGGGGGCCGCACGAGTGTCCCGGCCAGGACATCGGCCGTGCCATCGCCGACGTCGGCGTGGACGCCCTGCTGATGCGGCTCTCGGACATCCAGCTGGACTGCCCCGAGGAGGACCTGCGCTGGCGCTCGTCCATCGCCTCCCGGCATCTGGTGGCCCTGCCGGTGCGCTTCGAACCGAAGCCCCAGCAGGACGTGGGCCTGCCACCCAGCCCCTCGCCCATTCCGCCCCAGCGTGCCGACTGGCAGGTCGGCACCGTGCGCACGGACCCGGCACCCGCCCCGGAGCCCGTTGCGACACCTCCGCGCCCCGCTCCGCAGCCCGTGCCCGCGACGCCGCAACCGACGCGCCGCCAGAACCTGTGGCGGCGGATGCTGCGCTGGTGGCGGGGGGACTGAGCGGCTACGGCCGCCGGTCTGCCCACACCTGCGGGCAGGACCACGCCCGCAGCGTCCGTCCGCTGACGAACGTGTGCTCCGCCCCCGTGACCGGATCGGTGAACTCCAGCCTCCGTGCGAGCAGTTGCAGCGGACGCCGGAAGTCGCCGTCCGGTACGGGGGCCGTCACCTCCGGGTAGAGCGGGTCGCCGAGGATGGGTACGCCCAGCGCGTTCAGATGCACCCGCAGCTGATGCGTCCGGCCGGTCTCCGGGAGGAGCCGGTAGCGGCCCAGTTCGCCCCGGCGCTCGGCCAGCTCCACCCGGGTCACGGCGTTCGGCTCGCCCTCGACCTCTCGCGCGGCCGGCACTCCGCGTTCCTTCAGGATCCGGCTGCGCACCGTCCGGGGCAGGGCGAGCGAGGGATCGTACGGCGCGACGGCCTCGTACTCCTTGCCCACCCGGCGGTCCCGGAACAGCGTCTGGTACGCGCCGCGCTCCTCGGGCCGCACCGTGAACAGCACCAGACCGGCGGTGAGCCGGTCCAGCCGGTGCGCGGCGCTCAGCGAAGGGATGTCCAGCTCGCGGCGCAGCCGGGCCAGCGCGGTCTCGGTGACATGTGTGCCGCGCGGGGTCGTCGCGAGGAAGTGCGGCTTGTCGGCCACGACGATGTGCGCGTCCCGGTGCACCACTTCCACCGCGTACGGCACCGGGACCTCGGCGGGCAGCTCCCGGTGGAACCACACGTACATCCCCGGCTCGTAGGGCGCGTCCGGCGCCACTGCCCGCGCATCGGCCCCGACGACCAGCCCCGCGTCGAACATGCCCTCGATCACCCCGGGCCCGGCACCGGTCAGCCGCGCCACGAGATACTCCCGCACGCTGTCCCAGGCCTCGCCGAACGGCAGCCGCACCCGCACCGGGTCGACACCGTCGCGCTGGGGGAGCGGAGAGGGCGGGGGCGGCTTACGGCGTCTCATCGCGGTCAAGGGTACGGGGGCCGGGTGCGGTGAGCCCGGGGCCGCCTGGTGCGCGGCACGGTCCTCGGTGCGCCGTCCACCCAGCTGCTCACATGGCGTACGGCCGCTCAGGCGGCGGCCGCGGCGCTGGTCTCCTGCTCGGCCTCGATACGGGCGTTCCACTCCCGCTTGGAGGCCTGCCAGCCGTCCTCGTTGTGGCCGCGGCGCCAGTAGCCGGAGATCGACAGGTCCTCGCGCGGAATCTGCAGCTCGACCCGGAGCAGGCGGCGCAGCTCCTTCACGAAGCTCGCCTCGCCGTGCACGAACGCCTGCAGCCGGCCGGCCGGGAACTCCAGCGCGTGCACGGCCTCCAGCAGAGCCTCGCCCACCGGCCGGTCCCCGCGGTGCAGCCAGACGACCTGCACATCGGAGTCGATCTTCTGGATCTCCTCGGGGCCGGACACCTCCACGAAGGCGTGGGCCCGGGTGCCGGCGGGCAGCGTCTCCAGAGCCCGGGCGATCGCGGGCAGCGCGCTCTCGTCCCCGGCGAGCAGATGCCAGTCGGCGCTCGGGTCGGGCGCATACGCACCGCCGGGGCCCATGAAGCGCACGCTCTCACCGGGCTGCACCCGGGTGGCCCAGGGCCCGGCGAGACCCTCGTCGCCATGGATCACGAAGTCCAGGGTCAGCTCATGGTGCTCGGGATCCCAGGCGCGCACCGTGTATGTCCGGGTGACCGGCCACTGCTCGCGGGGGAACTCCGCACGGATCCGCTCCACGTCGAACGGCTCCGGATAGGTCACACCCGGGGGGCCGAAAAGGAGCTTCACATAATGGTCGGTGCAGGTGTCCGCGGCGAATCCGGCCAGACCCTCGCCGCCGAGCACCACACGCTGCATGTGCGGAGTCAGCCGCTCGGTGCGCACAACCTGGGCGGTATGGGGCTTGCGCGGCTTTCGTCCCGGACGCTCTGCCATCACGGCCTCCTGCTGCATTGGTTAGGTTTACCTAAGTTAGCATCCCTCTTCGGTCGACAGGTCTTCCACGGGGGCTTGATGAACGTGTTTTTTACCGGAATATTCCGGTCAGGATCATTCCCCGAGCGTCGTCAGCAGCCGCTGCAAGGAGCCACCCAATCCCCAGTGTGCCGCCAGTGACTCCAGTGCCGCGGGATCGCGCGGGGCGCGCGGCAGCGTGGTGTCGACGTCCGGCACCGGGACGTCATCGGCCACCCGTACCACCTTCGGCGCGACAGCGAGGTACGGCCCGGCCTCGGTCAGCCGCTTGCGCTGGGACGGCGTGAGCTTCGCCCGCGGGTCGTCGACCGCCGCCAGGATCCCGGCCAGGTCGCCGAACTCGGCCAGCAGCTTGGCTGCGGTCTTCTCGCCGATGCCGGGCACGCCCGGCAGTCCGTCGCTCGCATCGCCCCGCAGCAGCGCCAGATCCGCGTACCCCCGCCCGTCGACCCCGTACTTCTCCCGCAGCGCCGCCTCGTCGGTCAGCTGCAGCGTGCCGACACCCTTCAGCGGGTACAGCACGCGGATCTCCCGCTTGTCGTCGACGAGCTGGTACAGGTCGCGGTCGCCGGTGACGATGTCCACCGGTCCGTTGGCGCGCGCGGTGAACGTGCCGATCACGTCGTCGGCCTCGTACCCCGCGACCCCGACCCGGGCGATGCCGACCGCGTCCAGTACGGCCTCGATCACCGGCACCTGCGGGGAGAGCGTGTCCGGCACCTCCTCCTGGTCCGGCGCGCCCTCCCGCTCCTCGGCGACCCGGTGCGCCTTGTAGGTGGGGATCAGGTCCACCCGCCACTGCGGCCGCCAGTCGGCGTCCATGCAGGCCACCAGCCTGTCCGGCCGGTGGTCCTTGACCAGTCGGTCGATGAAGTCCAGCAGTCCCCGCACGGCGTTCACCGGCGTGCCGTCCGGCGCCCGTACGGAGTCGGGTACGCCGAAGTAGGCGCGGAAGTACAGCGAGGCGGTGTCGAGAAGCATGAGTCGTCCGGTCACGCTCGCATCATGCCGTACGGTCACTGTCCGGTCCCTTTGTGACGTGAGTCACTTAAAAGTTTGACCATATCGATCCTGGGGAGGCGCCGCCTCTGTTCTGCCCGCCGAGACGAGAGGTACGCGTGTCACCCAGGCTTGAGGCCGAGCATCTGTTCAAGGTGTTCGGCAGACGACCGGACCAGGCAGTGCAAAAGCTGCGGAAGAGTGCCGACCGGGAGGAGCTGCGCGCCGACGGCACCACCGCCGCCGTGATCGACGCCTCCTTCGAGGTCGAGGCCGGCGAGATCTTCGTCGTCATGGGCCTGTCGGGCTCCGGCAAGTCCACCCTGCTGCGCATGCTCAACGGACTGCTGGAGCCGACCGCCGGCCAGGTCCGCTTCGACGGCCAGGACCTCACCGCGCTCACCGACCGGGAACTGCGCGAGCTGCGCTCGAAGAAGATCAGCATGGTCTTCCAGCACTTCGCGCTCTTCCCGCACCGCAGCGTCCGCGACAACGCCGCCTACGGCCTGTCCGTGCAGGGCGTGCCCCGCGCCGAGCGTGCCCGCCGCGCCGACGAGGCGCTCGCCCTGTGCGGCCTGGCCGGCTGGGAGGACTCCTGGCCCGACGAGCTGTCCGGCGGTATGCAGCAGCGCGTCGGTCTCGCCCGCGCCCTCGCCACCGACGCCGACCTGCTGCTGATGGACGAGTCCTTCAGCGCCCTCGACCCGCTGATCCGCCGTGACATGCAGGACCAGCTCCTGGAACTGCAGAAGACCCTGAAGAAGACCATCGTCTTCATCACCCACGACCTCAACGAGGCCATGCGCCTGGGCGACCGCATCGCCGTCATGCGCGACGGCCGCATCGTGCAGACCGGCACCGCCGAGGACATCCTGCTGCGGCCCGCGAACGACTACGTCGCCTCCTTCATCAAGGACGTCGACCGCTCCCGCGTGCTGACCGCCGCCGCCGTGATGGACACCGAGGTCGGCGGCGACGAGGCCGACTGCGGCTGTGAGACGGCCGCGCCCGGCACGTCGTTCGCCGAGCTGTGCGCCATCAGCGCCCGGCTGACCCACCCGGTCGCCGTCCTCGACGCCGACCGCGCGCTCGTCGGTGTCGTACCCCGGCAGCGGCTCGTCGGCTTCGTCGGCGACGAACAGGGCGCACCCACCGCGTGCGACAACGGCGGGAAGAAGGTGATCGCCCGTGCCTAGGCTGCACCTCGGCGACTGGGTCGACTCCGGCGTCGACTGGCTGGTCGCCCATCTGTCCTGGTTGTTCGACGCGATCCGCACGGTCGTGGAGGGCATGTACGACGGCATCGACGCGGTCCTCACCGCGCCCGCGCCGCTGCTGCTGGCCGGCATCCTCGCGGTCGTCGCCTGGTGGCTGCGCGGCCTGGTCGCGGGCGTCCTCGCCTTCGCCGGCTTCGCGCTGGTCGACTCGCTCGACCTGTGGGACCGGGCCATGTCCACCCTGGCCCTGGTCCTCGTGGCCACCGTCATCGCCCTGGTGATCTCGATCCCGCTGGGCATCTGGGCGGCCCGCTCCAGGGCGGTCAGCGCGACCGTACGGCCCGTTCTGGACCTGCTCCAGACGATGCCCTCGATGGTTCTGCTGATCCCCGCCATCCTCTTCTTCGGCCTGGGCACCGCGGCCGGTGTGATCGCCACCCTGATCTTCGCGCTCGCTCCCGGCGTCCGCATGACCGAGCTGGGCATCCGGCAGGTCGACGCCGAACTGGTCGAGGCCGCCGAGGCGTTCGGCACCACCCCGCGCGACACCCTGCTCCGCGTCCAGCTGCCGCTCGCCCTGCCCACCATCATGGCCGGTGTCAACCAGGTGATCATGCTGGGCCTGTCCATGGTCGTCATCGCGGGCATGGTCGGCACCGGCGGCCTGGGCGGCGCGGTCAACGAGGCGATCGGTCAGCTCGACATCGGCTTCGGCTTCGAGGCGGGCGTCGGCATCGTCGTCCTCGCCATCTACCTGGACCGGATGACCAGCGCCCTCGGCACCCAGCTGTCCCCGCTGGGCCGCAGGGCCGCCGCGAAGGCCCGGACCACGGCGTGGTCGTACCGTCCGCGCCCGGTGGTCGCCGTCGTCGGCGTGGTCGTCCTCGCACTCGTGGCGGGCGGAATGGGGATCTTCGGCTCCTCCGGCACCTCCGAGGCCTCCGGCACGGACGTCGGCAAGGGCAGGGAGATCAGGATCGGCTACATCCCCTGGGACGAGGGCATCGCCTCCACCTTCCTCTGGAAGGAACTGCTGGAGGAACGCGGCTTCAAGGTCACCACCAGCCAGTACGCCGCAGGACCGCTCTACACCGGCCTCGCCACCGGCCAGCTGGACTTCGAGACCGACTCCTGGCTGCCGACCACGCACGCCGAGTACTGGAAGAAGTACGGCACGCGGCTGGACGACCTCGGCAAGTGGTTCGGCCCCACCTCCCTGGAGCTGACCGTCCCCTCCTATGTCAAGGACGTGAACTCCCTGGAGGACCTGAAGGACCACGCCTCCGAGTTCGGCGGGAAGATCGTCGGCATCGAGCCGAGCGCGGGCATGATGGGCCTGCTCAAGGACAAGGTCCTCAAGGAGTACGGCCTCGAGGGGACGTACGACGTCGTCGACGGTTCCACGCCCGCGATGCTCGCCGAGCTGAAGCGCGCCTACGCCAAGAAGCAGCCGGTCGTCGTCACTCTGTGGTCCCCGCACTGGGCGTACAGCGACTACGGCCTGAAGAAGCTGAAGGACCCCAAGGGTGCCTGGGGCGCGGGCGACGGCGTGCACACCCTCGCCCGCAAGGGCTTCGCCGCCGACAACCCCCGGGTCGGCAGGTGGCTGAAGGACTTCTCCATGACCGAGAAGCAGCTCACCGGTCTGGAGGCGCAGATCCAGAAGTCCGGCAAGGGCAAGGAGCAGGACGCCGTGCGCACCTGGCTGAAGCGGAACCCGGGCCTGCTCGACAAGTGGGCGCCGGTCGCGCAGAAGGGCGCCGGCAGCCGGGCGGCCGGGTGACCTGACCGCCCCGACCGCCGCCCGAGGGGTGGGTATCGCCGTACGCGGCGCTGCCCACCCCTCGTGGTGTGTCCGCCTGCCGGCCCGTGGGCGGTCCGCCTACGGGCTGGATCCGGACAACCACAGAGCGCCATGGAGCCCTTCCCGACGGGAACACGAGAGCGCGCTCCCGCCTTGAACCTGGGGAGACCCGTCCCGCACGGCACGCTGCCGCACTGGCGTGAACCGTGGGGGTGCGGGCCCACCGGCGTGACAGGGATATGGCAGGCGCATGAAACGGTTTGCCGAACATGCGTAGGGTGCAGAGAACTGTTCAGAGGTGTGTCCGGCGCTGGGCACCCGGACCGCGGCACGACGAGTGAAGGAGGGAGCCGGAGCGATGGGCGACCACAAAGAGCAACAGCCCGTACGGGTGGGCGCGGCCGTCCGGCGGCGTCGCCGTGCCCTGGAACTCACCCTCGCCGTCGTGGCCGAGCGCACCGGACTCTCGGTGCCCTTCCTCAGCCAGGTCGAGAACGACCGGGCCCGCCCGAGCCGCACCTCCCTGGAGAAGCTGGCCGACGCCCTGCGCACCACGGCCGTGGAACTCCTCGCCGCCGCCGACCCGGCCTGCAGCGTCGACGTCGTGCGCGCCGAGCCCGTCGCCGAGGGCGACTTCGACCCGCGCACGCGTTCCCTGGTGCGCGGTCACCACCAGCTGCACGCGTCCGAGTTCACCGGTGACCACGAGGCCGGCCGCGAGTTCCAGCACCGCAACGACGAGCTGATGTACGTCGCCGACGGCGGCGTCGAGATCGAGGCCGAGGGCCGTGTCCACCGCCTCGGCCGCGGCGACACCCTGTATCTGACCGGCGGGGTCCGCCACCGCTGGCGGGCCACGGTCCCGGACACCAGGGTGATCGTGGTGGCGGTCGCCGAACACATCGAGGCCGTCCAGGACCGGTCCCGCTAGTGCGGGTCGTCTCCCTGGTCCCGTCGCTGACGGAGGCCGTGGCCGTGACGCTGCCCGGTGTCCTCGCCGGTGTCACGGACTGGTGCAGCCATCCGGCCGGCCTCGCCGTCACCCGCGTCGGCGGCACCAAGAACCCCGCGATCGAGCGGATCCTCGGGCTCGCCCCCGACCTGGTCCTCGCCAACGAGGAGGAGAACCGCGCCCCTGACCTGGACGCCCTGCGCGCGGCGGGCCTGGAGGTGCTGGTCACCGAGGTGCGGACCGTGCCCCAGGCCTTCCGGGAGCTGGACCGGGTGCTGACCGCGTGCGGTGCGACGGCACGGCCGGGCTGGCTGGACGAGGCGGAGGCCGCCTGGACCGCGCTGCCCGAGCCCCCGGGCCGTACGAGGGCGGTCGTACCGATCTGGCGCCGCCCCTGGATGGTCCTGGGCCGCGACACCTTCGCGGGCGACGTCCTGGCCCGCCTGGGCGTGCACCACCTGTACGCCACCCATCCCGACCGCTATCCCCGTGTGCCCGTGGACGAGCTGCGGGCCGCCGCCCCGGACGTCGTCGTCCTCCCGGACGAGCCCTACCGCTTCACCGCCGACGACGGCCCAGAGGCTTTCCCCGGCCTGCCGTGTGCCCTGGTCAGCGGACGGCACCTGACCTGGTACGGCCCGTCGCTGGCCGAGGCGCCACACGTGCTGGCGGCGGCTCTGCGGGCAGCTCACCGCTGACCAGACCCCGTACCGTCCCGAACGCGGCCGCGAGCCACGCGGCGACCAGCACGCCGTACAGGCCGACGGCCAGGGCCTCGTACACGGCGAGCCCGGTGTGCCGGGCGAGGGCGGCGGCGCCGGTGACACAGGTGCCCACCGGGAAGGTGAACGCCCACCAGGTCAGCGAGAAGCCCATGCCCTGCCGCCGGGCCCGCACCACATGCGCGGTCGCGAGCCCCAGCCACAGCAGCGCGAACCCCATGACCGGCACCCCGTACAGCACGGCGAACACGCCGAGACCGCGGTCGTAGGGGGCCGGTACGACCCCGGGCGCGGCGTCCGCGATCAGGCCGACCGCGGTGGTGGACTGGCCCAGCGGGCCGAGGACCAGGAACAGGCTCGGGGTGAGCGCGAGCGGCAGCGGGGCCGAGGTGATCAGCCGGGCGAAGACCAGCGGCAGCATCAGCAGCGTCGCCAGCAGGCTCAGCCCGAACAGCGCGAAGCACGCCAGCAGCAGGGTCTCCCGGGGCTGCCCCGGCGGCAGATGCGGCACGAGCAGCGGACCCAGCGCGGCGGAGACCATCGGCGCGACGAGCGGCAGCAGCCAGACCGGGGTGGCCTGGGAGGCCTGCACGTGCTGGCGTACGGCCATCAGGTACGGCACGGTGACGGCGGCCGCGAGCCCGACGGCCGTACCCACGGTGAACAGAACCGCGTCGAGCGCCACCGCAAGACCGGTGCCGATCCAGTCCCGGCCGACGGTCATCGCACCGCCGCCGACCGCGAGCAGCGCCATGGACAGACAGCCGTAGAAGGGGGCCATGGCCGGGTCGAGGAGGTGGGCGCGGGCCTGGTCGGGGTGGCGGATCCAGTGCCGGGCGCGGGCGCCCAGCAGGGCCACGAGCAGGAGGAGGGCCAGCGCCCAGACGGCCGTGCAGACCTCGCGCAGCCCGTCGGGATGCCACGGAAGGGCGGCGCCGGCCGTGCCGACGACGCACGTCCCCATGACGGAGGCGTACCAGTTGGGACCGAGGTGCCGGACGCGGGCGGCCCGGGTGCCGGGCAGGGAAGGTGCTGCGGTGACCATGAGGTCACCTTCGTGCCGCCGGTCGCCGCTGACCAGGGGGTTCACTTCTATCAGGGCATAAGCTGGTCTTATGAGCGACGAGTACGCGACGGACGACGGCCGGCCCGGTGGCTCGCTGGCGCACCGGGTGCCGGATCTCGGCGCGCTGGAACTGCTGCTGGCCGTGGCGCGGCTGGGCTCTCTCGGGGCGGCGGCGCGGGAGGTCGGCATCACCCAGCCGGCCGCCAGCAGCCGCCTCCGCTCCATGGAACGGCAGCTGGGCGTGGCCCTGGTCGACCGCTCGCCGCGCGGCTCCCGGCTGACGGACGCGGGCGCCCTGGTGACGGACTGGGCCCGCCGGGTGGTCGAGGCGGCGGCCGCCTTCGACGCGGGCGCGCGGGCCCTGCGCGACCGGCGGGACTCCCGGCTGCGGGTCGCGGCGAGCATGACCATCGCGGAGTATCTGCTCCCGGGCTGGCTGCTCGCTCTGCACGCCGCGCGTCCCGACACCGCGGTGTCGCTGCTCGCGGGCAACTCGGCGAAGGTCGCGGAACTCCTGCTGGCCGGTGAGGCGGACCTGGGCTTCGTGGAGGGGCTGACGGTCCCGGCGGGCCTGGACTCCGCGGTGATCGCCCACGACCGTCTGATCGTCGTCACCGCCCCCGGCCACCCCTGGGCCCGGCGCCGGCGCCCTCTGACCCCCGAGGAACTCGCGGCCACGCCCCTCATCCTCCGCGAGCGCGGCTCCGGCACCCGCCAGGTCCTGGACACGGCCCTGGGCGGCCTGGCCCGGCCCCTGATCGAACTGTCCTCCACGACGGCGGTGAAGGCCTCGGCGGTCAGCGGCGCGGGCCCGTCGGTCCTCAGCGAGCTGGTGGTGGGGGAGGAGCTGGCGATGCGGCGCCTGGTGAGCATCCCGGTGGAGAAGGTGTCCCTGCGCCGGGACCTGCGAGCGGTGTGGCCGACGGGGCACCGGCCCACGGGGCCGGCCCGGGAGCTGCTGTCGTTGACCAGGGGATGAGCACGGTCACGCCGATGCCGTCGGCGGTCGTGCCGACGCCTTCGGCACTCACGCCGATGCCTGCACCAGCGCCTCCATGACCCGCAGGTCCGATCCCATCTCCGGATGCCACTGCACCCCGAGCACCCACCCGTCGTCCGACGGCAGTTCAACCGCCTCGACGGTGCCGTCCGCCGCGTGGGCCGAGGGCACGAGCCCCGCCCCGAGCCGCTCGACCGCCTGATGGTGATAGGTGGGCACGGAGGTCTCCTCCGGCACGATCCCCGCGTACAGCGTCCCCGGCACCGGCTTCACCGGGTGCGCCCCGAACACGCCGACCACCTCCGCGTGCCCGTCCAGGTGCTGCACGAGTGTGCCGCCGAGAGCCACGTTCAGCAGCTGCATCCCCCGGCAGACCCCCAGCAACGGCACACCCGCGGTCAGTGCCGCATCGATCAACGCCAGCTCCCACGCGTCGCGCTGCGGCGCGGGCGGCCCCGTGCGCGGCGAGCGCTCGGCGCCGTAGCGCGCGGGATCGACGTCCGGCCCGCCCGCGATCACCAGCCCGTCCAGCCGCGCCACCACGGCCGCGGCCCGCTCGGGCGCGTCCGGCGACAGCAGACAGGCGAGGCCCCCGGCCCGCTGCACCAGCTGCGGGTAGCCGGCCGGCACCAGCGCCGCGTCCAGCTCCCACACGCCCCAGCGCACACCGGCCTCCAGATACGTGCTCACGCCGATCAGCGGTCGTACCGTCACGCTGTCCTCCTGGCAATCCAAAGGTTCCTTGGAATACCTTTGCAGAGTCGGCTCACGCCAGGAACCCCCGCAGCAGCGCCGCCGTACCCGCGCAGTGCTCGCGCATCATCTCCCGTGCCCCGTCCGCGTCCCCGTCCAGCACCGCCTCCACCAGGGCGATGTGCTGCCGCTGCGAGTGCTCCAGGTTGCGCACCAGCAGCGGGATGCAGTCCAGCAGGTCGTTGACGGTCGCCCGCACGGCCGCGTACTGCGCGGTCAGCGACGGCGAACCGCACAGTTCGGCCAGCGTCAGGTGCAGCAGCGTGTCCAGCCGCCGGTAGTCCGCGAGCGGCGCCTCATGGGTGCGGTCCAGCGCCTCCCGCAACCGGCCGGCCTGCTCGTCCGTCAGTCCGTGCGCCGCGCACAGCCCCGCCGCCCCCACCTCCAGCACCTCGCGGAACCGGAGCACGTCCTCGATGTCGACCTCGGCGATCCGCCGTCGCAGCTCGTCCTCGCCGCCCGCGTCCGCGCGCGGCAGCACGAACGTTCCGCCGTACCGCCCGCGCCGCGACTCCACCAGCCCCTGGTCCTGCAGCACCTTCAGCACCTCGCGCAGCGTCACCCGGCTGATCCCGAGCCGCTCCGCCAGCTCCCGCTCTGCGGGCAGCCGTTCACCGCCCGCCACCAGGCCGAGGCGTACGACCTGCAGGATCTGCTCCAGTGCCTCCTCGAAGCCGTTGCCCGCCCGCACCGGCCGCAGCACCGGAGCGAGCCGGTCGTCGACTCCCTGCGCAGCTGCCCCCTGTGCGTCCGTCTCCTGCGACATCGGGCCGTACCCCCTTCCCAAGCAATGGTTCTCGGCAATACCTTATGGCTCCCGGCCCCGCCGCAAAACGCGAAGAAGCCGAAGGAGGCTCTCCCGTGGCAGACCGCACACCCCCGCTGAGCGTCGAGGAGCTGCACGCCCTCGTCGCCGGCGGTGAGATCGACACTGTCGTCCTTGCCTTCCCCGATATGCAAGGGCGGCTGCAGGGCAAGCGGTTCGCCGCCCGCTTCTTCCTCGACGAGGTCCTGCAGCACGGCACCGAGGGCTGCAACTATCTGCTCGCCGTCGACACCGAGATGAACACCGTCGACGGCTACGCGATGTCCTCCTGGGACCGCGGCTACGGCGACTTCGCCATGCACCCCGATCTGTCCACCCTGCGGCGCATCCCCTGGCACCCCGGCACCGCCCTGCTCGTCGCGGACCTCGCCTGGAACGACGGCTCCCCGGTCGTCGCCGCCCCGCGCCAGATCCTGCGCCGGCAGCTCGACCGCCTCGCCGAACTCGGCTACACCGCCCAGGTCGGCACCGAGCTCGAGTTCATCGTGTTCAAGGACAGCTACGAGCAGGCCTGGGACGCGAACTACCGCGGCCTGACCCCGGCCAACCAGTACAACATCGACTACTCCATCCTCGGCACCGGACGCATCGAGCCCCTGCTGCGCCGCCTGCGCAACGACATGGCCGGCGCCGGACTGACCGTCGAGTCCGCCAAGGGCGAGTGCAACCCCGGCCAGCACGAGATCGCCTTCCGTTACGACGAGGCCCTGCGCACCTGCGACCAGCACGCCCTGTACAAGACCGGTGCGAAGGAGATCGCCGCCCAGGAGGGCGTCTCGATCACCTTCATGGCCAAGTACGACGAGCGCGAGGGCAACTCCTGCCACATCCACCTCTCGCTCGCCGACGCCGACGGCGGCAACGTGATGGCCGGCCCCGACGGAATGTCCGACGTGATGCGGCACTTCCTCGCCGGACAGCTCGCGGCCCTGCGCGACTTCTCCCTGCTCTACGCCCCCAACATCAACTCCTACAAGCGGTTCCAGCCCGGCTCCTTCGCCCCCACCGCCGTCGCCTGGGGCCACGACAACCGCACCTGCTCGCTCCGCGTGGTCGGCCACGGCCGCTCGATGCGCTTCGAGAACCGCCTCCCCGGCGGCGACGTCAACCCCTACCTCGCCGTCGCCGGACTGGTCGCGGCCGGTCTCCACGGCATCGAACAGAAGCTGGAACTCCCGGAGGCCTGCCCGGGCAACGCCTACACCGCGGACTTCGCGCACGTCCCGACCACCCTGCGCGAGGCCGCCGAACTCTGGCAGAACAGCCCGATCGCCAAGGCCGCCTTCGGCGACGAGGTCGTGGCCCACTACCGCAACATGGCGCGCGTCGAACTGGACGCCTTCGACGCCGCGGTCACCGACTGGGAGCTGCGCCGCTCCTTCGAACGTCTGTGAAAGGTCATCACGTGTCCGACCCGCACGAGCTCAAGGTCCTCAACCCCGCCACCGAGGAGGTCGTCGCCACCGTCCCCGCCGCCGACGAGGCCGACGTGGACGCCGCCGTCGTACGGGCCTCTCGGGCCCAGCCGGCCTGGGCCGCGCTCCCGCCGGCCGACCGCGCCCGGCTGCTGCGCCGCTTCGCCGACGTCGTCGACGCACACGTCGAGGAACTGGCCCACCTGGAGGTCCGCGAGGCCGGCCACACCGTCGGCAACGCCCGCTGGGAGGCCGGGAACGCCCGCGATCTGCTGCTGTACGCGGCCGGCGGCGCCGAGCGTCTCCTCGGCAGACAGATCCCCGCCCCCGGCGGCTGGGACGTCACCTTCCACGAACCCCTGGGCGTCATCGGCGTGATCGCCCCCTGGAACTTCCCCATGCCCATCGCCGCCTGGGGCTCCTTCCCGGCCCTGGCCGCCGGCAACGCCGTCGTCCTCAAGCCCGCCGAGACCACCCCGCTCACCGCCCTCCGGCTGGCCGAACTGGCCCTGGAGGCAGGACTGCCCGAGCACCTCTTCCAGGTGCTCCCCGGCTACGGCCACACGGCGGGCCGCGCCCTGGTCGACCACCCCGACATCGCCAAGATCGTGTTCACGGGCTCCACCCGCACCGGCCGCGAGGTCATGGAGCGCTGCGCCCGGCTGGTCAAGCCGGTCACTCTGGAACTCGGCGGCAAGAGCCCCAACGTCGTCTTCGCCGACGCCGACCTCAAGGCCGCCCTCGACCCCTTCTCCTTCCTGGACAACTCCGGCCAGGACTGCTGCGCCCGCACCCGCATCCTCGTCCAGGAATCGGTCTACGAGGAGGCCCGTGACGTCCTCGCCGACGCGCTGGCCGCCGTGGTGGTGGGCGACCCGGCCGACGAGAAGACGCAGATGGGCCCGCTGATCTCCGGTCAGCAGCTGGAGCGCGTACGGTCCTACGTCGCCGCGGACGCCCCGGCCCTGCGCGGCAGCGCACCCGACGGCCCCGGCTTCTGGTTCCCGCCGACCGTCCTCACGGGGGAGCGGCCGGACAGCGCGGCGGCCCGCGAGGAGATCTTCGGCCCCGTGGCCGTCCTTCTCCCCTTCACCGACGAGGAGGACGCGATCCGCCTCGCCAACGACACCCCCTACGGCCTCGCCGGCTCCATCTGGACCCGGGACGTCGGCCGCGCCCTGCGCGTCTCCCAGGCCGTCCGCGCGGGCAACCTGTCCGTCAACTCCCACTCCAGCGTCCGCTACTGGACCCCCTTCGGGGGCTTCAAGCAGTCCGGCCTCGGCCGCGAGCTCGGCCCGGACGCCCTGACCGCCTTCACCGAAACCAAGAACGTCTTCATCAGCACGGAGGGCCCCGCACAGTGACCGAAGACATTGTTTGCCGCCGCCTTGTCGGACGTACCGCCGTCGTCACCGGAGCCGGCAGTGGCATCGGCCTGGCCGCCGCCCGCCGTCTCGCCTCCGAGGGCGCCCACGTGGTCTGCGGCGACGTGGACGAGGCCCGCGGAAAAGCCGCGGCCGACGAGGTCGGCGGGCTCTTCGTGAAGGTCGACGTCACCGACCCGGAGCAGGTCGAGGCGCTGTTCAAGACGGCGTACGACACCTACGGCAGCGTCGACGTCGCCTTCAACAACGCCGGCATCTCCCCGCCCGACGACGACTCCATCCTGGAGACCGGACTGGAGGCCTGGAAGCGGGTCCAGGAGGTCAACCTCACCTCCGTCTACCTGTGCTGCAAGGCCGCCATCCCGTACATGCGCCGCCAGGGCAGGGGCTCCATCATCAACACGGCGTCGTTCGTGGCCCGGATGGGGGCCGCCACGTCGCAGATCTCGTACACCGCGTCCAAGGGCGGCGTGCTCGCCATGTCCCGCGAACTGGGCGTCCAGTTCGCACGGGAGGGGATCAGGGTCAACGCCCTCTGCCCGGGCCCGGTGAACACCCCGCTCCTCCAGGAACTGTTCGCCAAGGACCCGGAGCGGGCGGCCCGTCGCCTGGTCCACATCCCGGTCGGCCGGTTCGCCGAGGCCGAGGAGATCGCCGCCGCCGTCGCCTTCCTGGCCAGCGACGACTCCTCCTTCGTCAACGCCACCGACTTCCTGGTGGACGGCGGAATCGCGGGCGCGTACGTCACGCCCCTGTAGGGACAGAGGTGCACGGTCCCCGCTCTGTACGACAGCATTTCGCGTGGACCTGGCCGCGGCCGCCGTCCCGGCGGCCGCGCCCACCGCAGCGGCAACCGCTCCCGGCTGCCGTCGGCCGACCGCCACTTGGCAGGGCATCGGACACCATCCACCGACCGGCGCTCAGAGGAAGGTCTGCCCCTCGCCCCGATAGGTGGGCACGGTCGCCGTGACCGTCTCCCCCTCGATCAGATGCAGCACCTCGAACCGCTCGCACAGCTCGCCCGCCTTGGCATGCCGGAACCACACCTTGTCGCCGATGAGCAGATCGTCGGCGGGCGAGCCGAGCAGCGGGGTCTGCACCTCGCCGGGGCCCTCCTGCGGGTCGTACCTGAGCCCCTCGGGCAGATACGGCACCGGCAGCCGGTCCGGACCGGCTGCGCCGGAGGCCGGGTAGCCGCCGCCGAGCACCGTGACCACACCCACCCCCGGGCGTCGCACGACCGGCTGGGCGAACAGGGCGGCCGGACGGCCCGTGAAGGACGTGTAGTTGTCGAAGAGCCGCGGCACGTACAGCCCCGAACCGGCCGCGATCTCCGTGACCGCGTCCTCGGCGGCGGTGTGCTGCACACTGCCCGTGCCACCGCCGTTGACGAACTCCAGGTCCGGCGCCACGGCCCGGACCGCCCGCACCACGGCGGCGCGCCGCTCGGCCAGCTCCCGCCGCGCGGCGGCCTGCATCAGCCTGATGGCCCGCGACCGGAACGGCCGCCCGGCCACGGCGTCCCCGACCCCGGCGACATGACCCTCGTACGCCATGATCCCCACCAGCCGGAACCCCGGCCGCCGGGCCACCGCCCGTGCCAGTTCGGCGAGTTGGGCGGGCGAGTGCAGTGGCGAGCGCAGTGCCCCGACCCGGAGCCGCCCGCCCAGCAGCTTCAGCGAGGTGTCCAACTCCAGGCAGACCCGCACCACTTCACGCCCGCCGTCGCGGGCCGCGTCGATCAGGTCGAGGTGGGCGACGTCGTCGATCATCACGGTGACGGCACCGGCGAGCTTGGGATCGGCGGCCAGCTCGGCGAAGCCGGACCGGTCGGCGGACGGATAGGCCAGCAGGACATCGTCGAACCCCGAGCGCGCGAGCCACAGCGACTCGGCGAGGGTGAACGACATGATGCCCTGGAAACCGTCCCTGGCCAGGACGCGTTCCAGCAGGGTCCGGCAGCGGACCGACTTGCTGGCGACCCGGACCGGCTTTCCGCCGGCACGGCGGAGCAGGTCGTCCGCGTTGGCGTCGAAGGCGTCCAGATCCACGATCGCGAGGGGGGCGTCGAGATGGGCTGTGGCCCGGTCGTAACGGGCCCGGTCAGCGGCAGGCGCAGTCATGACGGAAGCCTGCCAGACAGGATTACCGCAGGGTAGGGGGACGTTCCGGGCAGATACCCCTGGGGTGTGGACTGGTTCTCCGTCTCTCCCGGACAACCCGTAGAGTGACGCGCACGTACGGCGGAACGCATCCGGCCGCATCGCCTGAACCGGGATGCCGGTCCAGCCGTACGGGTATGCGTGCCCGGACGGACTTTCTCCGGGCGCGGCCGAGGAGCACGACGGCCCGCGTACGAGGAAACGGCCCGGGCAGAAGGAAACGGGGGGTGCATGAGTACGGAAGCGCGTCGCGCCCCGATCCCTCCGCGCCCGACGGCGCCCCCCGCGGGCCACACCCAGGACAGCACGACCGAACCACCGGCACCGGGCACGTCCACAGGGGCCGACCGAGCCACGAATGCGGCGGGACCGCCGACGCGAGGAACCGGGGCGTCCGCCGCCGGATGGGCCGGTGCGGGCTCCGCGGCGCAGGGGAGCAGGCCGGAGTTCGGCGGGCCCGGGACCGCAGGGGCGTCCGTCGGCCGGGGCGCGGCGGGGGAACCGGCCGCGAGCCGGGTGCCGGGGGCCCAGCACACCGGACCCGCGGCGGCACCGGCCGACGACGACTTCGACGACGAGCCCTCCGTCTTCGCGCCGCGGATCCCGCGGAGCGCGGCCGGCCGGCCGGCGAGGCAGGGGCAGCCCCGGACCGAGCGTCCCGGGGAAGCCACCGGAGCCGGCCGCATCCCCGCCTCCCGGCAGCCCTCCAGCGTGCCCGAGGCCGCCGACCCGGTGAGCCCGCCCCCGCCCCCGGCCTCGGCCCGCTTCCCCGACACCCCGCCGAGCGCGGGCCGCGAGAGCCTCGTCGAGGACGCCACCACGGCGGGGCCGCCACGGCCGGTGCATGGGCCGGGGGTGCAGTCGCGTCGCCCTGAGGCTTCGCCGGGTGGGGATCGCGAGATGCGCGGGGAGGCGGCCACCGCAGCCGTGCCGCCCCGTCCGACGCACGGGCCGGGGGTCCGGGCCCGTCGCCCCGAGGCACCGCCGGAGTCTCTGTCGGAGACGACGGCTCGGCTCCGGCCGATCCCGCCTGCGCCCGCGGCGCAGCGTCCGGATTCCATGCCCACGCCCAGCACCGGGCGGCCGGGGGAGTCTGCCCCCGGGACCGCGGGTTCCACGTCGGCGCCGCGTCCGGGGACGCCGCCCCGCAGCCCAGGAGCCCCGGCGGAGTCCCTGTCGGAGACGACGGCCCGGCTCCGGCCGATCCGGTCGGCGCCCGCGCCGCAGCGTCCGGGTTCCGCCCCGCAGCGTCCGGTTTCCGCGCCCGTGTCGGGCTCGGGCCGCCCGGGCTCGGCGCGGGCATCCGCTGCCGGGTATGCGGGCAGCTCATCGGCGCCCGCCCCCGACCGCGAGGGTTCCCCGTCCCTGCCCACGTCCGGTCGCCCGGCCTCCTCGCCGACCCCCGCGCCGGCACACCAGGCCCCGCCGTCCCCGGTGCCGCCGCCCATGCCCGCCGCGCATGACCTCCGGACCGCGTGGAGCCCCAGCGCCCCCGCTCGTCCCGCGAGCCCCCCGTCGGCTTCCCCGGACCCGGCCCTCTCCTGGAGCGCCGGCGCGGCCGCCCGGCCCGTCGTGTCGTTCGGGGAACCCGAGGGGTACGACGAGCGGATGCGGGCGCGGCCGCTGGGGATGCGGGTACGGCCCCGGACCGCGGCTGCCGCCGCCTGTCTGGTCCTCGGGCTCGGCCTCATCGGCGGTGCCGTGACCGGTAGTTGGCTCACCGGCGACGGCGGGGACGGCACGGCCGGACACGGGTTCAGCGCGGCCGGCACACTGTGGCACAGCGTGCCCGTCGACCAGCTGTTCCCGCCCACCCTCCAGGGCACGGGAGCCGGCCCCGGCGGTGCCGACCGCACCTGGACGCGGATCGCCGTCGCCCCGGACAGCGGCTGCGCCGACGCCTTCGACCCGCTGCTGCACAAGGCCCTCGCCCCCGTCGGCTGCCGGCGGCTCCTGCGCGCCACCTACACCGACGCCACCCAGAGCTACGTCACCACCGTCGGCCTGCTGTTCACCAAGGCCGACTCCGCCGCCATGTCCTCGCTCGCCGCCCGCTTCCGCGACGAACACCTGGACCGCCGCAGCGACCTGATGCCCACGCCGTACGCCGCCAAGGGGACCGCCGCGGCCCGCTTCGGCGGCAAGCAGCGCGCCGCCTGGACCGTCTCCGTCCTCACCGACGCCCCCGTCGTCGCCTTCGCCGTCTCCGGCTGGGCCGACGCCCGCACCGTCGACTCGCCCCAGCCCGCCGCTGACGCCGTCCGCGCCGGTGCGAACACGGCCATCGCCCAGGCCGGCCTCGGCAACGAGGCCCAGGGCCTGGCCGACCGCATCGAACGGCGACTGCGCCAGACCGTCAGCTCGGCCACGGAGAAGCCTTCATGAGGCGATCGATGCGCGGCAGCCGCCGCGCGGGCGCGACCGGCACGGCGGTGAGCCTCCTGCTCGCCGGCTCCCTCGTTCTGCTGCCGTCCACCACCGCATACGCCGACGGCATCCGCGGCCAGCAGTGGGGCCTGTCCGCGCTCCGCCTCGACGAGGCCTGGCGCACCACCAAGGGCCAGGGCGTCACCGTCGCCGTCCTGGACACCGGAGTCGAGGCCGACCACCCGGACCTGGCCGGCAACGTCCTGCCCGCCAAGGACATGATCGGCTTCGGCGCCGAGCCCGGAGACCGCACCTGGGCCCGGCACGGCACCGCCATGGCCGGGATCATCGCCGGGCACGGCCACGGACCCGGTGACACCGCGGGCGTCATGGGCGTCGCGCCCGAGGCGAAGATCCTGCCCGTGCGGGTCATCCTCGAGGACGGCGACTCCGCTCGCGCGAAGGCCCGCACCACCCGCGGCAACGCCCTCGCCGACGGCATCCGCTGGGCCGCCGACCACGGCGCGGACGTCATCAACCTCTCCCTCGGCGACGACTCCGATTCCGCGCATCCGGAGCCGAGCGAGGACGAGGCCGTGCAGTACGCCCTGAAGAAGGGCGTGGTCGTGGTGGCCTCCGCGGGCAACGGCGGCGACAAGGGCGACCACGTCTCCTACCCGGCCGCGTACCCGGGCGTCATCGCCGCCACCGCCGTGGACAAGTACGGCACCCGCGCCTCCTTCTCCACCCGCCGCTGGTACGCCGCGGTCAGCGCGCCCGGCGTGAACGTCGTGATCGCCGACCCCGACCACAAGTACTACGAGGGCTGGGGCACCTCGGCCGCCGCCGCCTTCGTCTCGGGCGCCGCGGCACTGATCAAGGCGGCCCACCCGACGCTGACCCCGGCTCAGATCAAGAAGCTCCTGGAGGACACGGCCCGCGACGCCCCGGTGGGCGGCCGCGACGACTCCCGGGGCTTCGGCATGATCGACCCGGCAGCGGCCCTCAAGGCCGCGAACCGCCTCAAGCCGAAGGGCCTGCGCGCGGCGTCGTACGAAGAGAAGTACTTCGGCTCGGGCCCGGACCCGGCCGAGCCCGCCGGCTCCACCGCCGACTGGGCAGGCCCCCTGGCAGGCAGCACCGGTGGAGTGCTGCTGGTGGCGGGGATGGTCCTGTGGAGACGCCGCAGGACAATCCCATAGCCAGAGGCGCGGGGTTCATCGATGCGCGGCCACCGCGGCGCGGGCGCGACCGGTCACCGGCCACCCGCACCCGCGTACCGCACGCACCTCTACGGCGCGGAGGCGAACCCGGACATCGCAGCCTTCGCGGCCGCCTCCACCAGAGCGATCCCCTTCGCCTGGCTGACGGTCCCCCTCGACAGCACCGCCACCAGGTAGTCGGCCCCGTCCACCGTCACCCGCCCGATGCTGTTGACGTCCCACAGGCCCGTCGTACCACGGGGCAGCCACCCGTTCTTCAACGCCCACGAGGAACCCGCGGCAGCAGCCGACACCCCCCACTGCTGATCGGCCTCCACCCTCTTCATCAGGCCCTGCACATACGTTCGCGACGCGGCACCGAGCTGCGACGACTCCCCGAACACCTGCTGAAGCAACACCAGTTGATCCTCGGCCGTGGTCTGCGTCAGCCCCCACAAGTCCCCGGAACCACCGGAGGTCGAGCGCAGCCCGAACCGCTTGTTCGCCGCGTCCAACCCCGACGCACGCCCGATCGTGTGCCACAGCGCCGTGGCAGAGGCGTTGTCGCTGATCTCGATCATTTTCGTGGCGTGCGCCTGCTCCGTCGCCGTCAGCTCCCGCCCCGCGTCCTGCGCCTGGAGCAGCAGCGTGGCCAGGATGTCGACCTTGACGATGCTCGCCGTGTCGAAGGCCGCCGTGCCGTACGTGGCGCTGGTGCCGGAGTCCAGGTCGAGCACCGCCGCCGACACCTGCGCGCCCGACGGCATGCTCACCGCGGCCATGGCCTTCGACAGCAGCGCCGTCCGGTCCACCGCCGCAGGCTCCGTCGCGGGTTCCACCGATGCCTCCTCGTCCGCCGTGGCCGATGAGCCGGCCGACGGCGACCCCGCCGACGATACGGCCCCGGCACCGGAGTGCGCCCGCGCCTTCACATAGACCGTGCCGCCCGCCGTGACCCCGCAGACGGCGACGACGGAGAGGGCGGTGAGGAGAAGCGGGTGGCGGCGGGCGCGGCGACGGCGGCCGGCTCTGGGGGACTCCATGCCCGCGATGTTCGGGGCGGCGACTGTGCGCTTCGTTGGACGGACGTTAGATCCGGGTCAGGGAATGCTGAGATTCCTGTGAATCCGGTGACCGCGGGGTTTCCGGCCCCGCACAAGCGCAGCGGCTTCCCCCCGATAGGGTCGGTGACCGTGGCGAACAAGAACATTCCAGACTCCGGCTTCTCCGACGACGACGGCTCCGCCGACCCCCGGCTGAGCGCCGCGCTTGCCGCCTGGGCCGAGGACCGCACGGCCGTCGGCCCCGTCCTGGAGGCGCTGCAGGGCGCCCGGCTGCTGGTGCCCGTGGTGGCCGTGCTCGGTGAGGTCGAGGAGGACGAGAACGGGCTGCGCCGCGAGAAGACCAGCGACATGGCCGTACCCACACTGAAGGCCGGCCGGCGCACCGCCCTGCCGGCCTTCACCTCCACCGACACCCTGGCCCGCTGGGACCCGGCGGCCCGCCCCGTCGCCGTACCCCTGCACCAGGCGCTGCAGGCCGCCGCGCACGAGAAGGCGGACACGGTCGTACTCGACCTGGCCGGCCCGGTGCCCTTCGAACTGACCGGCTCCGCGCTGCTCGCCCTCGCCGAGGGCCGCACCAGCGCCGACCCGCTCGCCGATCCGGCCGTCGTCGAGGCGGTCCGCGCCGCGGTGGCTGCCGAGCCGGCCGTACTGCGCGCCCACCTCGGGCCCGGACCGGCCGACGGCACCCTCGCCCTCGTTCTCGCCCCGGCCGCTCCGCCCGCCGAGGCCGCCCGCGCGGTCGCCGAGCGGTTGGCCGCCGACGAAACACTGAGGGCCCGCCTGGTGCGCGGCCTCGACCTGGCACTGCTGCCGGCCGGGGCGACACCACCGGGCGAGCCCTTGTACGTACGGGGAGAGCCGTCGGACACCGACGGCACGGAACGAGCAGTGGAACGGAACGAGCCGTAGGGCCGGACCAGCCGCAGACCGGAACGAGCCGTGACCAGCCGCAGACCGGAACCAGCCGTAGGGCCGGACCAGCCGCAGACCGGCACTGGCCGCGGACCGGTACCGGCCGTCGGCCCTAGCCGTACACCGGACCGGTGTACTTCTCGCCGGGACCCTGGCCCGGCTCGTCCGGGACGATCGACGCCTCGCGGAACGCCAGCTGCAGCGACTTCAGGCCGTCGCGCAGCGGAGCCGCGTGGAAGGAGCTGATCTCGGTCGCGCTCGCGTCCAGCAGTCCGGCGAGCCCGGTGATCAGCTTGCGGGCCTCGTCCAGGTCCTTGTACTTGTCGCCCTCCTCGCTCAGCCCGAGCTTCACGGCGGCGGCGCTCATCAGGTTGACGGCGACCGTCACGATCACCTCGACGGCGGGGACCTCGGCGATGTCCCGGGTCATCGCGTCGAAATCGGCGTTCTCAGGAGGGGTCTCACTCATGCCCCACACGATAGGCGAGCCGGGGCGGCGTCCTTCATCAGCCCCGGTCGTCCTCAATTAGCCCCGTGTCGGCTTTGCTGCTAACCTTGTGTAACGACCGGCTGGACATGTCTGTGCTCAGCCCATAAGTGGAGGCTCCGAACTCCCACCTGACCGCCCTCCGGGACGGCGGGTCACCCGGTCAGGCGGCCACCATCGTTCCGTACGGACGATGGAGTCGCCCGAATTGCGCCCCGCGGTCTCCGCGGCGGTGCTCCGGTAGGTATGGAGCCCCGCCTGTGATCGTCCGGGGCATTTTTTGTGCTTCGGCGCGGTTAGGTCCAAAGAAACAGACGTTACGCGGCTGTCCGCCAGACTGCCGTGTGGTGCTACCGAGGAGGATCCATCAGCGCCGAGCCCCGCATCAACGACCGGATTCGCGTTCCCGAGGTGCGACTTGTCGGTCCCAGTGGCGAGCAGGTGGGCATCGTCCCGCTGGCCAAGGCACTGGAGCTTGCGCAGGAGTACGACCTGGACCTGGTCGAGGTCGCGGCGACCGCCCGTCCGCCCGTGTGCAAGCTCATGGACTACGGGAAGTTCAAGTACGAGTCGGCCATGAAGGCCCGTGAGGCGCGCAAGAACCAGGCGCACACGGTCATCAAGGAGATGAAGCTCCGGCCGAAGATCGACCCGCACGACTACGACACCAAGAAGGGTCACGTCGTCCGGTTCCTCAAGCAGGGCGACAAGGTCAAGATCACGATCATGTTCCGTGGTCGCGAGCAGTCCCGGCCGGAGCTCGGCTACCGACTGCTGCAGCGTCTGGCGGAGGACGTCCAGGACCTCGGTTTCGTCGAGTCGAACCCGAAGCAGGACGGCCGCAACATGATCATGGTCCTCGGTCCGCACAAGAAGAAGACCGAGGCGATGGCCGAGGCGCGTCAGGCGCAGGAGGCCCGCAAGGCCGAAGCAAAGGCGAACCCCGGCCGTTCGCAGAACGCCGCCGACGCTCAGGCTGAAGAAGCCGACGCTCAGGTTGAAGAAGAGGCCCCCGCCGAGGCTTCTGCCGAGGCGTGATCCCGGGGGACGCGAGTCCCCGAGGATGTAACCGAAACAAGAGCGACGCTCCACCGTGCCCGGTTTTCGTGACCGGGCACCGGAGCGCCACCGACGAGGAGAGAACGGCGCTATGCCGAAGAACAAGTCGCACAGCGGTGCCAGCAAGCGCTTCAAGATCACCGGCTCCGGCAAGGTGCTCCGTGAGCGCGCCGGCAAGCGCCACCTGCTCGAGCACAAGTCGTCCCGCGTGACGCGCCGCCTCACCGGCAACGCCGAGATGGCCCCGGGCGACGCCGCGAAGATCAAGAAGCTTCTCGGCAAGTGACGTCGCGGCGCCGCCTGAGCGCCGTACGTCTGGACCGGGACCCAATCGTTTCCGGGTCGTGTGAGCACCCCCACGACCCCGCTACAAGGAGTTAACAAGTGGCACGCGTCAAGCGGGCAGTCAACGCCCACAAGAAGCGCCGGGCGATCCTCGAGGCGGCCTCCGGCTACCGCGGTCAGCGTTCGCGCCTGTACCGCAAGGCCAAGGAGCAGGTCACCCACTCGCTGGTCTACAACTACAACGACCGCAAGAAGCGCAAGGGTGACTTCCGTCAGCTGTGGATCCAGCGCATCAACGCTGCTGCCCGCGCCAACGGCATCACGTACAACCGCTTCATCCAGGGTCTGAAGGCCGCGAACGTCGAGGTCGACCGCAAGATCCTGGCCGAGCTGGCCGTGAACGACGCGAACGCCTTCGCGGCGCTCGTCGAGGTCGCGCAGAAGGCGCTGCCGTCGGACGTCAACGCGCCGAAGGCCGCGTGACGCTGCGCCGGTCTTAGGCCGACGTGACTCGGACCCGTGGGCTCCTGCCTGCGGGTCCGTTGTGTTGTCTCCGTTGTGTTGCCATGCGGAACCTGAGCTGCTGAAGGTGAAGAACATGCCCCCCGTCAGCCCCGAGCTGATCTCCCCCCGCTCCGCCCGCGTCAACGCCGCCCGGCGGCTCGCCAAGCGGAACTTCCGGGGCAAGGACCGGCTGTTCCTCGCCGAGGGGCCGCAGGCCGTGCGGGAAGCTGCCGGGCACCGGGCCGGCGAGCAGGCGACCCTGGTCGAACTGTTCGCCACCGTGGAGGCCGCGGAGCGGTACGCCGACATCGTCGGAGAGGCGCGACAGGCGGACGCCCGGGTGCACCTCGCCTCCGAGGAGGTCATCGCCGACATCTCCACCACCGTCACCCCGCAGGGGCTGGTCGGGGTCTGCCGCTTCCTGGACACGCCGTTCGAGGACGTCCTCGCCGCCCGGCCCAGGCTGGTCGCCGTGCTCGCGCACGTCCGCGACCCGGGCAACGCCGGGACCGTGCTGCGCTGCGCCGACGCCGCCGGCGCCGAGGCGGTCGTCCTCACCGACGCCTCCGTCGACCTGTACAACCCGAAGGCCGTACGCGCCTCCGTGGGCTCCCTGTTCCATCTGCCGGTCGCCGTCGGCGTGCCCGTCGAGCGGGCCGTGCAGGGACTGAAGGACGCCGGTGTGCGGATCCTCGCCGCCGACGGGGCCGGTGACCGTGACCTGGACGAGGAGCTGGACAAGTGCACGATGGGCGGGCCGACCGCCTGGGTGTTCGGCAACGAGGCCTGGGGGCTTCCGGAGGAGACCCGCGCCCTGGCCGACGCCGTCGTACGCGTCCCCATCCACGGGAAGGCCGAGAGCCTGAACCTCGCCACGGCGGCCGCCGTATGTCTCTACGCCTCGGCCCGTGCACAGCGCGCCTCCGGAGGGTGCCGCACCGTCACCGAGAGCTAGTAGGGTGGCCAGCTCGGGGCCCTGCGCCGTCTGAGAGGTGGGGTACGGGGATGAGGGTGGTCGGCACGAGCACTGCGCCGGACGGGCGGGACGTGCGCCGCACACCCGCGCCCCGGCACGACGACTGCACCGAGACCGGCCTCGGCGTCGACCCCGACCAGCTGCCCGACGGCCTCGTGGTCGCCGATGAGGACGGCCGCGTCATCTGCTTCAACGCCGCCGCCGAACGCATCACCGCCCTCCGCGCCGCCGGCGCCCTCGGACAGCGCCTGGACAGCGCCCTGCCCCTGGAGGACCTGGAGGGCAGACGCTGGTGGCAGCTCACCGACCCCTATGGCGGCCTCGCCATCCGGGTTCGCCAGCCCGAGCGCAACCTGCTGCTGCCCGGCGGGCGGGAGGTGCTGGTCTCCGCCCGCTATCTGCGCACCGAACCGCTCGGACCCGTCCGGCGCGTCATCGTCTCCCTGCGCGACACCGAGGCCCGCCGCCGCACCGAGCGCAGCCACGCAGAGCTGATCGCCACCGTCGCCCACGAACTGCGCTCGCCGCTGACCTCCGTGAAGGGCTTCACCGCCACGCTCCTCGCCAAGTGGGAACGCTTCACCGACGACCAGAAGCGGCTGATGCTGGAGACCGTCGACGCCGACGCCGACCGGGTCACCCGGCTCATCGCCGAGCTGCTGGACATCTCGCGGATCGACAGCGGGCGCCTGGAGGTGCGCCGCCAGCCCGTCGACATCGGCGCGGCCGTCGGCCGGCACATCCAGGCCTACGTGGCCGCGGGACAGCCCGCCGACCGCTTCCTGCTGCGCATCGAACAGCCGCTGCCCGCCCTGTGGGCCGACCCGGACAAGGTCGACCAGGTGCTCAGCAATCTGCTGGAAAATGCCGTGCGACACGGCGAAGGAACCGTCACCATTGACGTGACACCCTCCGCGTCCCCGCGCGAGGGCGAGGAAACCGGTACGTCGGTCACGGTGAGCGACGAGGGGCCAGGCATCCCGGAGGAGTCCATGAACCGCGTGTTCACCCGCTTCTGGCGGGGCAGCAAGCGCGGCGGCACGGGCCTCGGGCTGTACATCGTCAAGGGCATCGTCGAGGCCCACGGCGGCATCATCACGGTCGGCCGCGCGTCCAGCGGCGGCGCCGAGTTCCGATTTACGTTGCCCGTGGCGGCCCCGGCGTATCTCGCCTAGGGCCCACGGGCTCTTCGTATACCTCCGCCCCGTTAGACTCGGCCTTTGGCACCTTTGTGTCCTTCACGCGGCCCTCACGAGTCGGTGACGGGGACCATCCGCCAGCCAATCGGAAGCACGGGAAGAGATGTCGGCACCGAATAAGTCGTACGACCCTGTAGAGGTCGAGGCGTTGAAACCGGAAGAGATCGAGCGCATGCAGGGCGAGGCGCTCGCCGCCTTCGCCGCCGCGGGTTCCCTCGACGCGCTCCACGAGGCCAAGGTCGCCCACACCGGCCCGGCCTCCCCGCTGGCCCTCGCCAACCGCGAGATCGGCGCCCTGCCCCCGCACGCCAAGGCCGAGGCCGGCAAGCGCGTCGGCATGGCCCGTGGCGCCGTGAACAAGGCCCTCGCCGCCCGCCAGGGCGAGCTGGAGGCCGAGCGCGACGCCCGCGTGCTCGTCGAGGAGGACGTCGACGTCACGCTGCCCCACGACCGCGTCCCGGCCGGGGCCCGGCACCCGCTGAGCACGCTCTCGGAGCGCATCGAGGACGTCTTCGTGGCGATGGGCTACGAGGTCGCCGAGGGCCCCGAGGTCGAGGCCGAGTGGTTCAACTTCGACGCCCTGAACATCGGCCCGGACCACCCGGCCCGCGGTGAGGCCGACACCTTCTTCGTGCAGGGCCAGGGCGGCGGCACCGAGTCCGGTGTCGTGCTGCGCACCCACACCTCGCCGGTCCAGATCCGCTCCCTGCTCGACCGCGAGCTGCCGGTCTACGTGATCTGTCCCGGTCGCGTGTACCGCACGGACGAGCTGGACGCCACCCACACCCCGGTCTTCCACCAGGTCGAGCTGCTCGCCGTGGACGAGGGCCTGACCATGGCCGACCTCAAGGGCACCCTGGACCACATGGTCCAGTCGCTGTTCGGCGAGGGCATGAAGACCCGGCTGCGGCCGAACTTCTTCCCGTTCACCGAGCCGTCCGCCGAGATGGACATGGTGTGCTACGTCTGCCGCGGCGAGTCCGTCGGCAACCCCGACCGGCCCTGCCGCACCTGCTCCAGCGAGGGCTGGATCGAGCTGGGCGGCTGCGGCATGGTCAACCCGACGGTGCTGGCCGCCTGCGGCGTCGACCCGGAGAAGTACAGCGGCTTCGCGTTCGGGTTCGGCATCGAGCGGATGCTGATGTTCCGCCACAACGTCGAGGACATGCGAGACATGGTCGAGGGTGACGTCCGGTTCACCCGGCCGTTCGGGATGGAGATCTGATGCGGGTCCCGCTTTCTTGGCTGCGGGAGTACGTCGACCTGCCGGCGACCGAAACCGGCCGTGACGTCCAGGCCAAGCTCGTTTCGGCAGGCCTCGAGGTCGAGAGAGTCGAGCAGCTCGGCGCCGACCTCAAGGGCCCGCTTGCCGTCGGCCAGGTGCTGACCATCGAGGAGCTGGAGGGCTTCAAGAAGCCGATCCGCTTCTGCACCGTCGACGTCGGCCAGGCCAACGGCACCGGCGAGCCCCAGGAGATCGTCTGCGGCGCCCGGAACTTCGCCGTCGGCGACAAGGTCGTCGTGGTCCTGCCCGGCGCCGTGCTGCCCGGTGGTTTCTCGATCGCCGCGCGCAAGACCTACGGCAAGACGTCCCACGGCATGATCTGCTCCAGCGACGAGCTGGGCATGGGCGACGACGGCAACCACGGCATCATCGTGCTGCCGCCGGAGACCGAGGTCGGCAAGGACGCCATCGAGCTGCTGGAGCTGGTCGACGAGGTCCTGGACATCGCCGTCACCGCCAACCGCGGCGACTGCCTGTCCATCCGCGGCGTCGCCCGCGAGACCGCCATCGCCTACGGCCTGCCGCTGCGCGACCCGGCCCTGATCGACGTACCGGCCCCGAACGCCTTCGGCTACCGCGTCCGGGTCGGCGACCCCATGGGCTGCGACCGCTTCACGGCCCGCACGGTCAGCGGCCTGAGCCCCGAGGCACGCTCCCCGATCTGGCTGCAGCGCCGTCTGCAGAAGGTCGGCATGCGCCCGATCTCGCTCGCCGTCGACGTCACGAACTACGTGATGATGGAGCTGGGCCAGCCCCTGCACGCCTACGACCGCACGCTGGTCCAGGGCACGATCGGCGTGCGCCGGGCCGAGGAGGGCGAGAAGCTCGTCACCCTCGACGGCGTCGAGCGCAAGCTGCACGCCGAGGACCTGGTCATCACCGACGAGCGCGGCCCGATCGGCCTCGCGGGTGTCATGGGCGGCGCCAACACGGAGATCGCCGACCTCCCCCAGTCTCGGCTTCGCTCGACCGAGGGCACCCCCATCGCCACCGAGAACGGGGCGAACGCCACGACCGACGTGGTCATCGAGGCGGCCCACTTCGACGCCGTCGCGATCGCCCGTACGGCCCGTCGCCACAAGCTGTCCTCGGAGGCCTCCCGCCGCTTCGAGCGGGGCGTCGACCCGCAGGCCGCCGCGGCCGCCGCGCAGCGCACCGTGGACCTCCTGGTGCTGCTCGCGGGCGGTACGGCCGAGGCCGGCGTCACCGAGGTCATCGCGCCCTCCGCCCCGCACACGATCACCGTCCCGGCGGACCACCCGGACAAGGTCGCGGGTGTGGAGTACGGCCGTGAGACCGTCGTCCGCCGTCTGCAGGAGATCGGCTGCGACGTGTACGGGCAGGACGAGCTGATCGTCACCGTCCCGTCCTGGCGGCCCGACCTGACCGAGTCCAACGACCTGGCCGAAGAGGTCATCCGTCTCGAGGGCTACGAGAACCTGCCCTCCACGCTGCCCAAGCTCCCCTCGGGACGCGGCCTGACCCACCGGCAGCGGCTGCACCGCCGCGTCGGCCGGGCGCTGGCGGGCGCGGGCTATGTCGAGGCGCCGAACTACCCGTTCGTCGGCGAGCAGGTCTTCGACCAGCTCGGCCTGGAGTCCGACGACCCGGCCCGCCGCGTCGTGAAGCTGGCCAACCCGCTCAACGACGAGGAGCCCGCGCTCCGTACGACGCTGCTGCCGGGCCTGCTGGCCGCCCTGCGGCGCAACGACGGCCGGGGCTCGCACGACCTGGCGCTCTTCGAGACCGGGCTGGTCTTCCTCCCGCGCGAGGAGCAGCGTGCCGGCGTCCATCTGTCCGTCGACCGGCGTCCCACCGACGAGGAGATCGCGGAGCTGAACAGCGCGCTCCCCGAGCAGCCGCGGCACGTGGCCGCCGTCCTCGCCGGAGCGCGTGAGCAGGCCGGCTGGTGGGGCAAGGGCCGCCCGGCGGACTGGGCCGACACGGTGGAGGCGGCGCGTGCCGTCGCCCGTGAGGCCGGGGCCGAACTGATCGTCCGCAAGGGCCAGTACGGCCCGTGGCACCCGGGCCGCTGCGCCCGGCTCGCGGTCGTGGTGGACGGCACCGAGCAGGTCATCGGTCACGCCGGCGAGCTGCACCCGCGCGTGGTGAAGGCGCTCGGCCTTCCGGAGCGCACCTGCGCGATGGAGCTGGACCTGGACGCCCTGGAGGCGGTGGGCGACGGCGTCCCGCAGGCGCCGCGCATCTCGTCCTTCCCGGTGGCCACGCAGGACGTCGCCCTCGTCGTCGACAGGCCGGTCCCGACCGCCGAGGTCGAGGCCGCGCTGCGGGAGGGCGCGGGTGAGCTGCTCGAGTCCATTCGGCTGTTCGACGTGTACGAGAATGCCGCGCAGCTCGGCGACGGGAAGAAGTCGCTGGCGTATGCGCTGCGGTTCCGTGCCGGGGACCGGACGCTGACCGTGGACGAGGCGTCCGCCGCCCGGGACGCGGCTGTCGCCCTTGCGGGCGAGCGTACGGGTGCTGTCCTGCGGGGCTGAGCACCCTCGAGGTTCAGGTGCCGGCCGGCTGCGGGTCATCCGTGGCCGGCCGCGCCTTGTGCGGCGGAGCCGGACAGTGAGCACAACCCCGCGCCGCCGGGTGGGCTACCCATGCCGCTAGCTGCATAAATGCAGGTTGGCTTGGGTCGGCTCACTCGTTCGGGTGGGAATCGGGGGTGATCTGGCCCTTCCGGACCATGCCTCTGGACAGAATCGGACCGGCCTTTCGGGGTCGGTCCGTCTGCTCTGTCAGGGCCCACATGGGGGACCAGAGGCATGATCCGCATCAAGGCACGGGCACCCACCGCGCGGGCAGCCGTACTGCCCACCGTCTGGGGAGCCGTGGCGGTCACGTACAAGGTGGGCTGCCCGCTCGCCCAGCAGGACGGGCTCGGCGCCCGCATCGTCACCAGCGCCGTGTTCTTCGCCGTCGGTACCGCACTGATATTCCACGTCCGTCGCGCCCTGCTGCGCGAACTGAGGCAGGCCCGCCGGGTCGCCGGCGCCGCCCAGAGCGTCGTCCTGCGGCCTCTGCCGTCCCGCCTCGACGGTCTGAACGTCGCCGCGGCCCAGCTGTCCGCCGACTGCGGCGCGACGATCGGCGGCGACCTCTATGAGGCGGTCGCCACCGAACACGGGGTACGGGTGGTGATGGGCGACGTACGCGGCCACGGCATCGGTGCTCTCGGCACCGTCGCCGCCGTGCTCGGCAGCTTCCGTGAGGCGGCGCACGACGAACTCGAACTCGGCGCCGTCCTGCGCAGACTGGACCGCGCCCTGGCCAGGCACCTGCGCGAGCGGTCCCGTGCCGAGCACCCGTCGAACGGGACCCACGACCCCGACAACCCGGTCGCCGAGGAGTTCGTCACCGTCCTGCTCCTGGAAATCAGCAGGGAGGGCGAGCTGCGGGCCCTCAACTGCGGTCATCCCTGGCCGTATCTGCTCAGGGGCACCCGGGTGGAGCCGCTCACCCGAGTCGAGCCACTCCCGCCCCTGGGCCCGTTCCCGCTGCCGGCGGAACTGGAGGCCCGGCCGTGCGGCGCCCTCCTCCCCGGCGAGTCCCTGGTCCTCTTCACGGACGGAGCGGAGGACGCCCGGGACGCACGGGGCCGCTTCTTCTCCCTGCCGGCCGTGCTGCGTGACGCCGTGCACGACCACCCGCTCTCGGCCCAGACGGTGCTGCGCACGGTCTTCAGGGCCCTGTTGCACCACACGGCCGGCACACCGACGGACGACGTCGCGGTGCTGGTCCTGCGAAACGATCGAAGGAACGTCGGCACATCAGGGGCACGGGGCACGGTGCGACAAGCCCCCACCCACCCGGAGCCGACAACGCACCGCTAGGTCCTGGAGCAGAGGTCGCGCCTGGCCAAGCCACCGCTTTCTGAGGGGGAGCCGGCGGCTTGGCCAGTCTCTTGCGAGGACTTTCAGTCAACCGGCAGAACACTCTCCGCAACAGCGTGCACACAGCGCGGATGCGCGCACTCCGTTCACACCCCGTGTGAAAGCGGACGCACTACGCTGTCGGCACCAGGCCACCCGGGGGGCAATCCATGCAGCCCAACACACTGCTCGACGCGATCCTGGACGAGGCGGGGATCTCGCACGCCGGTCTCGCCGCCCATGTCAATCAGGCGGGCCGGAGACGGGGCCTCGCGCTCCGGTACGAACACACGGCCGTGGCTCGGTGGTTGAAGGGGCAGCGGCCGCGCGGCCAAGTGCCCGATCTGATCTGCGAGGTGCTCGCCGGACGTCTGCGCCGCCCGGTCACCCTGGACGACATCGGCCTCGGGGTGCCGGGTGAGCCGAGCACCCCGCACACCGGCTCGCTCTCCGGGTTCGTGGAGCGCGCCACCGCCCTGTGGCGCTCGGACGAACAGCAGCGTGCGCATGTGCTCGGGGCTCCCGCGGTCACCGGCACCCCCGCCGTGATGCCGGTGTGGGAGTGGGAGAACCCGCCCGAGGACGTGGACGTCTCGCGGGGCGGCCGGCACCGGGTGACCACGGCCGACATCGAGATGCTGCGCGCCGCCCGCGCCCACTACGAGCAGATGTACCGCAAGGCCGGCGGCATAGCGACCCGCACCCGAATCGTCGGCTTCCTCAACACCGAAGCCGCCCCGCTGCTGCGCGGCAGCTACACCGACGCCACCGGCCGCCAACTGCACCGGGCCACCGGCGGGTTGGTGGCCATCGCCGGCATCTGCGCGTACGACTCCGACGCGCACGGCCTCGCCCAGCGCTACTTCCACCAGGCGCTCAGACTGGCAAAGGCCAGCGGGGACCGGGGACTTGGGGCCTACGTCATCGCGCTGCTGGTCAACCAGTCGCTGTTCATGCGGGAGTACCGGCAGGCCGTCGCGTTCGCCGAGGCCGCGCTGCGTGCCGCGGGCAAGCACATCACCCCGGCACTCGCCTCCGACCTGTATGCGATGCAGGCCAAGGCGTACGCCCACCTCGGCGACAGCAGCAGTGCCCTGTCCTGCATCCGCCGCGCCGAGACGGCCGCCGACCGCATCCGGCGCGGGTACGAGCCCGACGAGACCGGCTACGTCCAGCCCGGCCTGGTGAACGTCCAGGTGGCCGAGGCGCTGCTCAGCCTCGGCGAACTCGCCGCCGCCCGGGAGCACGCGGCGGCCGCGGTCGACAATCCCGCCCACGACCGGGGCCGGGTGCACCGGCTCGCCATGCTCAGCACGATCGAACTGCGCCAGGGCAACGCCGACAAGGCGGTGGCCACCGCCGTGCAGATGGCCGAGCAGGCCCGCGGGATGGAGTCCCAGCGGCTGCGCGACAGACTGCGCGCGGTACGCGAGCACCTGGTGCGCTGCGGCTCTGCCGGAACCGCCGAAGCCGCCGAACTCATCGACGGCGCACTGCGCGTACCGCTGTAGGCCCGGGCTGAGGCCTGCGCTGTGGGCCTGGAGAGTCCCTGCTGCGATATTGCCACTTACTCGTCGGAAGGTGGCAGAACCGTGCAGTGGACGAAACAGAACGAACAAACTGTCTATGAAAACCGCTGGTTCAGCGTCAACCTCGCAGATGTCGAGCTGCCGGACGGCCGGCACCTCGACCACTTCCTGATCCGGTTGCGGCCGGTCGCCGTCGCCACGGTGGTCAACGAGGCCAACGAAGTCCTGCTCCTGTGGCGCCACCGGTTCATCACCGACAGCTGGGGCTGGGAACTGGCCGCGGGTGTCGTGGAGGACGGCGAGGAGATCGCGAGCGCGGCCGCCAGGGAGCTGGAGGAGGAGACCGGTTGGCGGCCGGGACCCCTGTACCACCTGATGAGCGTGGAGCCGTCCAACGGCCTCACCGACGCCCGGCACCACATCTACTGGTCCGACCGGGGCGAGTACGTGGGGCATCCCGTGGACGACTTCGAGTCGGACCGCCGGGAATGGGTCTCCCTCAAAGTCGTCCCCGACCTGATCGCCCGTGGGGAGGTGCCGGCCGCCAACATGGCGGCCGCGTTACTCCTGTTGCACCACCTCAGGCTCGCCGATGCCTAGTGGGCCAGCGCCTGCCAGACCGTCACGACCAGCGCTCCCAGGGCCGTGAGCGCGGCGAGTGAGGGCAGCGGCCAGCGCGCGTGTTCCAGCGAGCTCATGCGCGTGTGCAGCTCGTCCACTTCCTTGGCGGTCTCCTCGGCGCGGTGACTGAGCAGGGCGAGTCCTCCCTCGACTCGGGTGTACGCCACGTCGAGGCGGCGCCGTAACTCTGCGAGTTCTCCATGGACCACGGGATGCTCTGGATCGGCGGTCACGTGTCCACTCCTTTCCGTAGTCGAACGTGGTTGTTCCGCATCCCTTGCATGCGCATGAAGAGTGAACTCGCCTGGTGGGCGCGTGGGGAGCGTGTGCGAAGGGCATATGCGGGCCCGGCGCGCACACGGTGTGTGAAACAGATGGGCCCGGCACCGAGTTCGGTGCCGGGCCCGCGGAGCGTCGCTCTTCGTAATCAGCCGTAGGTGTAGAAGCCCGAGCCGGACTTCCGGCCGAGCCGGCCCGCGTCGACCATGCGCTGGAGCAGCGGGGGAGCGGCGTACAGCGGCTCCTTGTACTCGGCGTACATCGAGTTGGCGATGGAGACGATGGTGTCCAGGCCGATCAGGTCGGACAGCTTCAGCGGGCCCATCGGGTGGGCGCAGCCCAGCTCCATGCCGTTGTCGATGTCCTCGCGGCTCGCGATGCCCGACTCGAACATGCGGATCGCGGAGAGCAGGTAGGGCACCAGCAGCGCGTTCACGACGAACCCGGAGCGGTCCTGGGCGCGGACGGCGTGCTTGCCGAGCACCTTCTCGGCGAAGACCTGGGCGCGGCTGAGGGTGCCCTCGGAGGTGGTGAGCGCCGGGATCAGTTCGACCAGCTTCTGCACCGGGGCCGGGTTGAAGAAGTGGATGCCGACCACGTGGTCGGGGCGGGAGGTGGCGACCGCCAGCTTCACCAGCGGGATGGAGGAGGTGTTGGAGGCCAGGATCGCGTCCGCGCGGGTCACCACCTGGTCGAGCACCTGGAAGATCTCCGTCTTCACCTGCTCGTTCTCCACGACGGCCTCGATCACCAGATCGCGGTCCGCGAACTCGCCGAGATCGGTGGTGAAGCTCAGCCGGGCCTGTGTGTCGTCCCGCTCCGCTTCGCTGATCTTGCCGCGCTCGGCGGCCTTCGCCAGGGAGTTGAACAGCCGGGTACGGCCGATCTCCAGGGCCTCGCCGGTGGTCTCGGCGACCCTGACGTCCAGTCCCGCGCGGGCGCACACCTCGGCGATGCCGGCGCCCATCTGGCCGCAGCCCACGACTCCGACGCGTTCGATGTCGGTCACATCGTTCCCTTCGCTGGTGTTCTCCGGCTCCGGCAGGACCTCCGGGTTCGGCGCCTGCTCCGATCGTGCACGTTACCGCCAAGTATCGATGATCGATCGCCCGGGTGGGGGCATCCTGGGGCGCGGAACGATCCGTGACGACACGGATCCGGAGCGTATGGGGGTGTGCAGATGGGGCGGATGTCACGGCGCGCGTTCGCGATCGCGGTGCTGTCGACGCCGGCGATGGCCCGGAGCGCGGCGGCGGACCAGGGGGCGCCGGGCCGGCGGCCCCGCGGGGCCGCGGAGATGCGGGGGGTGTGGCTGGCGACCGTGGCCAACCGCGACTGGCCCTCGCGGCCCGGCCTCACGGCCGACGAGCAGCGGGGTGAGCTGATCGCCCACTTGGACAAGGCGGTCCGCGACCGGCTCAACACGGTGGTCTTCCAGGTGCGGCCCACGGCGGACGCCCTGTGGCCCTCGCCCTACGAGCCCTGGTCCGAGTACCTGACCGGCACCCAGGGCAGGAACCCGGGCTGGGACCCGCTCGGCACCGCCGTGCAGGAGGCGCACGCCCGCGGTCTGGAACTGCACGCCTGGTGCAACCCGTACCGCATCGCCAACCACACGGATCCGGGCCGGCTGGATCCCTCGCACCCGGCCCGCAAGCGCCCGGACTGGGTGGTGGCCTACGGCGGAAAGCTCTACTACAACCCGGGCCTGCCCCAGGTCCGGGCCTTCGTGCAGCGGGCCATGCTCGACGCGGTGGCCAGGTACCCGGTCGACGCCGTCCACTTCGACGACTACTTCTACCCGTACCCCGTCGCCGGGCAGACCTTCGACGACGACGCCGCCTACGAGCAGTACGGCGGCGACTTCCCCGGCCGGGCCGGCTGGCGCCGCGACAACATCGACAAGCTGGTGCAGGAGATGGCGGCGGGCATCAAGCGGGTCCGGCCCGGCACCCGGTTCGGGACCAGCCCCTTCGGGGTGTGGCGCAACGCCACGACCGACTCACGCGGCTCGGACACACGGGCCGGCGTGCAGACGTACGACGATCTGCACGCGGACACCCGCAAGTGGGTGCGCAACCACTGGATCGACTACATCGTCCCGCAGCTGTACTGGCACATCGGATTCGCCGCCGCCGACTACGCGACCCTGGTCGACTGGTGGGCACAGGTGGCCAAAGGCACGAAGACCGACCTGTACATCGGCGAGGCGCTGTACAAGGCGGGAGCGGCGGGGCAGCCCTCGCAGTGGCAGGACCCGGTCGAGCTGTCCCGGCACCTCACACTCGCCGCCGAGCATCCACAGGTGCGCGGGCATGTGTTCTTCGCCGCCAAGGACGTGGCGACGGATCCGATCGGGGCGATGGCGCGGGTGGTCGCCGACCACTACGGGCAGCCGGCGAAGCCACCGCGCTGATCTACCTCTGTTCCTTGTCCTTGTGCTTGATCTGGCAGTCGGGGCCGGGGGACATGATCGCCTCGTGCCCGTCCTGGAAGCGGACACGATACGGAGGATTGCCCTCGGTACCCAGCACTTCCACGACTTCCGAGATGTGGTCGTGTTGGCCGACCACCCTGCCGTGCTGGACAAGCTGGTCGCCCACGGTTGCGCGCATCAGGCCCTCCTCACGGTCACGACCGTTGGGTGACGGCGATGCAGACGAGCACGGCGACAGCGGTCAGAGGAGCGGCCGCAGTAAGGTGCTCGCCCAGCAGCAGCGCCGACCACACCAGTGTGAGCAGCGGCTGGGCCAACTGCAACTGGCTGGCCTTCGGGATCCCGACGGCCGCCATGCCGCGGTACCAGACGACCAGTCCGAGGAACTGCGAGACCACCGAGACCCACAGCAGACCCACCACGCCGTGCGAGGTGAGCTGCACCGGCTCGTACGAGAGCGCCAGCGCGGCGGCCGGCAGGCTCAGCGGCAGGCACAGCACCAGCGCCCAGCCGACGACCTGCCAGCCGGGCATGACCCGGGCCAGCCGTCCGCCCTCGGTGTATCCGGCCGCGCACACCAGCAGCGCGCCGAACAGGTAGCCGTCGGCGGCGGTGAGCGTGCCGCCGCTCTCGCCGAGGGTGAAGGCGAGCACCGCCGCCGCGCCCGCCAGCGCCGCCAGCCAGAACCGCCGCGCGGGCCGGTGGCCCATGCGCAGGGCCGACCAGGCGGCGGTGGTCAGCGGCAGCAGGCCCACCACGACGGCTGCGTGCGACGTGGAGGAGGTCCGCAGCGCGAGCGTGCTCAGCAGCGGGAAGCCGAGCACCACGCCGGCCGCCACGACCGCGAGGCCCGGCAGATGCCGGCGGGCGGGCAGCGGCACCCGAAGCGCCAGCAGGCACCCGCCCGCGACGAGCGCCGCGAGCACGCTGCGCACGGCCACCAGGGACCAGGGGCCGAAGCTTTCCAGACCCCAGGCGGTGGACGGGAAGGTGAGGGAAAAGGCGATCACGCCGAGGGCGGCCTGCCCGGTACCGAAGGCCCGGTGGTCGCGGGGGGCGGGAACCGCTATCCCCCTCGCGGTAGTAGCGCTACTCTGTGCTCTCATGTACAAGCGTAGCAGTGTCGGCGAACTGGCAGAACAGCTCCGGCGGGAACTGGAGTGCTACTCACCTGGTGGAAAGCTCCCGTCGAGCAGGGCACTGGTCGAGCGGTTCCGGGTGAGCCCGGTGACCGTGTCCCGGGCCCTGGCCCGGCTGGCCGCCGAGGGGCTGGTGGTGACCCGGCCCGGCGCCGGTGCCTTCCGTGCCCGGCCGTATGCCGCCGCCGCGCCCGCCGGGGACACTTCGTGGCAGGAGGTGGCGCTGAGCGCCGACGGCGTCGCCGACCTCGTACCGCGCACCGTGGACGCCTCCGGGGTGACGGTCTCGCTGGCCGCTCCGCCGCCCGGCGTCCTGGAGTTCAACGGCGGCTATCCGCACCCCTCCCTGCAGCCCGAGCGTGCCATGGCCGCGGCCCTCGCCCGGGCCGGGCGACGGCCCGGCGCCTGGGGCAGGCCGCCGCTGGAGGGACTCCCCGAGCTGCGGGAGTGGTTCGCGCGCGGTATCGGCGGAGCTGTCACCGCGGCCGAGGTGCTGATCGCGGCCGGCGGCCAGTCCGCGCTGGCCACGGCCCTGCGGGCGCTGGCCCCGCCCGGTGCACCGGTCCTGGTGGAGTCGCCCACCTATCCGGGCATGCTGGCCCTGGCCCGCGCGGCCGGCCTGCGCCCGGTCCCGGTGCCCGTCGACCCCGACGGCGTACGGCCCGACCTGCTCGCCGACGCCTTCCGGGCCACCGGTGCCCGGGTCTTCGTCTGCCAGCCCCTGTTCCAGAACCCGACGGGCGCGCTCCTGGCCCCGGACCGCCGGGCCGAGGTGCTGCGCATCGCCCGGTCGGCGGGCGCGTTCGTCATCGAGGACGACTTCGTACGACGCCTCGTGCACGCGGACTGCGGCCCGCTGCCCCGCCCGCTGGCCGCCGACGACCCCGACGGCGTCGTCGTCCACGTCGGCTCGCTGACCAAGGCGACCTCGCCGAGCTTCCGGGTGAGCGCGCTGGCCGCGCGCGGGCCCGTGCTGGAACGCCTGCGCGCCATCCAGGTCGTGGACAGCTTCTTCGTCCCCCGGCCGCTCCAGGAGGCCGCCCTGGAACTCGTCGGCTCACCGGCCTGGCCCCGCCATCTGCGGGCGCTGTCGGCCGAGCTGAAGACCCGCCGGGACGTCATGACGAGCGAACTCGCCCGTCATCTCCCCGAACTCGTCCTGCCGCACATCCCGGCCGGCGGCTACCACCTCTGGCTCCGCCTCCCCGACGGCGCTGGGGGCACCTCCCAGGCTTTGGGCTCTGGGGGAGAGTCGTCCCTGACCGCCGCCGCTCTGCGCGCCGGCGTCGCACTGACCCCGGGCCGCCCCTATTTCAGCGCCGAACCCCCCGCGGGCCACCTCCGCCTGAGCTTCGCGGCGGTGGCCGGGACGGGCGAGATCGCGGAGGGGGTGCGACGGCTGCGGGTGGCGTGGGACGAGGTGTTCCGGAGCGGGGCGACGGTGGCCCGGGCCGGCAAACCGTTCGACGCCGGCTCTGCCGTCCTGTGAGGATCCCCGTATGAGCGACGCACCCGACCTCCCCGACGGCTACGAGTTCTCCGCCGACACCGCCCGCGTCGACATCGACCGCGTCCACGGCTGGCTGTCGACCGACGCGTACTGGGCGATCGACCGGCCCCGGGACAAGCATGAGCGGGCCATGGCGTCCTCGATCAACTTCGGGGTGTACGCCACGGCCTCGGGGGAGCAGGTGGCGTATGCGCGGGTGGTGACCGACCGGGCCCTGTTCGCCTGGCTCGCCGACGTGTACGTCGACCCCGCGGTACGCGGCAAGGGCGTAGGTACGGCGTTCGTCGGCCGCATCCAGGACCACCTGCGGCCCTTCGGGCTGCGCCGCATCCTGCTCGCCACGGAGGATGCGCACGGGGTGTACGAGAAGCTGGGCTTCCGGCCGCTGGACCGCCCCGACCAGTGGATGATGCACCCGTTCGAGTAAGCGTGCGCACACCACGGGTAACTCACAGCCGACAGCCCTTGACCTGTGCACACCCGAGGCACACCATCACCGCATGCCACTTCGGGTCACGTTCGTCGCGGCCGCGCGCAGTTCCCCGCTGCTCGCGGAGCGCTTCGAGGACGACCGGCCGCTGGACCAGGCCGGCTGGGACGAGGTGCAGAGCGTCGCCGCGGGGCTGCTGCCGCTGGCGGCGGCCGAGCTTCGCTACTGCTCCCCGACCCCGCGCAGCCGTGCCACCGGCGACGCCCTCGGGTACGCCCCGCTGGTCCAGCTCGCCCTGCGTGACTGCGACATGGGCCGCTGGCGCGGGCTGACGCTGGGCGAGGCGATGGCCCGCGAACCGGACGCCGTGGACGCCTGGCTCGCCGACCCGCGGGCCACTCCGCACGGCGGTGAGTCGCTGCTGGCCTTCATCTCCCGGGTCGGCGGCTGGCTCGACACGCGCCCGGTGGACGACGGCGGCCGGGTCGTCGCCGTCGCCGAGCCCTCGGTGATCCGCGCCGCCCTGGTGTACGCCCTGAAGGCACCGCCCTCGACCTACTGGAACATCGACGTCCGCCCGCTCTCGACGACCACGGTGACGGGCCGCTCGGGCCGCTGGAACCTCCGCCTGGACGGCGTGTTCGCTCAGCCCTCGCGCACGTAGTCGGTGGTGAGCACCAGATCCTTCGCGGGTCCGCCGACCCGCCACACCGAGCGCCAGTGGTCGGCGTCCCGGACGGTGAACTCGCCCCGGTAGTGGTCGGCCGCGCACGGATGGCCGACGACGCAGCGGCCCGAGGCCAGGTCCAGGTCGTGGAAGGGCCGGCCGTCCGCGAACCGCACGTCCGCGGTGCCCGGCGCGGCCCCGGGCAGGAAACGCAGGGTCCGGGTCGCGGGCCGTGCCACGCCCTTCCAGGTGAAGGTCCCCGACTCCTCGTGCAGCAGCCCGCCGCCGTCGAGCGGGCTGAACACGGTCACCCCCTCGAAGCGTCCCTCCTCCCCGCTCGCCAGGTCCCGCACACTCCGCACCACCTGCCAGCGTCCGGCCAGGTGGGCCAGCACATCGGCCACGGGCCAGAACTCGCCCATCATCACCCCTGTCCGCCCGTCCCATTGACGTGCTCATACCTCTTCCCCATCTTGCCGTTCGAAGTGCTGACCGTTATTTGATATTTCGAACGACTCGAAGGCGCGGAGTGTCCAGGCAGCCGGGTGGTACGGATCAGGCAGAAGCAGCCGCGGCCCGAGCGGGCTGCTGTCCGAGCGGCAGCAGCCCGCGCTCGGCGAAGACCTTCTTCGCGGCGAAGGTGGCGTTGAGTGCCTTCGGTACGCCGCAGTAGACGGCGGAGTGCAGCAGCGCCTCCGTGATCTGCTCGGGTGTGAGGCCCACGTTGAGGGCCGCGTTCACATGGACGTCCAGCTGGGCCTCGCAACCGCCGAGCGCGGTGAGCATGCCCAGGGTGACCAGCTGGCGGTCGCGCGGGACGAGTCCGGGACGGTCGTAGATCTCCCCGAAGGCCCATGCGACGATCTGGTGCCCCAGCTCGGGGCTGATGTCGGCGAGCGAGTCGACGACCCGCTGCCCGGCCTCGCCGTCGACCCGCTTGAGGACCTCCAGGCCGCGCTCGAAACGCTCTTCACGGGTGGTGCTCTCGCTCATGTCGGTTCGTCCGTCCCCGGCCGCGTCTCGTCCAGCAGCCGTACGTAGTGGTCGATCTTGTCGTCCAGCGCGACCGCGTTGCGCCTGAGCGCCCGGATGCGGTCGGCCACTTCGGCGCGGTGCTCGCGCAGCAGCGCCAGCCGGTCGGCGACCGTCGCGTCCCCCTGTGCCCGCAGCCGTGCGAAGCGCTGCATGTCGGAGATCGGCATGCCGGTCTCGCGCAGCCGCAGCAGGAACTCCAGCCAGGCCAGGTCGGCCGCCTGATAGCGCCGCTGGTTGCCGGTGGTCCGGCCGACCCGCTCGATCAGGCCGGCCTTCTCGTAGTAGCGCAGCGTGTCGTGCGAGAGGCCGGTGCGCTCGGCCACCTGGGCGATGGTCAAAGACGGCTCCCGGTCCTGCGGGAGGGGCTGTCCGCTGGTCATGACAAGAACGGTAGAACCTGGAGCGCGCTCCAGGTCAAGCGTGTTTGCCGATCACCGGCCGAAGTACTTCTGAGCTGCGCGGACACCGTCCACCAGGGCGTCCACCTCGTCCAGGGTGTTGTAGACGTAGAAGCTCGCCCGGGTGGTCGCCGGGATGCCGTACCGCCTCACGATCGGCCGGGCACAGTGGTGGCCGACCCGGACGGCGACGCCCCGCTCGTCCAGCACCTGGCCGACGTCGTGCGGGTGGATGCCGTCGACCGTGAAGGAGACCGCCGAGCCCCGGTCGGCGAGGCCGGCCGGGCCGACGATCCGCACGCCGGGTACCTCGCCCAGCAGTTCCAGGGCGCGGGCGGTCAACGCGTCCTCGTGCGCGGCCACCTCGGCCATGCCCAGCGCCTCCAGGTAGTCCACGGCCGCCGCGAGGCCGACCGCCTGGGAGGTCATGGGCACGCCCGCCTCGAAGCGCTGCGGCGGCGGCAGGAACGTGGTGCGGTCCATCTCCACGATCTCGATCATCGAGCCGCCGGTGAGGAACGGCGGCAGCCCGGCGAGGAGGTCCGCGCGGCCCCACAGCACGCCCACGCCGTTCGGGCCGAGCATCTTGTGCCCGGAGAAGGCAAGGAAGTCCGCGCCGAGCGCCCGGACGTCGACCGGCCGGTGGGGGACGGACTGTGCTCCGTCCACGACCACGAGCGTGCCGTGCGCGTGCGCCCGGTCGGCCAGCGCGCGGACCGGGTTGATCGTGCCGAGGACGTTGGACTGATGGGTGAGGGCCAGCACCCTGGTGCGCTCGTCCAGCAGCTCGTCGACGCGGGTCAGGTCGAGCCGGCCGTCGTCGGTCAGCCCGAACCAGTCGAGCGTGGCGCCGGTGCGCTCGGCGAGCTGCTGCCAGGGCACGAGGTTGGCGTGGTGCTCCATCTCGGTGACCACGATCCGGTCCCCGGGGCCGAGCCGGCGGGCGTTGCCGAGGGCGTAGGCGACGAGATTGATGCCCTCGGTGGTGTTCCTGGTGAAGACCACCTCGTCGGGAGCGGCGCCGATGAACCGGGCGACGGTGTGCCGGGCCTGCTCGTAGGCCTCGGTCGCCTCGCCCGCGAGCTGGTGCGCCCCGCGGTGCACGGCCGCGTTGCGGGTCAGGTAGAAGTCCCGCTCGGCGTCGAGGACCTGGAGCGGTTTCTGGGTGGTCGCCCCGGAGTCGAGGTAGACGAGCGGGGCGCCGCCGTCCATCGTCCGCTCCAGGATCGGGAAGTCCTTGCGCAGCGCGTCCGCGTCGAATGCCACGGGGTCTCACCTCTCACGGTGTCTCACGGTTTTTTGCAGTGTTCTCCGTGAGGAACGCTAAGCCCTCCTCACGGAGAATCGCAAGGATTACCATGAGGGCCGTGGATCACGAAGCCTCTGTATACCTGCATCAGGTTCCCGTTCCGGGAGAGGACCGCTACCTCTCGCTGGCGCTGGTCAACACGCGGTTCGTGGTCAGCCACGGCCAGGTCGACCTGCTGGAGGACGCGGAGGCCGCACAGCTGTGGCTCGTCCGGCACGAACTCCTGCCGGACCGGGTGGCACTGGGTGGCAGGCATGCGGGCAGGCTGCGCACCCTCCGCGAGGCGCTGCGCACCCTGTTCGCGGCGTACGGGGCCGGGCAGCGGCCGCCCGCCGACGCTCTCGACACCCTCAACGCCGCCCTCGCCGCCGCTCCGCCGACCCCGCGGCTCGCCTGGGCGGCCGACGGCCCCCGCCGCGCCGACACCCCCGACACCGCCAACCCGGCGGCCGCCGCCCTCTCCCTGCTCGCCGAGGACGCCACCGACCTGCTCACCGGCGCCGACGCCGGCCAGCTCGCCGAGTGTGCCGCGCAGGGCTGCGCCCGCTGGTTCCTGCGCTCCCACGGAGCCCGCCGCTGGTGCACCACCAAGTGCGGCAACCGGGTGCGCGCGGCCCGCGCCTACGCCGCCCGCAGGGTCAATTAACCTGAATAACACTTTCCCGAAAACTTGGGTTTCCCTGCCGGTTGCGACATCCATAATTCGTTTACCGGATTCGGAATGATCCGCCTCACTTTTAGCTGAGGGCACAACCAATCGGAAACGTGCCCCGTCTAACCCGGCGAATCGATGAGGCACACATTCCGCGGGAGATCCCCCAAAATGCATCGCTCGACTTCACCCGCCAAAAGTGGCGCTGCTCACAGGAACGCGCGGCGACACCCGGACAGGAACAGGGTGTGAAAGCGATATCCCGACCGAGGCGGGCCGCCGCCCTGCTTGCGGCGGCGCTCACGATCACGGCGTTCTGCGCCGCTGACCTCATCGCCCGCAGCTACCCGTTCGGCCCCCGCACCCGCAGCGTCAACGACCTCGGCAACCAGTACGTGCCCTTCCACGCCCACCTGTGGGACCTGCTGCACGGCAGGGCCGACGGCGGCCTCCTCGTCAACTGGCAGTCCGGCTACGGCTCCAGCTTCCTGCCCGACCTCGGCACCTACCTCGGCAGCCCCTTCGCCCTGCTCGTGGCCGTCTTCCCACGGGACGAGATCGACCTCGCGGTGTATGCGATCACCGTCCTGAAGACCGCGGCGGCCGCGGCCGCGATGGCCTGGCTGCTGCTCGCCCTGCGTCCCGGCCGCTGGTGGGCGGCGGGCCTGCTCGGCGCCTCCTACGCCCTGTGCGGCTGGAGCGTCGCCGACGCCTCCTACAACCCCATGTGGCTCGACGGCCTCGTCGCCCTGCCCCTGCTCTGCCTGGTCGGCGAGTGGGCCCTCGCCGGACGCCGCCGCCATCTCGGCGTCCTGATCGTGGCCCTCGCCTGGATCGCCAACTTCTACACCGCCTACATGGCCACCATCGGCGCCGCCCTGGTCCTGCTGCTCCGCCTGCTGCTGGCCGCCCCGCCCCGCCGGCAGGCGCTCGCCGCGGTCGGCCGCGCCGCGCTCACCGTCGCCCTCGGCGTGGGACTCGCCGCCCCGCTCGTGACGGTCATCTACTTCGGCACCGAGCACGCCTACCCGGGCCGCGTCCGCCAGTTCGCCCCGGTGGCGAGCGAGGACCTGCTGGCCCGACTGCTCCCCACCACCTACGGCTTCGGCTCCCCGGCCGTCTACGTGGGCATCACGGCCCTGCTGCTCGCCCTCGCCCTGCCGTTCCACCGCGGGGTCCCCGCCCGGGTGCGCACCGGCTGGACGCTCCTCGTGCTCGTCGTGACCCTGTCGATGCAGTGGGAGCCGACCCACCTGGTCTGGCACGCCTTCACCACCCCGCAGGGCAGTCCCTACCGCCAGGCCTTCGTGCTGTGCGGACTGCTGGTGATCGCCGCCTGGCACACCCTGTCCCACGGCCCGCCCGACCGGCGCGCGCTGGCGGCGGCGACCGGACTGCTCGTCCTGATCACCCTCGGTGCGAGCCGCAGCGACCTGGTGCGCCCCTTCGCCTGGCCGGTGCTGCTGCTCGCCGTCGCGGGCACGCTCGGCGGACTGGCCCTGCTCGGCCGCGCCGCCGCCGGGCAGCGCTCCCGGCTGGCCGGCCTGGCCGTCGTGCTCCTCCTCGGTGCCCAGCTCGGCGAGACCGCCGCCACCTCCGCCGTGGCCACCCGGCTGCGCCTCGGGCACATGGACGACTACGAGCCCTGGGGACAGCGGCAGCAGCGGCAGACGGACGCGATCGAGCAGGCCGACGGCTGGCCCCGGTACCGCACCGACCCCGGACGCGAGCAGACCGTAGGCAACGATCCGATGGTGGTGGGCGGCCAGGGCGCCCAGTACTACAGCAGTCTGACCTCCGACGTCCTCAGCCGTACGCTCACCGCGCTCGGCGACGGCTGGACCTCGCGCGGCCGGAACGTGCAGAGCCTCGACAACGCCGTCACCGACGCGATCTTCTCCGTGGGCGCGCGGGTGCACTCCCCGCCGGACCCGCACCAGAACTGGTTCCCGCAGGACGGCCACGGGGTGACCGTCTCCCGCCAGGACGTACCGCCCCTGGTGACGGTCCGTCCGGCCGGCGCCGCCGCGCACGCCGGCCTCTCCGCGTTCGGTCCTTCGCCGTACCGCAACCAGGAGCTGCTGCTGGGCACCCGCGTGTACACCGTGCCCCGCCTCACCGTGCGCACCAGCGTCGGCCGGGTGCCGAGCCGCAGCGACGACGACCGGCCCGGTCTGCGCATCGGCGCTCTGCCTGCCGCAACGGCCGTGCACAAGCCGACCGTCACGGCCCGCTGCCCGGCCGGCAGCGAGGTGTACCTGTGGGCACCGCACCTCTCGGGCACCGCGCGGCTCGCCGGTGCCACTGCGCAGGACCCGACCGGACGGTTCCGGTCCGACCATCCCGTCACCAAGATCGCGCCGATGCAGCGGCTCGGCACGGTTCCGGCCTCCGGCCGACTGCGCATCGACCTGTCGCCGGACAAGACGAGCATGATCCCGGACGGTGCGGTCGGCTGCCTGGACACCGCCCGGCTGCACACCGTGGTCGAACGGTTCAGGTCCACCGGCGCCACCCGGGTGACCGTCTCCGACGGCACGATCCGGGCCGAACTCCCGCCCGGCAGCAGGGGAACGGCCGTCGTCGCCGCTCCCCGGATCGCCGGCTGGCGCTGTGCCACGGGCGACGGGCCGGAACGGCCCGCGGGGGAGTACCACGGCCTGATCGCCGTGCCCCTGAACGGCACTGACGGCACCTCGACCTCACTGACCTGCACCTTCCACCCACCTGGCCTGCGGCTGGGCACGGCCGTCGGGGGCGCCTCGCTGCTCACGCTCGCCCTGCTCGGCACCCTGACCGCCGTCCGCCGCCGACGCGCCCCGGCACCGCCCACGACCGCACCGTCGCGCGAGCGCGTGCCCACCGCCCTCTGACCCGGCCCCTGGGGGACCGCCATGCTGATATCGATCGTCGCACCCTGCTACAACGAGGAAGACGTCCTCGAGCGCTTCCACGAGGAGGTCCAGAAGATCGCCGACGAGCTGCTGCCGCTCGGCCACGACATGGAGTTCGTCTACGTCGACGACGGCAGCCGGGACCGCACGCTCGCCGTCCTCAGGCTCCTCGCCGAGTGCGACTCGCGGGTGCGGTACGTGTCCTTCAGCCGCAACTTCGGCAAGGAGGCGGCCCTGCTCGCGGGCTTCCGGCACGCCTCGGGGGACTCGGTGGTCGTCATGGACGCCGACCTCCAGCACCCGCCCGAACTGATCAAACGGATGGTGGAGCTGCGCGACCAGGGCTACGACCAGGTCATCGCCAGGCGCTCGCGCACCGGTGACCGTCTCACCCGCACGCTCACCGCCCGCCTGTACTACCGGCTCATCAACCGCCTGGTCGACGTCGAACTCGTCGACGGCGTGGGTGACTTCCGCCTGCTGTCGCGCCGCGTGGTGGACGCGATCCTGAACCTCACCGAGTACAACCGCTTCTCCAAGGGCCTGTTCGCCTGGGTCGGGTTCCCGAGCACCACCTTCGAGTACGAGAACGCGCTGCGCGAGGCCGGCCGCAGCTCCTGGTCCTTCCGCGGCCTGCTCAACTACGGCCTCGACGGCCTGCTGTCCTTCAACAACCGGCCGCTGCGTGCCGCCCTGTGGCTCGGCACGGGCCTGCTGCTGTGCGCGGGGGTGTACACCGCGTGGATCGTGGGCGCCGCGCTCGTCAACGGAGTCCAGACACCCGGGTATGTGACCATCATCACCGCCGTCACGGCCCTCGCGGGCGTGCAGATGGTCATGCTGGGAGTCATCGGGGAGTACACCGGCCGCATCTACTACGAGGTGAAGGGGCGCCCGCACTTCCTGGTGAAAGCGACCAACGTGGAACGGACGAAAGACCTTATCCCTTGATGTCGAGACAGATAGCCACCTTTGCCGTGGTCGGTGTGGTGAACACGGCCACGTACTATGGTCTTTACCTACTGTTTCTCACTCGGCTTCCTTATCTGGCCGCACATATTCTCGCTTTCCTGCTGAGTATGATCGGATCCTTTTTCCTCAACGCGCGCTTCACCTACCGGACCCGGCCGACCTGGCGGAAATTCCTGCTGTTCCCGCTGACCAATGCCAGCAATTTCCTGATCACCACCGCGGGTGTGTATGTGATCGTCGACGTCCTGCACGCCGGAAGCCGCTTCGCCCCGCTGCTGGCCTCGGCGGCGGCCATTCCGGTGACCTTCGTCGTCTCCCGCCGGATCATGCTGCCCAAGGCGGACGCCGTCCCCGAGCCCGCGATGCACCGGTGAGCGACCGGGAGGGCCGCCGTCGCCCCGGTGCGGGCGCGGCTGGCAGCCGCCGTACGCGGGCCGCACACTGAAAGGGATGCGTGTGGATGTGCACGCCCACTTGTGGAGCGAGGGCTATCTCCGCCTCCTGGAGTCCTACGGGCGCGAGGACACCGCCACCCAGCGCGGCATGGGAGCGGGCGACAGCCCCGAGGACCTAGACGCCCGTTTCACCATGAACGACATCGCGGGCATCGAGCACCAGATCCTTTCGGTCTCGCCCCAGACGCCCTGTTTCCCCGAACGGGAGCGGGCGGTGCACGCGGCGCGCCTGGCGAACGATCTGTACGCCCAGGTGGTGGCACAGTGGCCCACGCGCTTCTCCGCCTTCGCCGCGCTGCCCCTGCCCCACATGGACGCCGCACTCGAAGAGCTGACCCGGGCCCTGGACGAGCTGGGGCTGGCCGGCGTCGGCCTGACCACCTCGGTCCTGGGGCGCAGCCTGGGCGACCCCGCCTTCATCCCGCTCTTCGAGGAACTGGACCGCAGGCAGGCCGTGCTGAGCCTGCATCCCGCCGGACGGGACGCGGGATCACCGCTGATCGCGGCCAACCGCATGCGCTGGATGGTGGGCGCGCCCATGGAGGACACCGTGTGCGCCATGCATCTGATGCTGGAGGGGATCCCCCGGCGCTTCCCGCGCATACGGATCGTGCACGCACATCTCGGGGGCGCGCTGCCCATGCTGTTGCCCCGCGCCGACGAGCACGTCCCGTGGGAGGCTCCCGGCCTCGCCGAGATGCCCACGGTCGCGGCCCGCCGTATGTACTACGACACGGTGGCGCACGGTCACCGGCCGGCCGTGCGGGCGGCCGCCGACTCCTACGGCGCGGACCGGCTCGTGTTCGGCACGGACTTCCCCTATCAGTCCGGACCGCAACTGGTCGGGGCCGTCGCCTGTGTGACGGACGCCCTCGCGCCGCGGGAGGCCGAGGCCGTGCTCACGGCGGGTGCGATGCTCCTGCCTGCCGGCAAGGTCCGCAGCCCGCTGCCGCCGGGGCATGCGGTCTCCGCACCTCGACGCATTGCATAAAAGTGCAGAGTTGCGTATAGTCATGCCATCCAGAGGAGGACGGACATGGCGGTACGTGCGGCGGTGGCCGGAGCGAGTGGTTACGCGGGCGGAGAGGTCCTGCGCCTGCTCCTCGCGCACCCCGAGGTCGAGATCGGTGCCCTGACCGGCAACTCCAACGCCGGCCGGCGGCTCGGCGCGGTTCAGCCGCATCTGCTGCCGCTGGCCGACCGGGTGCTGGCCGAGACCACGGCCGATGCACTGGCCGGGCACGACGTCGTCTTCCTCGCGCTGCCGCACGGGCAGTCCGCCGCCGTCGCCGAGCAGCTCGGCCGGGACGTCCTCGTGGTCGACATGGGCGCCGACTTCCGGCTGAAGAACCCGGCCGACTGGGAGCGGTTCTACGGCTCGTCCCACGCCGGCACCTGGCCGTACGGCCTTCCCGAACTTCCGGGCGCCCGCGCCGCGCTGGAGGGGTCCAAGCGCATCGCGGTGCCCGGTTGCTACCCGACCGCCGTCTCCCTCGCCCTGTTCCCGGCCTACGCGGCCGGACTCGCCGAGCCCGAGGCGGTGATCGTCGCCGCGTCCGGCACCTCCGGCGCGGGCAAGGCGCCCAAGCCGAACCTGCTCGGCAGCGAGGTCATGGGCTCCATGTCGCCGTACGGCGTCGGCGGCGGCCACCGGCACACCCCCGAGATGATCCAGAACCTCAGCGCCGTGGCCGGGGAGCGGATCGCCGTCTCCTTCACACCGACCCTCGCACCGATGCCCCGCGGCATCCTCGCCACCTGCAGCGCCTCCGCCCGGGAAGGGGTCACCGGCGAGTCCCTGCGCGCGGCCTACGAGAAGGCCTACGGCGACGAGCCGTTCGTCCGTCTGCTCCCCGAGGGCCAGTGGCCCGCGACGGCGTCCGTCTACGGTTCCAACGCCGTTCAGGTGCAGGTCGCATACGACGCAGCAGTGGGCCGCATCATCGCGATCAGCGTCATCGACAACCTGACCAAGGGCACCGCGGGCGGTGCCGTCCAGAGCATGAACATCGCCCTGGGGCTCGACGAGACCACCGGGCTTTCCACGATCGGAGTCGCACCGTGAGCTGGGGGTACCACCCGGCGGTAGCCGGCGGAGCACGTGCAGCCACCGGGCCGCAGGCGACGACCATGGCCGCACCGCTGCGCTGCACGGGCGACAGCGACATCAGCCTCCCCCACTCTCGGCTTCGCTCGAGCGGGGGGACCCCCATCCGCGGCGGAGCGAACAAGGAGATGCAGTGAGTGTCACGGCAGCCAAGGGATTCACGGCGGCGGGCATCGCCGCCGGGATCAAGGAGAGCGGCAACCCCGACCTGGCCCTCGTGGTCAACAACGGTCCGCGCCGTGCCGCCGCGGGCGTCTTCACCTCCAACCGTGTGAAGGCCGCGCCCGTGCTCTGGTCCGAGCAGGTCCTCAGGAGCGGCGGGGTCTCGGCCGTGGTCCTCAACTCCGGCGGTGCCAACGCCTGCACGGGCCCCAAGGGCTTCCAGGACACGCACGCCACCGCCGAGAAGGCGGCCGAGGCGCTCGGCCGGGGCGCCATCGAGATCGCTGTCTGTTCCACCGGACTCATCGGCGTGCTGCTGCCCATGGACAAGCTGCTCCCGGGCATCGAGACGGCCGCCGCCCAGCTCTCCGAGCACGGCGGCGAGAAGGCCGCGATCGCCATCAAGACCACCGACACCGTCCACAAGACGTCCGTGGCGGCCAGGGACGGCTGGACCGTCGGCGGCATGGCCAAGGGCGCGGGCATGCTCGCACCGGGCCTGGCCACCATGCTGGTCGTCCTCACCACCGACGCCGACCTCGACGACGAGGTGCTGGACAAGGCCCTGCGCGCCGCCACCGAGGTCACCTTCGACCGCGTCGACTCCGACGGCTGCATGTCCACCAACGACACGGTGCTGCTGCTCGCCTCCGGCTCCTCCGGCATCACCCCGGACCGCGGCGAGTTCGCCGAGGCCGTACGGCAGGTCTGCGACGACCTCGGGCAGCAGCTGATCCGCGACGCCGAGGGCGCCAGCAAGGACATCAAGGTCGAGGTGATCAACGCCGCGACCGAGGACGACGCCGTCGAGGTGGGCCGTTCCATCGCCCGCAACAACCTCCTCAAGTGCGCGATCCACGGCGAGGACCCCAACTGGGGCCGTGTCCTGTCGGCCATCGGCACCACGAGGGCCGCCTTCGAGCCCGACCAGCTCAACGTCGCCATCAACGGCGTCTGGGTGTGCAAGAACGGCGGTGTCGGCGAGGACCGCGAGCTGGTCGACATGCGCTACCGCGAGGTGCACATCGTCGCCGACCTCGCGGCCGGCTCCGAGACCGCCACCATCTGGACCAACGACCTCACCGCCGACTACGTCCACGAGAACAGCGCCTACTCCTCATGAACACCGGAACCACGCGCAAGCACACAGCCCTGCCGAAGGCCCAGATCCTCATCGAGGCGCTGCCCTGGCTGACCCGGCACCACGGCAAGACCGTCGTCATCAAGTTCGGCGGCAACGCCATGGTGAACGAGGAGCTGAAGGCCGCCTTCGCCCAGGACGTCGTCTTCCTGCGGCACGCCGGCCTCAAGCCGGTCGTGGTGCACGGCGGCGGCCCGCAGATCAGCGCCGCGCTCGACCGGCACGGCATCGTCAGCGAGTTCAAGGCGGGCCTCAGGGTCACCACCGAGGACGCCATGGACGTCGTACGCATGGTGCTGGCCGGGCAGGTGCAGCGCGAACTGGTCGGTCTGCTCAACCAGCACGGCCCGCTCGCCGTGGGCCTGACGGGCGAGGACGCCCACACCATCACCGCCATCAAGCACCAGCCCGAGATCGACGGCGAACTGGTCGACATCGGGCGGGTCGGCGAGATCACCGCGATCGACACCGGCGCGATCGGGGCCCTGCTGGCCGACGGCCGCATCCCGGTCGTGTCGTCGATCGCCCGATCCCAGGACGACGGGCATGTCTACAACGTCAATGCTGATACGGCGGCTGCGGCACTCGCTGCGGCACTGGGCGCCGAAACCCTCATGGTCCTCACGGACGTCGAGGGCCTCTACGAGGACTGGCCGCACAGCGACGAGGTGATCAGCCGCCTCACCGCCGCCCAACTGGAGAAACTCCTGCCGGAACTGTCCTCCGGCATGGTGCCGAAGATGGAGGGCTGCCTGCACGCCGTGCGCAACGGCGTCACCACCGCCCGGGTCATCGACGGCCGGGTCCAGCACTCGATCCTGCTGGAGATCTTCACCGACGAGGGCATCGGCACGATGGTCGTGCCCGACGAAGCCGAGGGGGAGCAGTCATGACGGGTGACGCGACCAACGCAGAACTGACCGCGCGGTGGCAGGGCGCGATCATGAACAACTACGGCACCCCGCGACTGCCCCTCGTACGCGGCGAGGGCACCCGGCTCTGGGATGCCGACGGCAACCAGTACCTGGACTTCGTCGGGGGCATCGCCGTCAACGCGCTCGGCCACGCCCACCCGGCCGTCGTCGAGGCCGTGAGCGGGCAGATCGCCTCCCTCGGGCACGTCTCGAACCTGTTCATCGCCGAGCCCGCGGTGGCGCTCGCCGAGCGGCTGCTCCACCGCTTCGGCCGGGACGGCAGGGTCTACCTCTGCAACTCCGGCGCCGAGGCCAACGAGGGCGCCCTCAAGATCGGCCGGCTGACCGGGCGCCGCCACATGGTGGCGACCACGGGCGGCTTCCACGGCCGGACCATGGGCGCCCTCGCGCTCACCGGCCAGCCCGCCAAGCAGGCACCCTTCCTGCCCCTGCCCGGCGACGTCACCCATGTCCCCTACGGCGACGCCCAGGCGCTGGCCGCCGCGGTCACCGAGGAGACGGCCCTCGTCATCATCGAGCCGATCCAGGGCGAGAACGGGGTCGTGGTGCCCCCGGCCGGCTATCTCAAGGCCGCCCGCGCGATCACCGCCGCCACCGGGGCGCTGCTCGTCCTGGACGAGGTGCAGACGGGTGTCGGCCGTACCGGGAACTGGTTCGAGTACCAGGCCCACGAGGGTGTCCTGCCCGACGTCGTCACACTCGCCAAGGGGCTCGGCGGCGGGCTGCCGCTCGGCGCCACCGTGGCCTTCGGACGAGCCGCCGAGCTGCTCCGGCCCGGCCAGCACGGTTCGACCTTCGGCGGCAACCCGGTCGCCTGCGCCGCCGGGCTCGCCGTTCTCGACACGATCGCGGACGAGGGCCTGCTGGAGAACGTGAAGCGGCAGAGCGGCGCGCTGCGCGACGGAATCGAGGCGCTCGGCCACCCGTTGATCGATTATGTCCGGGGTGCGGGCCTCCTGCTGGGTATCGTGCTCACCGGGCCGCTCGCACCGCAGGTGCAGCAGGCGGCCCAGGAGGCCGGGTTCCTGGTGAACGCGCCCGCTCCCGACGTCGTACGGCTCATGCCGCCGCTGAACCTCCGCGACGACGAGACAGGCGCCTTCCTCCGGGCGCTGCCCGGCATCCTCGAGGCAGCGAACCCAGTGAATGGGGACGGACGATCCGAAGAATGAGACGACGATGAGCCAGGCGCAGGACCACGAGCAGGCGGCGGGCGCCGGGCCCGCCGTGCCGCAGACCCGCACCGCTCGGCACCGCCGGATCGTGGACATCCTCAACCGGCAGCCGGTGCGGTCGCAGAGCCAGCTGGCGAAGCTGCTCGCCGACGACGGGCTGAGCGTCACCCAGGCGACGCTGTCGCGGGACCTCGACGAGCTGAACGCGGTCAAGATCCGCAACAACGACGGCGACCTCATCTATGCGGTGCCCAGCGAGGGCGGCTTCCGCACGCCTCGCGCCCCGCTGGGGGAATCGGCGAAGGAGGAGCGGATGCGGCGCCTGTCCCAGGAGCTGCTGATCTCCGCGGAGGCCTCCGCCAATCTCGTGGTCCTGCGCACTCCTCCGGGCGCTGCCCAGTTCCTCGCCTCGGCGATCGACCAGGCCGAACTGCACGACATCCTGGGCACGATCGCGGGTGACGACACCCTGCTGCTGATCAGCCGGGAACCCACCGGGGGACAGGCCCTGGCGGATCATCTGCTGCGGCTGGCCCAGAACGGTCACTGACGGGCGGAGCCAGGGGGACGGGCGGAGAATGGGAATGTGATCTTCCGCCGCGGTGGCCGGGCAATCTCCTGGCGGGGGCGGACCGTATATGGAGATATGCAGGGGATTCGGTTCCCGGTGGGCCGACTCCCGGACGAGGCTCTGCTGTCCGGGCTGGCCACCGGCGACCCGGAGCTCGCCACCACGTTCGTACGGAGGTTCCAGCACATGGTCTTCGGTGTCGCCATCGCCGTCACCGGGGACCCGCAGCTCGCCGAGGACATCGCCCAGCAGACCTTCGAGCGCGCGTGGCGTCATGCCCAGATCTACGACCCGCGCCGCGGCTCGGTGGCGACCTGGCTGACGACCATCGCCCACAACCTCGCCGTCGACGCCCTCCGGGCCCGCCGGAGCGAGCCGGTGGCGCCGCAGGACCTCGACGCGCTCCTCGATGTGGTCAGTGAGACGCCCGAAGAGTGGGCGCTGGCCGACGAGGCCTCGTCCCGGCTGCGGGCCGCCGTGGCGGAACTGCCGCGGGAACAGGGTCGTGCCCTGGTGATGGCGGGCATCTACGGAATGACGGCTCAGCAGATCGCCGACTGGGAGAAGATCCCGCTGGGCACCGCCAAGACGCGGATCAGAACCGCGATGGCGAAGCTGCGGAACACGCTCACGTCTCCGAAGCGAGGCGACCATGGCCAGTGACGTGACCTGCGAGAAGCTGCGGGAGAACGCTGCCGAGCTGGCGCTCGGCGTGCTCTTCGGGCGGGAGCGGGCCGAGGCGGTCGAGCATCTGGAGCGGTGCGCGGACTGCCGGGAGTACGTCGAGAATCTGACCCTCGCCGGTGACCGGCTGATCGGCCTGCTGCCGTTCGCCGAGCCGCCGGCCGGGTTCGAGACCCGGGCGGCGCGCAGGCTGGCCCAGGACGCCGCGGCGCACGAGGGGCGTTCGAACGCGCGCGCGTCCGCCCCCGCGCACCACGGCTTGGGTGGCCGGGCCCGCCGGGCCCGGCTGCGGCTGGCGTCCGTCGCGGCCGCCGCCGCGGTCGCCTGCGGCCTCGCCGGCTGGGGGATCGGCACCGCCGTCGAGCAGATCACCGCCTCGGCTCCGCCCGCTGTCGAGAGCGAGCCCGTGCTGGTCGGAGACCTGACTTCGCCCCAGGGGGCCGGGCCGGAGGTCGGCGAGGTCTACGCCCACCCCGGAACCCCCGGCTGGTTCTTCATGACCGTCGATCTCGTCGGTCCCGACGCCACGTACACCGGCAAGGTCACCTGTCTCCTGGAGCATGCGGACGGTACGTCCGTCCGCGTCGGCGACTTCGCCCTGCGCGACGGACACGGCAACTGGGGAGCGGAGGCCACCGTCGACCCCGCGGCCCTCTCCGGCGCCCGTGTGACCACCCCGGACGGCACCGTCCTCGCCACGGCCGAGCTGCAGATCGGCCACGTCCAGACCCCGGCGGAGACCTGAAGCCGGCACCTGCCGGGGCCGTGGTCCGGCGTCGCCCGGCGGCTTCAGGAGTGGTCCGGCGTCGCCCGGAGGGCGGCTGCCAGCTCGGCGACCGTGGGCCGGGACGCCGGATCGGCCCGGAGGCAGCCGTCGACGGCGGCGGCGAGGGCAGCGGGCAGACGACGGCGGGACAGGACCGGCGGGGCGGCCCTCTCCAGCTGCGGATACCGTTCCTCCCCGCATCCGCCGCACTCGTCCCCGGTACAGGTCTCGTCCATGGTCCCGCCGTGGTCGAAGGTCGCGCCGCGGCCGAACGGCACGTCACCGCTGGCGACTTCGAACAAGGTGATGCCGATGCCCCACACATCGGCCGCGGCCGTGAGCCGCCCGCCGCGGGCCTGCTCCGGAGCGAGATAGCCGAGCGTTCCCAGCCCGGACGGGGCCGGCCCGGGCGGCCGCGCGACGCTCAGGTCCAGCACCTTCGCATGAGCGCAGTCCACCACCACGTTGGACGGCTTGACGTCCAGGTGCAGCAGGCCCCGACCGTGGAGGTAGTGGACCGCGGAACACAGCTGCACCCCGAGGAGCGCCACATCGGCAGCGGCCGGCCGGCGCCGCAACCGGTGCACGAGGTGGGACAGCGTCTCACCGGTCAGCGTCTCCAGGACGACGAGCGGCTCGGGCGACTCGAAGGTCTCGTAGGCGCGGACCAGATGGGGATGGGTGAAGTCCCGCAGCCACCTCCCCTCCCGCAACAGCCGCTCGCCCAGCCGCTCCTCGCCCCGGCGGTCGGGACGCATCACCTTGAGCACGCAGCGGCACGAGCGCTCCTCGCTCCAGGCGTCGTACACGTCGAGCCAGCCGGTGCGCGTCAGGTGCGCCAGCACCTCGTAGCCCGGGACCGGGTGCGTGCCCGGTGCCAGGGGCGGGACCGGGCACGCACCCGGTCCCGTGGGGCCGTTCACGACAGCACCTTCCCCGGGGGCGCGGATCCGGTCAGGGCGTTCAGCCGGTACAGGCGGGCGTAGGCCCCGTCGTGCCCGAGCAGCTCGTCGTGGGCGCCGTGCTCGACGACCCTGCCGCGGTCGAGCACCACGATGCGGGTGGCGTCGCGGACGGTCAGCAGATTGTGGGAGATGACGATGGTGGCCCGCCCGGCCATGAGCCGGCGCAGCGGGTCCATGATCCGCCGGCCCGACCGGACGTCGAGCCCGGTGGTCGGCTCGTCCAGGAGGAGCACGGGCGCGTCCCTGATCATCGCGCGGGCGATCGCCAGGCGTTGGCACTGGCCGCCGGAGAGCGTACGGCCGCGCTGGCCGACCATCGTGTCGTAGCCGTCCGGGAGCAGCTCGATGAACTCGTGCGCGTCCGCGGCGCGTGCCGCCGCGACGATCTGCGCCTCCGTCGCGTCCGGCCGGCCGTAGGCGATGTTGTCCCGTACGCTGCCGTGGAAGGCGAGCGTCTCCTGCAGGACCACCGCGACGTTCTCGCGGACGTCGGACAGACGCAGCTCCCGCAGGTCGATTCCATCCAGGCGGACCGCTCCCCGGTCGGGGTCGTAGAAGCGCAACTGGAGTTTCGCGACCGTCGACTTGCCGGCCCCGCTGGCCCCGACCAGGGCCAGTGTCTCGCCCGGTGCGACATGGAACGAGACGCCGGCGAGCGCCCAGGACGAGATTCCGGGATAGCGGAACCAGACGCCGTCGAACTCCACATGGCCCCGTACGCGGGCGATGGGCCGGGCGCCCGGGGCCTCGGCGACCTGCGGTCGCTGGTCCAGCAGCTCGATGATCCGCTCGGCCGAGGCGGACGCCGCGTAGAAGGTGGTGCCGAGCCCGGTCAGGGAGCGCACCGGGCTGTAGAGCTTGCCGATCAGCGCCAGGAAGACCAGCAGCCCGCCCAGCGTGAGCTGCCCCTGGGCCAGCTTCCAGGTGCCCAGACCCATGACCGCGAGGCCGCCGGCCACCTCGATGATCTCGACGACGGGCCCGTAGACGCCACTGATCCGCGCCGAGGCCATCGCCGCCCGGAACCTGCCGAGGTTCTCCCGCTCGAACCGGCGCTCCTCCCACCGCTGCCGGTTGTACGCCTGCACCAGTGCCACGTTGCCCAGCGACTCCTCGGCGATCGCGCTGATCGAGCCGCTACGGCGCCTGCGCTCCCGCGACGCCTCCTTGACCAGCCGTGAGAAGTGCCGGGCCGCGCCCCAGAACAGCGGCACGATGACGAGGGCGAGGAGGGTGAGATCCCACTGCAGATAGAACAGCAGGCCGAGGTAGACGCCCAGGCTGATCACGTAGTAGAGGGCGTCCGCCACCCCGGAGAGCAGGAACGTCTCGACCGCGTCGACATCGCCCGTGACCCGCGCCAGCACGTCCCCGAGCCGCCGGCGTTCGAAGAAACCGAGCGACAGCCCTTGGACGTGCCGGAAGACGTCGGAGCGAAGAGTGAGCAGGAAGCGTTCGCCGACCCAGGTGGACGTCACATCGTCGGCGAACCCCAGCACGCCGGAACCGATGATCAACCCCAGATAGGTCGGCGCGATCCACAGCAGTGGTCCGAGATCACGGGGGACGAGGACATCGTCCACCACGATCTTGAAGAGCCAGATCTCCCCGGCGTCGAGTGCGGGGCCCAGCAGGCTGAAGAGGACGACGGGGACGAACCAGCGGCGGCCGCCGCGGGTATAGGGCCAGAAGCGGCGGAACACCTCGCGCGGAGCGACCGGGGGCGCGGCCGCGATCACGGCATCGGAGGTTCCGCCCACCGACAGCAGACGCCCCAGTACATGCGCCATGGCATGTGTTCCTTGTGGACCGGCGGCGAAGCGGACCGGTTCCTCCGGTCTCCGGTCCGCTCGGCCTTCGTGGTGCGGTCAGTAACCGTTGTGGCCGTTGCCGTGACCGTTGCCGTGACCGTTTCCGTGGTGGTTGCCGTGGCCGTGACGGTTGCCGTGGCCGTGGTCGTGCCGGTGGTTGTGCCGGTGCCCGTGCCCTGAGCCGTCGTCGCGTGAGGTGTCCCGCCCGTGGTCCCGGTGGTTGGCCGGCATCAGGCTGCTGAAGATAGCCATGCGTTCCTCCTGAAACTTGCTGCACACGGGGTACGTCTCAGGGCGGCAAATGGATGGCTTTCTGGAGCAAAGGGGATGAATCGCTCGGTCTTCGGACCGTGCTCTCAGCCCTTGGGCCGTGCTTCAGCCCCTGAGCCGTGCTCTCAGCCCAGCCGGGCCGCAAGCCCCCCGGTGCACCGCACCTCGTCCCCCGCCGTGATCAGCAGCGCCTCGACGTCCGGCAGTGACTCCAGCCACGCCAGCCCGGCCCGCGAACCCATCGCGAACGCCGCCGTGGCCCAGCAGTCCACCCACGTCAGACGGGGGCCCACGACCGTCACCGACACCAGGTCCGTGACCGGCGACCTGCCTGTACGCGGATCCACGATGTGCGCGCCCCGCTCGGCCGTTCCGGAGGTCGCCACCGACAGCTCGTCCACCCCGGCGGCCGAGATCACCGCCGCCAGGCCGCCCGGCCGCAACGGGTCGGACACGCCCACCCGCCAGGGCCGGTGCGGCTCGGGGGTGCCCAGCAGCTGGACGTCACCGCCCCCGTTCACACTGACCCCGCGCACCCCGTCCACCGCCGCGATCGACCGCGCCGCACGCTCGGTGGACCAGCCCTTCACGATCCCGGTCGGGTCCAGCGAACCCCGGTACCGGGTGCTGAACCACCCCTCGCTCACCCGCTCGGCCTCGGCCGCCAGTTCCAGCACCTCGGCCATCTCGGGAGCGCACCGCGCCAGGTTCAGCTCACCGCGGGCCAGGCGCGACACCTCGCTGTCCTCGCGGTAGGTGGAGAAGAGCGCGTCGGCCCGGTGCAGGCCCGCGACCGCCTCCTCCAGTGCCTGCCTTACCGCACGGGGTTCCCCGCCACGGACGTCGAAGGAGAAGACCGTCCCCATGACCTCCTCCGCATGACGCACCGCGGCGGGAGCTTCAGCCGGCTCGGCCACCGCGTCAGCCACCGGCCTGGTCCAGCGCCGACTGCAGCGACTGCTTGTACCCGGTGCTGGTGTAGGTCGCCCCGGAGACCGCGTCGATGTCCGCGCTCCCGGCCGTCACGGCCGCCTGGTTGAGCTTGGGCACGGCGAGCGCGGTCTTCTGGTCGCTGACCCCGCCCTTGGGCGCCTGCACCGCCTCCGCCTTGGTGATCTTGCCGTCGGCGACCGTGATCCGCACCTGCACCGGGCCGTACTGCGTCTGGGAGACCTTGCCGGTGACCGTACGGGCCTGTGCCGCTGACGAGCCGGAGGACGAGCCCGACGCCCCCGACGAACCGGAGGTGCCGGACGTGCCGGACGAGGTCGCCTTCATCTTGTCCAGCGCCGACTGCAGCGACTTCCGGTATCCCGTGCTCGTGTACGTCGCTCCGGACACCGCGTCGATCTGTGCACTCTGCGCCGTCACGGCCGCCTGGTTGAGCTTGGGCACGGCGAGCGCGGTCTTCTGGTCGCTGACCCCGCCCTTGGGCGCCTGCACCGCCTCCGCCTTGGTGATCTTGCCGCCTGCGACGGTCAGCCGTACCTGCACGGTTCCGTACTGGGTCTGCGTCGCGTCACCGGTCACCGTGCCGGCCCCGGCTCCGCCCTGCTGACCGCCCTGGGGCGACTCCTGGCCCGCCGCCGTCTGCTGCGGGGCCGCGCCGGCCGCCGACGCGGCGGCCGGGCCCGAGGCGGGCTTCAGCGACAGCAGCAGCACGACACCGGACACGGTGGCCGCGGTGGCCAGCACGACGCGCCGAATGGGGTGGCTCTTCCTCATCGCTTCGCAGCTCCCGCTCACATCTCGAACGACTCGTGGTGGATACGGCGCGCGGGGACCCCCGCGCCGCGCAGTGCCTCGAACACCGACTGCGCGAACCCGGGCGGGCCGCACATGAAGACATCGTGGTGATCGATGTCAGGGATCTTCCGCTGGAGGTTCTCCGCCGAGATGTCCGGCCGCTCGCCGTCGGGGCTGTTGACCGCGTACATCAGCCGGGCGCCCCGCTCCTTGGCGATCGCGGCCAGCTCGTCCCACAGCGCCAGGTCCTGGGTGGTGTTGGCCCGGTAGAGCAGGGTGATGTCACCGGACGCCCCGGGCAGCGTCTCGAACAGCGCCCGCATCGGCGTGATGCCGACCCCGCCCGCGACCAGCAGCACCTTGCCCTTGCTGCGCCGCTGGGCGGTGAGCGCGCCGTACGGGCCCTCCGCCCACACCCGGGTGCCGGGCGTCAGCTCGCGCAGCCGGGTGCTGTGGTCGCCGATCGCCTTCACCGTGATCCGCAGCATGTCGGGGCGGGGCGCCGCCGACAGCGAGTACGGGTGCGAGCTGTACCGCATCCCGGGCGCCAGGAACCGCCAGCGGAAGAACTGGCCCGCCTCCGCGCCCATCCGGTGCAGCTTCCGCCCGCCGATCAGCACCGACACGATGCCCGGTGTCTCCTCGATCACCGCTTCCACCCGCATGCGGTGACGGAGGTTCAGCCGGACCGGGGTGAGGATCCGGTACCAGAGCACGAGCGCGGTGACCGTGCCGTACAGCAGGTACCAGAAGGTCTTGGCGGACGGCTCGACGGCGAAGTCGTTGCCGGTGGTGATCTGGTGCCAGAACGTCAGGAACACCGCGGCGTAGGTGAGCAGGTGGACGTGGTACCAGGTGTCGTACGGCAGCCGGCGGCGGATCCCGCCGATCGACGTCAGGCCGATGAGCACGAACAGGCCCGTGCCGATGGCGGCCTTGCCCATGTCCGGCAGCTGATTGATGGAGTCGATGGTCTGCTGGACGATGTCGCCGAGGGACTTGCCCGCCTGGAGCGCGTACCCCCACATGGTGAGGAAGACGTGCGCGACGATCAGGCAGAGCGTGTAACGGCCGCTCATCGCGTGCCAGCGTGCCACCCGGTCGGAGCCGACGCGCCGTTCCAGCGCAGGTACGCGCGCCATCTGGAGCACGACCAGTGCCATGAGGTAGCCGGCCAGCAGGCCGGTGATCCGGCCCGCGTTCAGGATCCTGCTGTTGTCGTCGGCGATGGAAGGCGTGTTGTGCCACCAGAGCCACAGCACGGCCACCGCGCCCGCCCAGACCGCGAGCAGCAGCGGGACGGCCGGGGAGCGGCGCGGGCGGATGCGGCGCATCGTCTGGCGGCGGGCGGCACGTCCGCCTGCGAGCGTGGTGGTCACGGTTCCTCCGTGGGGACTTGACCCTTGGCCCACAGATACGTGCCGCGCGCGCTGAGTGTTCAGAGGCCTGCCGAGTCGGGAGGGGACTGGAGTGACTGGCGGTAACCGTCACCGGCCCGTGTGGCCCCGGGCCGGGGGCGACGCCGTTCTCGTACGGCTGCCCCGGGCGGGATCAGTACCGAGTGATGTCCGTGGCCCCGTCCACCGTGCCGACGGCGATGTGCGGCTTCTTCCCGGGATCCGCCCACTGCAGAACCCGCTGCATCGCGTCCTCCGGCACGGACACGCAACCGGCGGTCGCACCACTCCCGTTCACGTGCAGGAAGATCCCGGCGCCCCGCCCCAGCACCGGCCGGTCATAGTTGAACCCGATGACGAACGCGTAGGTGTACTGCGTCGTGTAGGTGCTCAGCTGCTCGGACTCCGCCGCACGGCAGTCGGCCGGAAGCGGGTCCACCCAACGGTTGTAGGACGTGGAGTCGTTGTCCTGGCACCACCAGGAACTCTGCTTCACCGCCCGGTACTCGGCGCGTGTGCCGCTCGGCGCCGCCTTGATCCCGAAGGCGAACGGAAGGCCGTAGAGCCCGGTCGGTGTCGTGTTCGTCCCCTGCTTCCGCGTATCCCCCTCCACCAGTCCCTTCGACCCGAACCGCGCCGGTGCGGACCCGGCCTGCACCCACTGTCCGTCCCGCAGGTCCCACCAGGTGACGGTGCCGGACGTGGAGTCGGTGCGCGGTGCCTGAGCCGTGATCAGCTGGGTGCCGCCACCGGTGTCCGCCATCCGGGCGGGCAACGGCAGCGGCTCCGGCTCGGGGCCGGGCGCGAGACCGAGCACGCAGACGGACGCGGACACGAGGGCGACGACGACACCGGGGCGCATGACTCAGACGCTAGAGGGCGGGAGCGGCAACGGCAGCCCGGGTAGGCCATCCAGGCTCGTCGCGATGTGCGCCTTCTTCGTGAAGTAGGCGCTGAGCGAGGTGTCGTCCTCGCGCGCGAAGCGCTTGCCGTGCAGGTCGCGGTCCTCCTCGTAGGCCATGTGGGGGACGGCGTAGCCGCAACTGTCCCGCACCAGTTCGGCATGCACGACGATGACCGCGCGCAGCCCGTGTGCGCTCGGGTCGATGTCCGGGAAGTGGCCGAGCAGCTCCTTGAAGTGCGGGTCGTCGCGGAAGACGGGCTCGCCCCGGCCGTGGACACGCACGATGTTCGGCGGGCCCTGGAAGGCGCACCACATGAGAGTGATACGGCCGTTCTCCCGCAGGTGGGCGATGGTCTCCGCGTTGGAGCCGGCGAAGTCGAGGTAGGCCACGGTGAGCTCGTCCAGCACCACGAAGGAGCCCTTGAGCCCCTTGGGGGAGAGGTTGACCGTGCCGTCGCCCGACAGGGGCGCGGTCGCGGTGAAGAAGAGGGGCTGCTCCTCGATGAACGTTCGGAGCCTGCCGTCTATGCGTTCATAGGTCTTTCCCATGTCTAACGATTATCGACGAAACTCGTTTGCCCGTCTAAGGAATTCTCGGATCCGCCGGGCCGGACCCACCGCGGCCGCCCCGGCCGGCGTCTCCTGCGGGGCGGCCACGGCTGCCTGTCACCTCACCTGGTGAGTGTGCAGGCGGCCGGCGAGTCCAGGCCGGCCGGCCTGGCGGAGGTGCGGCCGAGGGCGACGCGGTCGGTGGTCGGGACGCGCTTGTCCTTGAGCGGGCCGAGGATGGCGTTGTCGACGAAGTCCGGGCCGACCTGGCCGACGGTGCCGGCCGGTCTGGTGGTGGCCTCCTGGATCTGTGTCCGGAGCAGGGTGAGGTTGCGGTCGACCTCGGCCTGCGCAGAGGCGGGGACCGTGGGCAGCTGGGCGGCGACGTCCGGGCAGGTGATCGTGCCGGGGCTCGGCCCCTGCACGACTCCCCGCCTTGCGGGAGGTCGATTGACGAATCATGCAGAGTTCTGCATACTCATGCATATCAGCGAATGCACGTGAGGAGATTGCCGTGACCGAGCGCGTCGTACTCGCCTATTCGGGCGGTCTGGACACCTCCGTCGCCATCGGCTGGATCGCCGAGGAGACGGGCGCCGAGGTCATCGCTGTCGCGGTCGACGTCGGCCAGGGCGGCGAGGACCTGGACGTCATCCGCAAGCGTGCCCTCGCGTGCGGTGCGGTCGAGGCCGAGGTCGCCGATGCCAAGGACGAGTTCGCCGACGAGTACTGCCTCCCGGCGATCAAGGCCAACGCGCTCTACATGGACCGCTATCCGCTGGTCTCCGCCCTCTCCCGGCCGACGATCGTCAAGCACCTCGTCGCCGCCGCCCAGAAGCACGGTGCCACCACGGTCGCCCACGGCTGCACCGGCAAGGGCAACGACCAGGTCCGCTTCGAGGCCGGGATCGTCGCCCTCGCCCCCGGTCTCAAGTGCATCGCGCCGGTCCGTGACTACGCGATGACCCGGGACAAGGCGATCGCCTTCTGCGAGGAGAAGCAGCTTCCGATCGCCACCACCAAGAAGTCTCCGTACTCCATCGACCAGAACGTCTTCGGGCGTGCCGTCGAGACGGGCTTCCTGGAGGACATCTGGAACGGCCCGATCGAGGACATCTACGAATACACCTCCAACCCGGCCACCCCGCGCGACGCCGACGAGGTGATCATCAGCTTCGAGGGCGGCGTCCCGGTCGCCATCGACGGCAAGCCCGTCACCGTCCTGCAGGCGATCCAGCAGCTCAACGAGCGCGCCGGCGCCCAGGGCATCGGCCGGATCGACATGGTCGAGGACCGGCTGGTGGGCATCAAGTCCCGCGAGGTGTACGAGGCTCCGGGCGCGATCGCCCTGATCACCGCCCACCAGGAACTGGAGAGCGTCACCGTCGAGCGCGAGCTGGCCCGCTACAAGCGGCAGGTCGAGCAGCGCTGGGGCGAACTGGTCTACGACGGCCAGTGGTTCTCCCCGCTCAAGCGCGCGCTGGACGGCTTCATCAACGAGGCCAACCAGCACGTCTGCGGCGACATCCGGATGACCCTGCACGGCGGCCGCGCGGTCGTCACCGGCCGGCGCTCCCAGTCGTCCCTGTACGACTTCAACCTCGCCACCTACGACACCGGCGACACCTTCGACCAGGCGGCGGCCAAGGGCTTCATCGACATCTACAGCCTGTCGTCGAAGATCGCCGCCAAGCGGGATCTCGCGTAACCCGCGCGGGTCACCTCACACGCACCGGCCTGACAGCCGCCTCCTCGCCTGGAAAGGTGGGGAGGCGGTCGCACACAGCCATCTTTCCGAGGAGCAACGCAAGTGAGCAGCAACAGCGGTGATGTCCGGCTCTGGGGCGCCCGTTTCGCCGACGGTCCCGCCGAGGCCCTGGCGAAGCTGTCGGCGTCCGTCCACTTCGACTGGCGGCTCGCGCCCTACGACATCGCCGGTTCCCGTGCCCACGCGCGCGTGCTGCACAAGGCGGGCCTGCTCACCGAGGACGAGCTGACGCGTATGATCGCCGGGCTCGACCAGCTGGAAGCCGACGTGGCGAACGGCTCCTTCGTGGGCACGATCGCCGACGAGGACGTCCACACCGCTCTGGAGCGCGGCCTGCTGGAGCGCCTCGGCCCCGACCTCGGCGGCAAGCTCCGTGCGGGCCGCTCCCGCAACGACCAGGTCGCGACCCTCTTCCGCATGTGTCTGCGCGACCACGCCCGCACCATCGGCGGCCTGATCGCCGACCTCCAGGACGCGCTGATCGGCCTCGCCGAGGCCCACCCGGACGTGGCGATGCCCGGCCGCACCCACCTCCAGCACGCCCAGCCGGTCCTCTTCGCCCACCACGTGCTCGCGCATGTGCAGTCCCTGTCACGGGACGCCGAGCGCCTGCGCCAGTGGGACGAGCGGACGGCCGTGTCGCCGTACGGCTCGGGCGCCCTGGCGGGCAGCAGCCTCGGCCTGGACCCGGAGGCGGTCGCCGAGGACCTCGGCTTCGAGCACGGCAGCGTCGGCAACTCCATCGACGGCACGGCCTCCCGTGACTTCGTCGCGGAGTTCGTCTTCATCACCGCGATGATCGGCGTGAACCTGTCCCGGATCGCCGAGGAGGTCATCATCTGGAACACGAAGGAGTTCTCCTTCGTGACCCTGCACGACGCGTTCTCCACGGGCTCGTCGATCATGCCGCAGAAGAAGAACCCGGACATCGCGGAGCTGGCGCGTGGCAAGAGCGGCCGCCTCATCGGCAACCTGACCGGCCTGATGGCGACCCTCAAGGCCCTCCCGCTCGCGTACAACCGCGACCTCCAGGAGGACAAGGAGCCGGTCTTCGACTCCATCGACCAGCTGGAGATTCTGCTCCCGGCCTTCACCGGCATGATGGCCACGCTCACCGTGCACCGCGAGCGCATGGAGGAGCTGGCCCCGGCCGGCTTCTCGCTCGCCACCGACATCGCCGAGTGGCTGGTCAAGCAGGGCGTGCCGTTCCGCGTGGCGCACGAGGTCGCGGGGGAGTGCGTGAAGGTCGCCGAGGCCGAGGGCAAGGAGCTGGACGGCCTCACGGACGAGCAGTTCGCGAAGATCTCCACCCATCTGACCCCCGAGGTCCGCTCCGTGCTCAACGTCCCGGGCGCCCTCGCCGCCCGCAACGGCCGCGGCGGTACGGCACCCAGCGCGGTCGCCGTCCAGCTGACCGAGGTGAAGGCGGACCTCGCGCAGCAGCACGCCTGGGCCGACGCCAAGAAGCGGAGCTGATCCGGCGCCCCCGTTGCCCGCGCCCCCAAGGGGGCGCGGGCAACGGCGCGAACCGCCACCACGCAGCCGCACCCGCCGACGCACCGCAACTCCCGAGCTGAACGGCGAATCAACGGTCATCGCGGGTTACGTTGGTCGAAGCCTCACCGGAGCCGACCGAACGGAGCCCGCGATGCCCTTCGCCCGTCTCGCGCATGCCACGACGCCGACCTGCCACATCGGACTCGGTCTCGCCGCCGTCGGCCGCCCCGGCTACATCAACCTCGGCCGCGACACGGACCTCGGAGCGGACCGCAGTGTCGATGCCCTGCGCGAACGCACCCATGAACTCCTCGACGCCGCCTACGCCCAGGGCGTGCGCTACTTCGACGTCGCCCGCTCCTACGGCCGCTCCGAGGAGTTCCTCGCCGACTGGCTGAACGTCCGCCCGGACATCGGCGACGTGATCGTCGGCAGCAAGTGGGGCTACACCTACACCGCCGGCTGGTCCACGGACGCCGAACAGCACGAGGTGAAGGACCACAGCCCGGCGACGTACGAGCGACAGCGGGCCGAGACCGACGCGCTGCTCGGCGACCGGCTCGACCTCTACCAGATCCACTCGGTGACCCCGGACAGCCCCGCCCTGACCGACAAGGAACTCCACGCGAGGCTCGCCGAGGCCGCCGCCGAGGGCCTCACCATCGGCTTCTCCACCAGCGGCCCCGCCCAGGCCGAGGCGATCCGTGCCGCCCTGCAGGTGACGGTCGACGGCGAGCCCCTCTTCCGTACCGTCCAGTCGACGTACAACGCCCTGGAGACCTCGGCAGGACCCGCACTCGCCGAGGCGCACGACGCCGGACTGACCGTGATCGTCAAGGAGGGCATGGCCAACGGCCGACTGGCCGCGCCGCACGCCCCGGACGTGTTGAAGGCCGTGGCCGAGGAGACCTCCCTCGGCTGCGACGCCGTCGCTCTCGCCGTGATCTTGCGCCAACCGTGGGCGGGTGTCGTTCTCTCCGGCGCCGCGACCGTCACCCAGCTCGCCTCCAATCTCCACGCGGCCGTCGTCGACCTGGACGTGGACCAGCTGACCCGTCTCGCCACGCTGGTCGAGGACCCGCACACCTACTGGGAGCGGCGCGGACAGCTGCCCTGGCACTGACGGATCACCCACTCCGACCAGCGCCGATGAGTCACGCGTGCCTATTGTGAGACAATGGCGTCTCATCTGGGCTATGCTTGTCTCATGGCTCTGGATCGTGACCACGTGCTGCGCAGCGCAGCCGCCCTGCTGACCCGCAAATCCACGGCGACCATGGACGAGGTCGCCAAGAACGCCGGGATCAGCCGGGCCACGCTGCACCGCCACTTCGCCGGGCGCGACGCGCTCGTACGGGCGCTCGAGGCGCTCGGCATCGCGGAGTGCGAGGCGGCCCTGGACACGGCCCGTCTGGACGAGGGCCCGGCCGGCGAGGCCGTACGGCGCCTGATCCGGGCGTTCGAACCCTCGGCCGGCCTGCTCGCCTTCCTCTACACGGAGAACCAGCTGTTCGAGGGCGAGCAGCAGAACCGTGGCTGGGCCCGCATCGACGAACGGCTCACGGCCCTGTTCCGGCGCGGCCAGGAGAGCGGCGAGTTCCGCATCGACCTCACCCCGGCCTGGCTCACCGAGGCGCTGTACGGCCTGCTGGCCTCCGGCGCCTGGGCGGTGGCGGAGGGCCGGGTGGCCGCCAAGGACTTCACCCACATGATCGCCGAGCTGCTGCTCGGCGGTGTACGACGCACGGACACACCACGGAGAGAGGAATCATGACCAGCACCCTGCAGCCGGCTCGTACGGCGGAGGTGGAGAAGCGCCCGGGCCGCTGGCTCGCGCTCTCCGTCCTCGTCCTGGCTGTGCTGCTGGTGGCCGTCGACGCCACCGTCCTCGGCCTGGCGACCCCCTACATCAGCGAAGACCTCAACCCCTCCGGCACCCAGCTGCTGTGGATCGGTGACGTCTACTCCTTCGTCATCGCCGGTCTGCTGGTCTCCATGGGCAGCCTCGGAGACCGCATCGGCCGCAAGCGGATCCTGCTCGTCGGTGCCACGGCGTTCGGCGCCATATCCGTGCTCAACGCCTATGCGACGACACCGGAACTCATGATCATGGCGCGGGCGCTCCTCGGTGTCGCGGGTGCGACGCTGATGCCCGCCACCCTCGCACTGATCCGCAACCTCTTCCACGACCCGCGCGAGCGCAGCCTCGCCGTCGGCATCTGGGGCGCCACGGCTTCCGCGGGCACGGCGGTCGGCCCCATCGTGGGCGGCTTCCTGCTCGAACACTTCTGGTGGGGCTCGGTCTTCCTGATCAACCTGCCGGTGATGGTCGTCCTGGTGCTCGTCGGCATCCGCACACTGCCCGAGTCCCGCAACCCCAACCCCGGCCCCTGGGACATGATCAGCGTCGTCCTGTCGCTCGTCGGCATGATCGCCCTGGTGTACGCGGTCAAGGAGGCCGCGACCCACGGCTTCACCTGGCCCACCTTCGCCTCGGCCCTGCTGGGTGCGGCGGCCCTCCACGGCTTCGTGCGCCGCCAGCTCACCATGCCGATCCCGCTGCTGGACATGCGCCTGTTCCGGCGCCGTGGCTTCAGCGGAGCCGTGCTCGCCGACCTGCTCACCGTCCTCGGCATGTCCGGCCTGGTGTTCTTCCTCTCCCAGTACCTGCAACTCGTGCAGGGCCGACGCCCGTTCGAGGCAGGCCTGGCCGAACTGCCCGCCGCCGTCGGCGCGGTGGTGGCCGGCCTGGTCGCGGGCCGGGCGGCCCGCCGCTTCTCGGTACGGGCCGTGGTCTCGGGCGGCCTGGCCGGCGTGGGCGTCGCACTCGCCGTCCTCACGACCGTGGGCCGGTCGACGGGCTACCCGGTCCTCGGCGCCGCGCTCCTGGTGGTCGGCATCGGCGCCGGTTTCTCCTTCACGGTGACGGCCGACGTGATCCTCTCCAGCGTGCCGAAGGACCAGGCGGGGGCCGCCTCCGCGGTCTCCGAGACGGCGTACGAACTGGGCGCGGCCCTCGGCATCGCCCTGCTCGGCTCGATCGTGACAGGCGTCTACCGCGATTTCACGGGCCCGGCCGGAACCCCGGCAGCGGCCCACGAGTCACTGGGAGCGGCGGTCGAGTCATCGGCGGGCATGCCCCCGCACACGGCGGAGGCCCTGCTGGACGCGGCCCGCGGCTCCTTCGTCCACGGCCTGCACCTGGCCTCCGGCGCAGGAGCGGCGGTACTGCTGGCGACGGCGGTGGCGGCCTGGTTCCTGCTGAAGAACCAGAAGCTGGAAGGCGCGGGCTGAGCCGAGCACGTCAGGGGCGTGGGGAATCGCGCGAGCTTCCCCCACGCACCCGCATCCGGACCGGCCGTCGGCGACGCTAGGCGGCCTTCGCCTTGGTGGCGTACATGTCCACGTACTCCTGCCCGGACAGCCGCATGACCTCGGCCATCACGGAATCGGTCACCGCCCGCAGCACATACCGGTCCCGGTCCATCCCCTCGTACCGCGAGAACTCCATGGCCTCACCGAACCGCACGGTCACGCGGCCGGGCCGCGGCATCCCCGCCCCGCCCGGCTGCAGCTTGTCCGTGCCGATCATCGCGAAGGGGACCACGGGCGCGCCCGTCATCAGCGTGAGGCGGGCGATGCCGGTGCGGCCACGGTAGAGGCGGCCGTCGGGAGACCGCGTGCCCTCCGGGTAGATGCCGAAGATCCTGCCCTCCTCGAGGATGCGGCGGCCGGTCATCAGCGCCGCCACACCGCCGCGACCGCCGTCGCGGTCCACCGGGATCATGCCGACGCCCGTGAAGAACCAGGCCATGAGCCGGCCCTTGAGGCTCTTGCCGGTGACGTACTCGTCCTTGCCGATGAAGAAGACCTGACGGTCGCAGACCAGGGGCAGGATCATCGAGTCGATGAAGGTCAGGTGATTTCCGGCCAGAATGACCGGGCCGTCCCCGGGGATGTGCTCCACGCCCTCCACCTGTGGGCGGAACATCAGGCGCATGATCGGTCCGAGCACTGCCTTGATGAGCGCGAAGCGGGACAACGGGTCCTCCGATGTCGAGGGAAGCGATATGTGTCTGTGCAGGTGAGGACATTACTCGCGGCTCCGGGGGAAGCGCACATCGGGTGCGCCCGGTTCACCGAGGTCTTACACACTGTTGACGTTGGTTTACCTGCGGTGACGCGAAGGAGTCCGCCCGTAACCCCCCGGCGACGATGTGACGGACATCGCGCACGGCCCGCACCGCCCGGGTGCCCGACTCCCGCCCGCCGATGCCGAGGGTCCGTCACATGGGTGCTTCCGACAGGACATTCGGTGTCACCCGTACGTTCCGGCCGGGGTCTCCCGTCCGTCATGTGCACGCCCCTACGATCGGCGCGCACTCAAGGGCGGACGGCAGGAGGGCGCTCATGGACAGCGACCAGGTGAACGGGCAGACCCAGGGAACGGGACGGCGGGCGCTTCTCGGCGCGGCGGTGCTCGGCGCGGGCGGGGCGGTCTTCGGACTGCCCGGAACCGCCCGAGCGGCCGACGCCCGGACGGCGGGACACGGCGGGCGCGGGCTGAAGAGCCTGCCGGTGCCGACGATCATCGGACACCGGGGTTCCAGCGGCTATCGCCCCGAGCACACCTTCGGCTCGTACAACCTGGCCCTCGACCTCGGCGCCGACGTCGTGGAGGCCGGTGACCTGGTGCCCACCAAGGACGGGCATCTGGTGTGCCGGCACGAGCCGGAGATCGGCGGCACCACGAACGTGGCGGACCATCCCGAGTTCGCCGACCGCAGGACCACCAAGGTTCTCGACGGCGTCTCCACCACGGGCTGGTTCACCGAGGACTTCACCCTCGCCGAGCTGAAGACGCTGCGCGCGATCGAGCGCATCCCGGCCAACCGGCCGCACAACACCCTCTACAACGGCCGCTGGGAGATCCCCACGTTCGAAGAGGTCCTGAAGTGGCAGGACGAGCAGACCCGCAAGCGTGGCAAGCAGGTCTGGATCTACCCCGAGACCAAGCACCCCACCTACTTCCGCAAGCTGGGCCTGGGCCTGGAGGAGCGGGTGGCGAAGCTGCTGCGCAAGTACGGCAAGGACGGCCGGAACGCGCCGGTCATCCTGCAGTCCTTCGAGCCGAGCAGCATCCAGAAGCTGAACCAGCTCGTCGACAACCCGCTCGTCGTCCTGCTCTCCTCGGCCGACAGCCGCCCCTATGACTTCGTCGAGGCGGGCGACCCGCGCAAGGTCGCCGACCTGATCACGCCCAAGGGCCTCAGGGAGATAGCCGGCTACGCGCAGGGCATAGGCCCGACGCTGGACCTGATCATCCCGAAGAACGCCGACGGCACCCTGGCGAAGCCGACCACGCTGGTCGCCGACGCGCACAAGGTGGGGCTGATCCTGCACCCCTACACCATGCGCAACGAGAACCCCTTCCTCCCGGCCGAGTACCGCAAGGGCAGCGCGGCGGACGCCTACGGCGACGTCTTCGGTGCCTTCAGGACGTACTTCGCGACGGGCATCGACGGCGTCTTCACCGACAACGCCGACACCGGCCTGCTGGCCCGCGCCGACTTCCTGGCCGGCTGAGCCCGCCGTACGCGTCAACGGCAAGGCCGTACGACACCCCGTTCGGGGTGACTCCACGCCGCCCCGGAAACCTGCCGCCGGGGCGGTGCGTCGTTCCGCATATGACGCACGACCTGGTAGCCGCCCTGCATCCGCTGCTCACCGCCGAGGCCTCCGCGGAGGCATATGCCTCCGGGGGCGAGCCGGCCGACCTCGAGCAGGCGGTCTGGCTCCGCCTCCTGGAACGCCTGGAGACCGACGGGCCGCCGCTCGACCCCCAGGGCTGGGTGCGCAAGGCCGTCCGCGCCGAGGCCCGCCGCAGCCGTCGTACCACCCGCGTCGAACGCCCCTACGGCGCCGAGCCGGTCGACGACACCCGCCCCGGCCCCGAACAGCTCGCGCTCACCGCCGCCCGGCATCGCGCCCTGCGTGCCGCGGTCCGCCGCCTGCCCGGTCGCTGCCCCCGTCTCATGGAGGCGCTGCTCTCCCCGAAGGACCTGACATACCGGGAGATCGCGGGGGAGTTGGGTATCTCACAGGGCAGTCTCGGACCGGAACGTTCCCGATGTCTGGGATGTCTGCGCCGATTGCTTACGCCGGAGGTTGCGGCCCGCGAAGCGCGGGGATAGGAGTGGGGAACGACAGGCGATCAGGTGAGCGGGAGGCGTGCGCACATGGGCATGAGCGTGACCATCTCGGTGGCGACCGAGCAGGACACGGAGCAGATCTTCAAGCTCCAGTACCTGTGCTTCCAGAGCGAGGCGGCTCTGTACGGCAACTACCGCATCGACCCGCTCGTCCAGAGTCTCGACTCGGTGAGCCAGGAGGTCGCCGCCGACTGCGTCTTCGTGGCCCGTCTCGGCGACGAGGTGGTCGGCTCCGTGCGGGGCAAGGTCACCGAGGACGGCGCGGCCGCCATCGGCAAGCTCTGTGTCCACCCCCGCCTGCAGGGCCACGGCATCGGTGCACGGCTGCTGCGCGCGGCCGAGACGGCTCTGTCCGAACAGCGCGGCGCCACCAGGTTCCGCCTGCACACCGGTCACCGCAGCGAGGGCAACCTCCGCCTCTACCGCCGGGTCGGATACGAGGCGGTGGGCAGGTCCAAGGGTGCCGACGGCGTCGAGATGATCGTCCTGGAGAAGCAGGCGGGCGCCTACGCGACCACGGCGTGACGCGTACCCCAGGGGTGCGGGTAACCGCGTGCCGGGTCACGCCTCACCCGCGCCCGCAAACGGTCCTCAAGCGCCTTGCCGAGTCCGCGCCTTGCGCAGCCAGTACATCGCGGAGAGCGGCAGCAGCACGGGGATGAACACGTACCCCATCCCGTAGTCCGACCACACGGTCGCGTCGGGGAAGGCAGAGCGGTCCACCAGGGTCCACGTGCCGACGACCAGGACGCCCGCGAGCTCGGCGGCGCAGCACACCAGCGCCGCCCTGCGGGCCGTCTCCCCGCCGCGGACGAGGCTGTACGTGATGAAGCCGTACACCACACCCGCCACCGCGGACAGCGAGTACGCCAAGGGGGCGCGGTCGAACTCCGTCGCGATCTGGTACGCCGAGCGCGACACCGCGCCGACCACCATCACGCCGTAGAACCAGACGAGCAGCATGCCCGGCCCGCTGATCAGCCGGGTCGGCTTCTCCTCCACCGCCGTCATCTCAGCCTCCCCAGATGTCATAGAGCCGCACCTCGAGCACGGCCAGCACCACACCGCCGGCCGCCACCGTCACCGAACCCCAGCGCGTCCGCTCGGCCAGTGACATGAAGCCCGCCGCCGGCACACACGCGAACGCGCCCAGCAGATACGCCACGAAGATCGTCGTGCCCTGCTCCGGCTTCTCGCCCCGCGTCAGCAGCACGATCCCGACGACCAGCTGGATCACGGCCAGCAGCGACACCACGGCCATGCCGATGAAGTGCCAGTCCTTGGTCGGCTGGTCCCGGTAGGCGGCCCAGCCGCACCAGGCGGCGAGCAACAGCGCGGCGACCCCGGTCACCAGCGTCAGGGCATTGAGCATGCGGTGACCTTATTACGGCCGAAATGGCCCGGCGCCGCCGACCCCGTCGTACACCGTAGGGTCTAGACCATGACGATCCACGCACGCGCCCTTCTGTTCGACAACGACGGCACCCTCGTCTCCTCCCTCGACTCCGTCGAGCGCTGCTGGACGCGCTGGGCGCGGGAGTACGGGATCACGGCCGAGCAGTTCGGGCGGGTGGAGCTGCACGGGCGGCCCGCGGCGGAGATAGTCGCCGACCTGCTGCCCGCCCGCCTCGTGCCGGAGGCGGTCGCGCGGGTCGAGCGACTGGAGGTGGAGGACGTGCCCAACGGGGGAGTGCATCTGCTGCCCGGCACACAGGACTTCCTCGACTCGCTGCCCGCCGACCGCTGGGCCGTCGTCACCTCCGCCACCCGGCGCCTCGCCGAGGCCCGCCTCGACGCCGTCGGCATCCTGCCCAAGACACTGATCGCCGCCGACGACATCACCCGCGGCAAGCCCGACCCCGAGCCCTATCTGCTCGCCGCCCGGCAGCTCGGCGTGGACCCGGCCCGCTGCGTCGTCTTCGAGGACGCCCCCGCCGGACTCCAGGCGGGCCGCGCGGCCGGCATGACCACCGTGGCGTTGGCCACAACCCACCGGGCCGAGGAGCTGGACGCCGACCTGGTGGTGAGGGACCTGTCGGCCTTGTCCGCCCTGGCCACGGACGAGGGAGTGCAGATCTCCGTTCGCGACTGAGAACTGTCCGCCGCTGTCCAGTATGCGGACAGCGGCGGCCGGTCAGCACCGTAGGTCTGGTTTACTGATCGCATGACCACGACGAGCGACCGCATCCTTGCGACCGAGGCGACCCTGACGCCCGGCGCCGGTTGTCTGTGTCTGCGTCGAATGTGCGCCTTCTAGAGGGCCCCCGCACCACCTGAGCCTCGCGCCCCGAAGCGAGAGCCGTGGCCTGTCCGACGCCGGTTCCCGGCGTACGCGACTGATGCCTCCCCCACAGCCTGAACGGCGTGGGGGGACCCCCATCGCGCACACGAAGTTCTCCCCGGTTCACCGCCACAGCGAGAACCGTGCCGCGTCCCTGAACGAATGCAATGCATGCACCCGTGTCCGGGCACACCCACGCCCGCGCACTCGACAGTGACGGACATCCCTGTGATCACCACATCGGGCCTGACGAAAATCTACCGGGCTCACCGCTCGCACGGCCGCGAGGTCACTGCCCTCGACGGCGTCGATCTCCACGTCCGCGAAGGCGAGGTCTACGGCGTCATCGGCCAGTCCGGCGCCGGAAAGTCCTCGCTCATCCGCTGCGTCAACCTGCTGGAGCGGCCGACGGCCGGGACGGTGAGCGTCGCCGGACAGGACCTCACCGCGCTCGCCGGGCGCGGACCCCGCGCCGGCCGCGAACTGCGGCAGGCGCGCAGCCGGATCGGCATGATCTTCCAGCACTTCAACCTGCTCTCCTCGCGCACCGTGCAGGACAATGTCGAGCTGCCGCTGGAGATCCTCGGCACGTCGGGGAAGGAACGTTCCCGCAAGGCGCTCGAACTCCTCGACCTGGTGGGCCTCGCCGACAAGGCCAAGGCCTACCCGGCCCAGCTCTCCGGCGGCCAGAAGCAGCGCGTCGGCATCGCCCGCGCCCTCGCCGGCGACCCCAAGGTGCTGCTCTCCGACGAGGCCACCAGCGCCCTCGACCCGGAGACCACCCGCTCCGTCCTGCAGCTGCTGCGCGACCTGAACCGGCAGCTGGGACTGACCGTTCTGCTCATCACCCACGAGATGGACGTCGTGAAGTCCGTGTGCGACTCCGCCGCCCTCATGGAGAAGGGCAGGATCGTGGAGTCCGGCACGGTCAGCGAGCTGCTCGCCACCCCCGGTTCCGAACTGGCCTCCGCGCTGTTCCCGGTGGGCGGCGAGGCCACGGGCGACGACCGCACCGTCATCGACGTCACCTTCCACGGCGAGGCCGCCACCCAGCCGGTCATCTCCCAGCTCGCGCGCACCTACAACATCGACATCTCGATCCTCGGCGCCGCCATCGACACCGTCGGCGGCCTCCAGATCGGCCGCATGCGCATCGAACTGCCCGGCCGCTACGAGGACAACGTGGTGCCCATCGGCTTCCTGCGCGAGCAGGGCCTGCAGATCGACGTGGTGGGCCAGGAGCCCGTGCTGGTGAAGGAAGGTGCGAAGTGACCTGGTCCGAGCAGTGGTCCCTGTTGGAGCCGGAGTGTTGGAACACCCTCTACATGGTCGGGTGGTCCACCCTCATCGCCATCGTCGGCGGTCTGCCGCTGGGCATCCTGCTCGTGCTCACCGAGCGCGGCGGCCTGCTGCAGAACGTCGTGGTGAACAAGGTCATCGGGCAGGTCGTGAACGTCACCCGCTCCATGCCCTTCATCATCCTGATGGTCGCCCTGACCAGCTTCACCCGGTGGGTCACCGGGACGAGCATCGGCCGTGACGCCGCCATCGTGCCGCTGGCCATCGGCGCCATCCCCTTCTTCGCCCGTCTCGTCGAGACGGCTGTCCGCGAAGTGGACGGCGGGCTCGTCGAGGCCGTGCAGTCGATGGGCGGGAACATTTTCACCGTGGTCCGCAAGGTCCTCGTGCCGGAGGCCCTGCCGTCGCTGATCTCCTCCGCGACCACCACCGTCGTCGCCCTCATCGGCTACTCCGCGATGGCCGGTACGGTCGGCGCCGGCGGCCTCGGCGACCTCGCCGTCCGCTACGGCTACCAGCGCTTCGAGACCGGACTCATGTGGGTCATCGTGGCGATCCTGGCCGTCGTCATCTCCCTCCTCCAGTTCGCCGGCGACTTCGCGGCCCGCTCCCTGCACAACCGCGGCGCCCGCTCCGGCCCGGGGCCCAGGCTGCGCCCGCTGAAGGCCGAGGAGCCCGCAGCGGCCGACATCGGCAAGGTCGCCTGAGCCCGGTCGCTGAGCCCGGCCCGTCGCTGAGTCCTCCACCCCCAAGAACTCCCCGTACACCCAACACGGGGTCGCACCACCCTTAAGGAAAGGCACTTTTCGTGCGTAACACCGCCAAGTTCACCACCGCCGTCCTTGCCGCCGGAGCCCTCACCTTCGGGCTCACCGCCTGCGGCTCCGGCGCCGACTCCGCCGGCTCCGCCGACTACAGCGGCCCGCTGGTCGTCGCCGCGAGCCCGACCCCGCACGCCGAGATCCTGAACTTCGTCCAGAAGAACCTGGCGAAGAAGGCGGGCCTCGACCTCGAGGTCAAGGAGTTCACCGACTACATCACGCCGAACACGGCGACCGAGGACGGCTCGGTGGGCGCCAACTACTTCCAGAACCAGCCGTACCTGGACGACTTCAACAAGAAGCGCGGCACCCACATCGTGCCCGTCGTCACGGTTCACCTGGAGCCGCTCGGCCTCTACTCGCACAAGGTGAAGAGCGCCGACGCCCTCAAGAGCGGTGCGACCGTCGCCGTCCCGAACGACGCCGTCAACGAGGCCCGCGCCCTGAAGCTGCTCGCCACGAACGGGCTCATCACCCTCAAGGACGGCGTCGGCAACGAGGCGACCCCGCAGGACATCGCGAAGAACCCCAAGAACCTCACGTTCAAGGAGGTCGAGGCGGCCCAGACCCCGCGCTCCCTGGACGACGTGGACGCGGCCGTGGTCAACGGCAACTACGCCATCTCCGCCGGCCTCAAGCCCGCGAAGGAGGCCCTCGTCCTGGAGTCCGCGAAGAACAACCCGTACGGCAACTTCCTCGCCGTGAAGAAGGGCAACGAGAAGGACCCGCGTGTGAAGAAGCTCGCCAAGCTCCTCACCTCGCCCGAGGTCAAGAAGTTCATCGAGGACAAGTTCCAAGGCTCGGTCATCGCGTCGTTCTGACGGGGCGTATACCGCGTATCGCCACGCACGGGGTCGTCTCCCTCACCGGGTGGGGGTGCCCCCACGCCTTTGAGGCTGTGGGGGACGACCCCGTCGTGCCGTTCAGTGGTTTCATGCTGCATGCTGGGCAGTTCAGCAGGTCCCCAGCGGTCCTGATGCTCTCTCAAGATTTTCCGAAGGTTACGGAGCGGCGCATGACTAGCACCTTCCCCAACATCTCCATCAGCACGGAGCGGTTGGTGCTGCGTCCCCTCGACGAGGACGACGTGCCCGCCCTGACCGAGATGATGAACGACGAGCAGGTCGCCGCCTGGACCGACGTCCCCCAGCCGTTCACCGAGGACGGCGCCCGGCACTGGATCACCGAGTACGCGCCCACCGAGCGCGCCGCCGGCCGGGGCCTGGACCTCGCGGTCACCGAGTTCCTCACCCAGCGTCTGGTCGGCGTCGTGCAGCTGGCCAAGACCAACTGGCACATCCGCTCCACGGAGCTGTCGTACATCATCGCCCCCTGGGCCCGCGGCGAGGGCTACGCCTCCGAGGCAGCGCTCGCCACCGCCCAATGGATCTTCGGTGACCAGAAGTTCGAGCGGATCGAGATCCGTACCGCCGCCGACAACACCGCCTCCCAGCAGGTCGCCCAGAAGATCGGCTGCATCAGCGAGGGCGTCCTGCGCAACGCCTGCATAGTCCACGTCCGCACCGCGGACGATGCCTGGACCGATGTGCGCACCGACTTCATCGTGTGGAGCCTCCTCCCGGAGGACCTGGACGGCGCCGACGGGCAGCTCGCCGACACCGGCGGATTCACCTCGTACTCCGACTGGAACTGACAGCGGCGAGGCACACCCCGATCCGCGCACGACCCGGCGCCACCGCGCGCCCGCTACCTTCACCAGGTACTCTCACGGAGCCCGCCCACGGGCCCCGCACCCCTGACGAGCTGCGAAAACCGGGAGACTGACGACGATGGCCGACCGGGTCACGGTGATCGGCTGGGACGGCTCGCCGCTGACCGAAGCGGCACGCGCCGCCCTCGGCGCCGCCACGCTCGTGGCGGGCGCGGCCCACCACCTGGCGCTCCCCGAGATCCCGCCCGCGGCCGAGCGCATCCGCCTCGGCAGCGTCAGCCTGGCCGCCCGCCGGATCGCCGCCCATCGCGGCACCGCGGTCGTGCTCGCCGACGGCGACCCCGGCTTCTTCGGCGTCGTACGGGCTCTGCGCGCACCCGAGTTCGGCATGGAGATCGAGGTCGTACCCGCCGTCTCCTCGGTGGCCGCGGCCTTCGCCCGCGCCGGTATGCCCTGGGACGACGCCCAGGTGGTCGTCGCCCACCCGCGCACCCTGCGCCGGGCCGTCAACGTGTGCCGCGCCCACACCAAGGTCGCCGTCCTCACCGCACCGGGCGCCGGCCCCGCCGAACTCGGTCTGCTCCTCGACGGAGTCCACCGGACCTTCGTCATCTGCGAGGAACTGGGCACCGAGCGCGAACAGGTCTCCGTCGTCACCTCCGACAACGCCGCCGACCACACCTGGCGCGACCCGAACGTCGTCATCGTCATCGGCGGCCCGGTGGGGGCTGCCGAGGGCGGCGGCTGGATCGCCGGCCGCGACCCCGGCACCGGCCCGCGCGGCTGGGTGCAGCGGGACGAGGTGTACGGCGGCGGCCTCGGCGAAGGGGAGACCCAGCTGCTCCGGGCCGCCCAACTGGCCCGTCTCGGTCCTCGGGTCGGCGACCTCGTCTGGGACATCGGCTGCGGCAGCGGCGCGTTCGCCGCCGAGGCCGCGCGCGCCGGAGCCGCCGTCATCGCCGTCGACCGGCTTCCCGACGCCTGCGCCCGGACCGATGCGGCCGCGCGCCGCTTCGGCGTCCAGCTCCAGGTGGTGCGGGGCACCGCCCCGCACATCCTCGAAAACCTGCCCGAGCCGGATGTCGTACGGGTCGGCGGCGGGGGAGCGGTCGTGGTCTCCGCGGTCACCGACCGGCGCCCGCAGCGCATCGTGACCCACGCCGCGACCCGTGACGAGGCCGAACTGGTGGGCCGCGGTCTCACCGAGCACGGATACCGGGTCGAGTGTGCCCTGCTGCAGTCCGTCGAACTCGATACGAGGGCCTGGACGGAGACCGAGCGGAACGTGGCGTTCCTGCTCACGGGGGAGTTGCTGCGTCGCGAAGCGCCTCGCTGAGGGGTGCGGGCCGGGCGACGGGCGGGCGCTGCCGGATCGCGCCCCGAGATCCTGTTGTCGTACCGCGCGCGGTAGGCTGGCCGATCGTTGTACTGCATCGGTGGTCCGGAAGTTCGTTCGCCAATGTCCGGAAAACGCGCCCGTTTTGGGGTGGGTGTGGTACGGCAGAACCCGAGGACGCGCAACGTGGCGCAGTCCACAGCGGGCTGTCGCGGATCATGCTGTCGCGATGGCGGAATGGCCGGGACAATGCCACTCAATGGCTTTGTCGCCTTTTTGGGGCGGGTCGTTCGTGCCGCTGGGCGCGCACGCTCGTTCTTCACTACGGGGCGGTCGGTGCGCCGCCCCGGGTGAGCTGGTCGTAGAAGCACTAAACCGATGGGCGAGGGGTACGCATGACCGACACCGGCCAGGTCCCGGGCGAGGGGCTGCCGGAGAGCGCAGGCATGGTGGAACAGCCGGGCGTCCCCGCGCACGGCGCGTACACCTACCTCTCCGAGGCACCCGCCGAGGACGAAGACCTGCTGCTGCCGGGTGCCCAGGGCGCGTGGGGCAACGAAGTGCCGCCACCCGCTCCGGAACCGATCGTCGAGGCCGTCCACCAGCCGGGGCCGCACGAGACGGCCGGCCGGGACAGCGGTTCCGTCGACCTCAGCGGCGTCCGGCTGCCGAACCCGGCTCCGGTCTCCGTACCGCCGTCGCCCATCCTCGCGGCCCCGCACGAAGCGACGGCCGCCCCGCACGAGGCGACGGCCGCCCCGCAGCCGCAGCGGCGCCCGCTGCACCTCGGTCCACCGATCCCCGACGCCTCCGCCAGCCCGGTCCGCTCCCTTGCCGACCGCGGGCCCGCGGGAGCGCCGGTACGGCAGCCGGCACCGGCGACGACCGGACCCGAGTACCTCGACGCCCAGCCGCTGCGCGAGATGGCCCCGCAGAGCGCGGCCCCCTGGGGCGCCGCGCCGGCCGCCGTGGCCCAGGTCGGCGTCGAGGCACCGGCTGCGGAAACGGTTAGTCCGACCGGTGATGCCGCGCCCGTCGCCGATGAGCCCGGCGCCGCCCAGGCCGCGATGACCCGCCTTGTCACGCAGGCGGTCGCGCACGTGCCGGGCGAGGAGGTCCAGGCGCAGGTCGTGCACGGTCATGACGGCATGCAGCCGGTGCACGGCCACGACGGCGTGTACGTCACCCAGGGCGATCCCGGCCAGGACCCCACGGGTGTCCCGGCTCCGGTGGAGGCCGGGCCGGACCTGCAGGGTGCGGCCGTCGCCGACGCGGTGGCTGCTGCCGCCGACGGCTCCGCGGCGGAGTTCGTGCCGCCGGCCGACGCGGCGGTACTCGCGCCCGAGGCCGCAGCGGCGGTCCAGGCTGCCGAGGTGACCGCGGTCGACGAGACCGGTCTGGTGGCTCCCGCGGCGGATGTGGCGGATGTGGCGGAGCAGAGTGCTCCGGTTCAGGCCGCGCAGGAAGGGGCCGTACTGGTCCAGGTGCCGGACGGCGCGCAGGCCGAGGAGGGAGCGGAGCCCGTCCTGGTGTCCGAGCCCGTTCAGCAGGCCGAGCACGCGGAGCAGGCCGAGCCCGTCCAGCAGGCCGAGCCCGTACCCCCGGTGGAGAGCGCACAGATCGCCGCTGCCGTGCGGGCGGAGGTCCCTCCGGCAGTGGATGCGCCGGTCGAGGTGCCCGCCGAGGGTGCTCCGGCGCAGGCTGCGACCGTGGCGGCCGAAGTCGCCACTGCAGCGGGCGTCGTCGAAGCCGTTGTCGGGCCCGAGGGTGTCGTCGAAGCTGTGGCCGCACCCGAGGGCATCGTCGAAGCCGTTGTCGCGTCCGAGGGTGTCGTCGAAGCCGTTGTCGCGCCGGAGGGTGTCGCGGAAGCTGTTGCCGCACCCGAGGGTGTCGTCGAAGCCGTTGTCGCGCCCCAGGGCGTCGCCGAAGCCGTCGAGCCGGCTCCGGTCCAGCCCGACCCGTATGCCAGCGGCACCGTCGAGGCCCAGCCCGCCGCCGTCCCCGGTCCCGCCGCACACGCCGCTGCCGAGGTCCAGCCCGTCGGCGCCCCCCTCCAGGCGCCCGGGACCGTGCCCGCCGCACAGCCGGTGCCGGCACCGGAGCCGGCGCACGCGGCCGAATCTGCGCAGACCACCGAACCCGTCGCCCAGGCCGAACCCGTCTCCCCGGCGCAGGACGCAGTACAGCCCCCGCTCACCGGCATCGGCACCCCCGAGGCCGCCGAGGTGTCCGAGCTCCCTCTCCTGCAGGCCCAGGGCCCGCAGATCGCCGGACCGGTCCAGCACGACGCGCACGACACCGATCTCATGACCGCCCCTCCGCAGCCGCAGCCGCAGGAGGCTCCCCACCTGGCCGCGGCCGCGCCGACGCCGGCCACCGGCCCCGACCTGCCGGCCGGCCCGCAGCTCCAGCCCGCCGAGCCGCCCCCCGGGCCCGCCGTCGTGCCGGCCGCCGACGAGGCCGTGACGCCGTCCGAGCCGGCCGGCGAGGCGGACCCGGCCGCGGAGGCCGGGCAACCGGCAGCCGGCGGTACCGCCGACACCCTGACCCCCGGCGTGCCGCCGCAGCAGCACCCCGAGCAGCCGCTCGGGCAGTTCGTGCCCGTCGAGGGCCAGGTGCCGACCACTCCGCACCTGGCGCCGACTCCGCCGCATCCCCTGGTCCTGCCCGTCCAGGAGCAGCAGGAGCCCGTGGTCACGGTCCCCGCGCCCCGCGAGGCCGAGCCCGCTGCCGTACCGGCCACGCCGGACGACGAGCACGCCCCCGATGTCGTACAGCAAGCGGAGGACCTGGAGACCAGGGCCGCCGACCAGGAAGAGAGCACGGCCGCAGTGGAAGAGCCACGACAGTCCACCGGACCGGCCGCCCCCGCCTACGACGACGCCGAGCGCGCGGCCGTCCTGAAGGTGATGCGCGAGCGCCGCGACATCCGCAACGGCTTCCGCAGCGACCCGATCCCGCACGAGGTGCTGCTGCGCGTCCTGGAGGCGGCCCACACGGCGCCCTCCGTGGGCCACTCGCAGCCCTGGGACTTCGTCGTCATCCGGTCCGCCGACACCCGCCGCAGTATGCACGAACTGGCCATGCGCCAGCGCGACGCATACGCGCAGTCGCTGCCCAAGGGCCGGGCCAAGCAGTTCAAGGAACTGAAGATCGAGGCCATCCTCGACACCCCGGTGAACATCGTCGTCACCGCGGACCCGACCCGCGGCGGCCGCCACACCCTCGGCCGGCACACCCAGCCGCAGATGGCTCCGTACTCCGCGGCGCTCGCGGTCGAGAACCTCTGGCTCGCGGCGCGCGCCGAGGGCCTCGGCGTCGGCTGGGTCAGCTTCTTCGACGAGCGGGAGATGGTCCGCGCCCTCGGCCTGCCCGAGCACCTGGAGGTCATCGCCTACCTGTGTGTCGGATACGTCGACGAGTTCCCGGACGAGCCCGAGCTGATGCAGGCCGGCTGGTCCAAGCGGCGCCCGCTGTCCTGGGTGGTGCACGAGGAGACGTACGGCCGCCGCGCCCTGCCCGGAGAGGAACCCCACGACCTGCTCGCCGAGACCGTCGCACAGATCCGCCCGCTGGACGCCAAGGCGCTCGGCGAGGCCTGGGAGCGCCAGAAGCGCATGACCAAGCCGGCCGGCGCGCTCGGCATGCTGGAGATCATCTCCGCGCAGCTGTCCGGGCTGTCCCGGCAGTGCCCGCCGCCGATCCCGGAGCCCGCCGCCGTCGCGATCTTCGCAGGTGACCACGGCGTGCACGCCCAGGGCGTCACCCCCTGGCCGCAGGAGGTCACCGCCCAGATGGTGGCCAACTTCCTGGGCGGGGGCGCGGTCTGCAACGCCTTCGCCGGTCAGGTCGGCGCCGAGGTCTGCGTCGTGGACGTCGGCGTGGCGGCCGACCTGCCCGCCACCCCCGGCCTGCTGCCGCGCAAGATCCGGGGCGGTACGTCCGACATGACGACCGGGCCCGCGATGACCCGCGAGGAGGCCAAGGCGGCCATCGAGGTCGGCATCGAGACCGCCCGCGACCTGGTGGCGGCCGGCAACAAGGCGCTCCTCACCGGTGAGATGGGCATCGCCAACACGACGGCGTCCGCCGCGCTCATCTCCGTGTTCACGGGTGCCGAACCCGCCGAGGTCACCGGCCGGGGCACCGGCATCAACGACGAGACCCTGGCCCGCAAGACCGAGGTCGTCCGCCGTGCCCTCGAGCTGCACCAGCCGGACCCGGCCGACCCGATCGGCGTCCTCGCGGCGATCGGCGGCTTCGAACACGCGGCCCTGGTCGGCCTGCTCCTCGGCGGCGCCTCCCTGCGTACGCCGGTGATCCTGGACGGCGTCAGCGCCGGCGCCGCCGCACTGGTCGCCCGGGCCATCGCGCCCGAGGTCCTCGCGGCCTGTATCGCCGGCCACCGCAGCGCGGAGCCCGGCCATGTGGCCGCCCTCAACAAGCTGGGCCTGCGCCCCCTGGTCGACCTCGACCTCCGCCTCGGCGAGGGCACGGGCGCGCTCCTGGCCCTGCCTCTGGTACAGAGCACGGCTCGAGCCATGAACGAGGTGGCGACGTTCGACTCGGCGGGAGTCACCGAGAAGTAGGCGTCACCGACAAGCAGACGTCACCACAGCGGGTGGTCCGGTGCTCAGCTGCCGGACCACCCGTGCGGTCTGCCCTGCGAACACCTTAAAATCCGCACGTCAGGGCCGCTCCGGAGCCGCAGCGCGCCTACGCACAGCTGTCCGAGGAGCCGCCCCTCATGGCCGAACACCCCGCCTACCCCGTAGGCCTCCGTCTCTCCGGCCGCCGAGTGGTCGTCCTCGGCGGCGGCCAGGTCGCCCAGCGACGCCTCCCCGCCCTGATCGCGGCAGGCGCGGACATCCTCCTCGTGTCCCCGGAGGCGACCCCCTCGGTGGAGGCGATGGCGGACGCGGGCGAGATTGCCTGGGAGAAGCGCCCCTACGCGGACGGCGACCTCGCTGCGGCCTGGTACGCCCTCATCGCCACCAGCGACCCCGAGGCCAACTCCCGGGCCTCCGCCGAAGCGGAGCGCCACCGCGTCTGGTGCGTACGCTCCGACGACGCGGACCGGGCGACGGCCTGGACCCCGGCCACCGGAACCAGCGCGGGAGTGACGGTCGCCGTCCTGACCACGGAGGCTCGCGGCCGCGACCCGCGCCACACGGCCGCCATCCGCGACGCGGTGGTCGAGGGACTGCGCGACGGCACCCTGGTCGCCCCGCACCACCGCACCCGCACCCCCGGCGTCGCCCTGGTCGGCGGCGGCCCCGGCGACCCGGACCTGATCACCGTCCGCGGCCGCCGTCTGCTCGCCGAGGCCGACGTCGTCATCGCCGACCGGCTCGGCCCGCGCGACCTGCTCGCCGAACTCCCGCCGCACGTCGAGGTCATCGACGCCGCGAAGATCCCGTACGGTCGCTACATGGCCCAGGAGGCCATCAACAACGCGCTCATCGAGCACGCCAAGCAGGGCAAGTCCGTCGTACGGCTCAAGGGCGGCGACCCCTTCGTCTTCGGCCGGGGCATGGAGGAGGTCCACGCCCTCGCCGAGGCCGGGATCGCCTGCACGGTCGTCCCCGGCATCTCCAGCTCGATCTCGGTGCCGGGAGCGGCCGGCATCCCGGTCACCCATCGCGGTGTCGCCCACGAGTTCACCGTGGTCAGCGGCCATGTCGCCCCCGACGACGAGCGCTCCCTCGTCGACTGGCCGTCGCTGGCGAAACTCACCGGCACACTCGTGATCCTCATGGGCGTCGACAAGATCGGGAAGATCGCCGAGACGCTCGTCGCGCACGGCAGGTCGCCCGGGACCCCGGTCGCCCTCGTCCAGGAGGGCACGACGGCGGCGCAGCGCCGCGTGGACGCGACCCTGGCCACGGTCGCCGAGACCGTACGTGCCGAGGACGTGAAGCCCCCGGCGGTCATCGTGATCGGAGAGGTCGTGAACGTCGGCCCGGAGCCTTCGGCTTGATGCGTTTGCCCTTGCCGGCGGAGCCGGCGCGTAACCCCGGGTAACACAACCCGTTCCCAGCCGTTGGCAGCACTCCCAGGACAAGGCAGTATCACCCTGTGGCCGATCTCATCACCGTTGAGGATCCCGACGACCCGCGCCTGCGCGACTACACGGGCCTGACCGACGTCGAACTGCGCCGCAAGCGCGAGCCGGCCGAGGGCCTGTTCATCGCCGAGGGCGAGAAGGTCATCAGAAGGGCCAAGGAAGCCGGCTACGAGATGCGCTCCATGCTGCTCTCGGCCAAGTGGATCGACGTCATGCGCGACGTCATCGACGAACTCCCGGCCCCCGTCTACGCCGTGAGCCCGGAACTCGCCGAACAGGTCACCGGCTACCACGTGCACCGCGGCGCCCTCGCCTCCATGCAGCGCAAGCCGCTGCCGACGGCGGCGGAACTGCTGCGCTCCGCCCGCCGGGTGGTGGTCATGGAGTCGGTGAACGACCACACCAACATCGGCGCGATCTTCCGTTCGGCGGCCGCGCTCGGCATGGACGCGGTGCTGTTGTCGCCCGACTGCGCGGACCCGCTGTACCGCCGTAGCGTCAAGGTCTCCATGGGCGCGGTGTTCTCCGTGCCGTACGCCCGTCTGGAGACCTGGCCCAAGGGCCTGGACTCGGTCCGCGAGGCCGGCTTCACCCTCCTCGCACTCACCCCGGACGAGAAGGCCAGGAGCCTCGACGAGGCCGCTCCGCACAAGATGGACCGGGTCGCCCTGATGCTCGGCGCCGAGGGCGACGGCCTGTCCACGCAGGCTCTGGTCGCCGCCGACGAATGGGTGCGCATCCCCATGTCGCACGGGGTCGACTCCCTCAACGTGGGCGCGGCGGCGGCGGTGGCCTTCTACGCGGTGGCCTCGGGACGGCCCGGGGCCTGAGCCGGACCGGGGAGGTCACTTCCCGGAGTCGGACCGGAAGGCCGAGTCGTACCGCTGCGACATCGGCTTGCCGTCGTCCAGCGGTGTGAAGGTCGGCTCTACGTGCTGCAGCCGCTTGTCGTCGCCGCCGAGCCCGCGCGCCGGACCCTGACAGCCCTGCGCCACCGCGATGCCGAGTGCCACCAGCAGCGTCACCACCACGAAGACGAACAGCCGCTGACGCAGCAGCCGGGGATTGGCGGGCCGCCGCCCGGACCCCGTCGAACGCTGCGCCGGTCGCCCGGCACCGCCACGCGGAGCGGGTCTGCTCCCGCTGCCGGAGCGCGGGCTGCCGGGGCGGGGGACCTGGGTGGAGCGGGGGACCTGGGTGGAGCGGGCCGTGCCCGGCCGGGCGGTGATGCCCCCGGCGCGCGGGTCGCCGGCGCCCCGCGAGGGCGCACCGCCCCGGGCGGGCATGCCCCCGCGGGGCGGCGGGGTGCCGGGGGATGCGCGCCGCTGGGTGCGCTGCTGCTCGGGATAGGTGTCCACAAGCCGTCCGGTGGGCAGGTCCGCCTCCGCGGAGCGCGGCGCCGGCGGCCGTACGTCGGGCAGGCCCTGTGCCTCGCGCGCCGCGATCTCCTTGAGCCGCAGCGACAGTTGGAGGGTGCTGGGCCGGTCGTGGGGATCCTTGGCCAGGCAGGCCCGTACGAGCGGTGCGAGAGCGTCGGGTACGCCGACCAGCTGCGGCTCCTCGTGCACCACGCGGTACAGCATCACCTCGGAACTGCCCTGCCCGAAGGGTGAGTCGCCGGTCGAGGCGTAGGCCAGGGTCGCGCCCAGCGAGAAGACGTCCGTCGCCGGGGTGACGGCCGCGCCGCGCACCTGCTCCGGGGCGAGGAAGCCGGGGGAGCCCACCGCTGTGCCGACGTGGGTGAGCGTGGAGGCGCCGGTGGCCCAGGCGATGCCGAAGTCGATGATCCGCGGCCCCTTGGGGGACAGCAGGATGTTGGAGGGCTTCAGGTCGCGGTGGACGACGCCGGCCTCGTGCACGGCGACGAGTCCCTCGGACAGGGCCGCGCCGACCACCGCCGTCTCCGCCGCGCCGAGCGGGCCCTCGTCGGCGACCTTGTCGTGCAGGGAGGGTCCGGGCACGTACTGCGTCGCGAACCAGGGCCGGTCGGCCTCCAGGTCCGCCGCCACCAGCCGCGCCGTGCAGCCGCCCCTGATGCGCCGGGCCGCCGAGACCTCACGGGCGAACCGGGACCTGAACTCCTGATCCTCCGCCAGATCGGGCCGGATCACCTTCAGCGCGACCCGCTGCCCCTTCTTGTCGGAGCCGAGGTAGACCACGCCCATTCCGCCCGCGCCGAGCCGTCGGTGAAGCCTGAACGAGCCGACGACACGCGGGTCCTCGCGCCTCAGGCGCATCATCGCCATGTTCATCCCCGCTGCCCGGTCCCTGTGACGTGGCACAGCTTACGTTTCCACAGCCGCCTGCGCGCAGAGGCCGCGCCCTCTCGGGCGGACGGATTGTGCGCAGGAGGAACGCGAGGTGAAAAGCGGTCAGGAAGCCACTCCCTGCGGTGCTCTTGGACCGCCAGTGACCTCAACCTTCGGACGCGGCAGGGTGGTTGGCCCCGGTCGACGTGACCATGGACGGGGGCCGGTACCCGGCGTGGAGTCACCACGCACGGCCGGGCGCCCGGTGCTCAGGGCCGGCCGCCGGGCGGGCGCACGGCGTCCCACCGACCCCTTCGAAGTGATCGAAGTCACTCGTCCCGGCCCCGCCAGGCGGTCCGGACATGGCAGGACACAGTGGGCGTCCCCTCCGGGAAGACCCCGAGACCCAGGACCGCTTCTCCACCCAGGGGAGTACTCCCCAGGTCATGGCTCATCCTCCGGGAGGCCCGCGAATCGGTACGAAGGCATGACGCCCGGCGGAGGCCCCGCGCCTAGATTTGAGGTCAAGCGGCGGGTGCAGCACTCGTCCCCCGAGGTCAGACACCCGCCGCTGCCAAGACAACCGAAACGGTCAGGAGAGGGACCATGGCCCACACGGCACCGCGGCGCACTTCGTTCGCCTCCCGCCGGACGGGTCGCCGCCACCCCCTGGTGGCGACGCTCATGGCCCTCCCCCTGGCGGCCCTGCTCCTCCTCGTCTTCGACGGCTGGGAGACGGTGGCCACACAGGCGTCGTCCGTGGGTGCGATGCTGGGGCGCTGAGCGGCGACCTCAGGCCCGGAAGAGCGGTCCGGGCGGGGACATCCATCCATGAAACCCCGTGGGGACGGGGGTGCGGCGGACGGCACAAATGCCGGCGCAGCTGGGGAGCTGCGCCGGCATTGCGCCGTTTCAGGGCGCCGAACCATCCGCCCGCGGGCCGCGGCGCCTGCCGATGCGAGCCCCGTCGGGGGCGCTGCCGGTGGCCGTGCCCGGATCCGTGACGGCCGGCCGCGCGGTTCCCCGCGCCTCCCCCGCAGGAATCCCTCAGCCGGCTACGCGCAGTCGCGCCGCTCGGGCGGCGCGTGCGGTCGGGCGGCGCGTGAGGTCGCAGCAGCACCCCGCAGGTGCCAGCGCCGGCGGGCGAAGCCCGTCCCCGGCCGGCGTCGGCAGGGGCCGGCCGCACAGACCCCGCCCCCACGTAGGCTCACCCCACAGCCGTTCGCACCCCGAGGCCCCCGTGACTCCAGACACCCCCGCGCTTCTCCCCGCGCTGACCGCGAAGGTCAGAGCCGCCGCCCACCCCGAACCCGGCGGAGCCCCCTGCGCCTGCGGCAGCACCCCTCTCGCCGACCGCCCCGACGCAACCGTCGTCCGCCATGCCGACACCGTCGCGAAGGCCCACGCCCCGGACACCGACCCCGCCGAGCTGACCCTCCGCCTCGCCACGGCGACCCGGCTCCCGGACGTCCTGCTCGCCCCGCGCACCGCCACCCCGGCCGTCCTGCACGACCGCCTGGTGACCTTCTGGCCGTACGGCGCCCCCGTGGACCCGGACGATCCGGACGCCGCCCCCTGGGAGCCCGCCGCCACGCTCCTCGCCCGGCTGCACCGGACGCCCCCTGAAGGCCCCCTGCCCCCGATGCGCGGCCCGGCCAAGGCCGCCCACGCCGTCGGCCGGCTGGGCGCGGCCGTGAGTGCCGCGTCCCGGCCGGCCGCATCGGCCGTCCTCCGGGCCTGGACCTCCCTCCCGGCCTGGGCCCGGGCGGAGGGCCCGATGCCCGGTACCCCCGCCCTCTGCCACGGCGACCTGCACCTCGGCCAGCTCGTCCGCCACCCGGCGCCCGACGGTCCCTGGCGGCTGATCGACGTGGACGACCTCGGCCTCGGCGTCCCGGCCTGGGATCTCGCCCGCCCCGCCGCCTGGTACGCCTGCGGACTCCTCCCGCCCGAGGAGTGGAGCCGCTTCCTGACCGCCTACCGTGAGGCCGGCGGCCCCGCAGTGCCCCCGGACGGCGACCCCTGGCCCGCCCTGGACGTCCCGGCGCGCGCGCTCACCGTGCAGACCGCGGCCCGCGCGATCACCAAGGCACTGATGGCCGACCGCCCGCTGGACGAGGTGGAGCAGGCCCTGGTGGACGCCTGTGTGCGAATGAGTTCGGTACCCCGCCAGTTGACGCGCGGATTCCCGGCGTAGGGTGCAACCGACCAGGTCCGGACGGAGTCTGTCCTGGGGAAACATGAAGCAGGACCAACCGGCGAGGAGTTGAGCCGACCATGCAGTGTCCGAAGTGCCATGCGCCGATGCACACCTACAACCGCAATGGCGTCCAGATCGAGCAGTGCAGCGGCTGCCGCGGCATCTTCCTCGACTACGGGGAGCTGGAGTCGCTGACCCGCCTGGAGTCCCAGTGGTCCCAGCCGGCACCGCCGCCCCCGGCCGCCCCGCAGGCGTACCCGGCTCCGGCCGCCCCCGCCTGGGGCGCCCCGCACGGCGGTGGCCACGGAGGTCACTACGGCGGCCACGGCGGCCACCACCGCCACAAGAGCTTCGGCCACATGCTGTTCTCCAGCTGAGCCGACGGAGAAGCCCCCGGCCGTTCGAGACGGCCGGGGGCTTTCCGGTGTGTGGACGATACTGGGATTGAACCAGTGACCTCTTCCGTGTCAGGGAAGCGCTCTCCCGCTGAGCTAATCGTCCTCGGGACCACGATCACGAAAGCTGTCACTCCGTGGAGCGGATCATGGGCACTGCGTGCGCGATACTGGGATTGAACCAGTGACCTCTTCCGTGTCAGGGAAGCGCTCTCCCGCTGAGCTAATCGCGCGGGTAAGGATCTTCGGAAAGATCCAGTGGACGATACTGGGATTGAACCAGTGACCTCTTCCGTGTCAGGGAAGCGCTCTCCCGCTGAGCTAATCGTCCTTGGAGGTGGAGACGGGATTTGAACCCGTGTAGACGGCTTTGCAGGCCGTTGCCTCGCCTCTCGGCCACTCCACCAGGAGTGTAGGGGATCGGGAAGACCCCTTCTTCCTTCGAGCGGACGACGAGGCTCGAACTCGCGACCTCAACCTTGGCAAGGTTGCGCTCTACCAACTGAGCTACGTCCGCCTGTCGTTTCGGTCCGCTTGCGCGTCCCGGCGACGTGTTGAACTCTAGCGGATTCCCGGGCCAGCACAAAAACGCGTTTGCGCAGCGTGCTGCGGTGCACCTGACGGACGACATGGTCAGCGCCCCCGGAGGGACATGCCCGGGCCACCTTTCGGTCACCCGCCCTAGACTCGACCACGTGCTCGACCTCCTTTCCGGCCTCCCTCCTCTCGCCCGCTTCGGCGATCGCCTCGCCACCGGCCTCCTCGACGTCACCGACGACCCCGAGGCCCTGGACTCCACCGGCTTCTGGGCCGTCTGCGCGGACTTCGAGGGCCGGCTGACCTGCGCCCGCTTCGCCGATGTACGGGAGGAGCCGGTGCCCGCCCCGGTTCCGGGCGGCTGGCTGGGCCCGGCGGTGAGCGACTGGAGCACCTCCCTGGACCGCGCCGCCTACACGGCGGCCGTCGGCCGGATCCGAGAGCACATCGCGGCCGGCGAGGTGTACCAGGCGAACCTCTGCCGGGTGCTCAGCGCGCCCGTCGTCCCCGACGCCGACGTGGACGCCCTCACCGCCCTGCTGGCCCGCGGCAACCCGGCGCCGTACGCGGGCACGGTCCGGCTGCCGGAGCACGGAGTGGAGATCGCCACCGCCTCGCCCGAGCTGTTCCTGCGCCGGGACGGCCGCACCGTCGAGTCGGGCCCCATCAAGGGCACCGGGCGGACCGAGGCGGACCTTCTGGAGAAGGACTACGCCGAGAACGTGATGATCGTGGACCTGGTCCGCAACGACATCGGACGCGTCTGCGCCACCGGCAGCGTGACCGTCCCCGACCTGTGCGCCGTCGAGAAGCACCCGGGCCTGGTCCACCTGGTTTCCACCGTCCGTGGCGAGCTGTGCGACGGCGCCGGCTGGCCGGACCTCCTCGCGGCCGCCTTCCCGCCCGGTTCGGTCACCGGCGCCCCCAAGTCGAGCGCCCTCAGGATCATCGAGGCCCTGGAGACCGCGCCGCGCGGCCCGTACTGCGGCGGCATCGGCTGGGTCGACGCCGACCGGGGCCTCGGCGAGCTGGCCGTGGGCATCCGCACCTTCTGGATCGACCGGTCCGCGCGGGGCGAGGCAGTGCTGCGCTTCGGCACCGGCGCCGGCATCACCTGGGGGTCCGATCCCGAGGGGGAGTGGCAGGAGACCGAACTCAAGGCGTCCCGGCTGCTCGCGGTAGCGTCGGGGACGTACCAGGAACACGGGGCGGGCAGGGCGGGAATGGACAAAGCGAACGGCTCGGGGACGGACGAAGGGGCTCTCACATGAGGATCTGGCTGGACGGCAGGCTGCAGGACATGGAGTCCGCCCGCGTCTCCGTCTTCGACCACGGGCTGACCGTCGGCGACGGCATCTTCGAGACGGTGAAGGCGGTCGACGGGGAGCCCTTCGCGCTCACCCGCCACCTCGACCGGCTGACCCGCTCGGCCAGCGGCCTCGGGCTGCCCGACCCCGACCACGACGAGGTCCGCCGCGCCTGCGCCGCCGTGCTGGAGGCCAACCCGATGCCGCTCGGCCGGCTGCGCATCACCTACACCGGCGGCCACGGCCCGCTCGGCTCCGACCGTGGCGATCACGGCCCCACCCTGGTGGTCGCCCTCGGCGAGACCAGCCGCCGCCCCGACGCCACGTCCGTGATCACCGTGCCCTGGACCCGCAACGAGCGCAGCGCCCTCACCGGCCTGAAGACCACCTCGTACGCCGAGAACGTCGTCGCCCTCGCCCGCGCCCACCAACACGGAGCCTCCGAGGCGCTGTTCGCGAACACGGTCGGACAGCTCTGCGAGGGCACCGGGTCGAACGTCTTCGTCGTCCTGGACGGCGAGATCCACACCCCGCCGGTCGCCTCCGGTTGTCTCCCCGGCATCACCCGCGCCCTGGCCGTCGAGTGGACCGGCGCCAAGGAGACCGACCTGCCGCTGGACGTGCTGGAGCGGGCCGAGGAGGTCTTCCTCACCTCCACCCTGCGGGACGTCCAGGCCGTGCACCGGGTCGACGAGCGGGAACTGCCGGGTGCGCCGGGCCCGGTGACCGCGAAGGCGATGCGCCTCTTCGAGGACCGGGCCGGCGACGACCTGGACCCCTGAGACCCGCGGGAAAACCGGCTGACTTCGGGCGCCGGAGCGGGTAGAACACCCGTGATGACGACGACCCTGCGGCCGGTTGAGCCGCTCCAGCAGCATCCGGACGGGACCCGTTCACGCCGCTTTCAGGTGTGCGTGAACAGTCGTCCCGTCGGCGAGATCCGCCTCGGTACCTCGCCGGCCCTCGGCGCCTCGGTGGCCCGCATCCTCGACCTGCGGATAGCCGAGCCCGACCGGCGGCGCGGCCGGGCCACGGTGGCCGCGCTCGCCGCGGAGGAGGTGGCGCGCGGCTGGGGCTGCCGCCAGATCGAGGCGGTGGTTCCTGCCGGGGCGCAGGCCGCACTGCGGCTGGCCGACGCCCTCGGCTACACCGTGCGCAGCCGTGGCATGGAGAAGCGCCTCGGCGCAGGTCCGCCCGAGCTGCCCCGGGGCAGCCGTGCGCGGGCCATGACACCGGACGAGTTCGAGGCCTGGTACGCGTACGAGGAGCGGGAGTACGCCCGCAACTGGATCGAGCGCGGGGTCCCCGAGGAACTGGCCCACGCCAAGTCCCGCCAGGATCACGAGACGCTGCTGCCGCGGGGCCAGGAGACCGAGGGCATGATCTTCAGCCTCCTGGAACACGAGGGGACGCGGGTGGGCACCCTGTGGGTGGCCCTGCAGGAGGACAAGGCGTACGTGTTCGACGTCGAGACCGGCGCGGAACACCGGGGACGGGGGCACGGCCGTACGCTCCTGCTGCTGGCGGAGCGCCAGGCGATCGGCGCCGGCCGGACCGTCCTCGGCCTCAACGTGTTCGGGGGCAACACCCCGGCCGAGCGCCTGTACGCGTCACTCGGCTACGAGACGACGAGCAGTTCCGTCACCAAGCCGCTGCTGTAGGGCCCGTCCGGCGGATCATGCCGGAGTCGCGGGGCCCGGCACCCACATCTGACCGCTCTCACCCGCGCTGATGAGGCCGTTGCCCGGGTCAGGCCCCGCCGGCCAGCAGCCGGTCCGCGATCTCCTCGATGCGCCCGCGCAGCCCCTCCTGGCTCTTGCCGCCGTCGAGGCGCTCGCCGTCGATGACATAGGTCGGCGTGCCGGTCACACCGATCGCCTTGCCCTCGGCCTGGTCGGCGTCGACGATCAGGATGTGCCGGCCGTCGATGAGCGCCGTGTCGAACTCCTCGGCGTCCAGCCCGAGTTCACCGGCTACCTCCACCAGGAAGGGTTCCCCCTTACGGTCCAGCTCCTCGACCCGCTCAAGCACCGCCTCCACGTACGGCCAGCCCTTGCCCTGGTCCAGCGCCTCCTCGGCGGCCTGGGCGGCGGCGAAGGCGTGCTTGTGCTTCTCCAGCGGGAAGTGCCGCAGCCGCAACTCCAGCCGGTCGCCGTAGCGGGCGCGCAGGGCGCGGACGTCGTCCAGCGCGCTGCGGCAGTCGGGGCACTGGAGTTCGCACCAGACGTCGAGGACGAGGGGTTCGGTGCGCGCGGGGGAGGAGTCGCTCATGCGCACCAGTCTTCCAGGCGAGACCCCGGTGGCCGAATCGGGACGGTACGGGGTCCATCGGCACCTCGGGAGGAGACGACCCGGAGATCTCCCTGATGTCGGGCCGGAGCATGGCATGGCGAGGTCCGGGCGGTGCAGGATGGAAGGGACGAAGCGCGTCCCGCGCCCCGCCTGCCCTGCCGAGCCCGCCAGGAGGACCGGATGATTGCCGAGACCGTGTGTTCCGCCGTCTCCGTGGCGGGCCTGGGCATCGCCGCGGTCACCGCCTACCGCAAGCGATTCCTGGCCGCCGCCCGCATCGCGGCCTATGCGCTCGTCCCTGTCGGCCTGGTGATGACGGGCGTCGTCGGCTGGCTGGCCGACACGGCGTTCAGCCCGACCGCCTGGGCCGGCTTCGCCGTGCTGGGAGCGGCCTGGGCACTGTTCGCGACGACACGGGCCGTGGAGCGCAGACGCGGGGGCACCCGTGCGGAGCGCAAGGCGGCGCGGGCCGCCGGACGCGACCCGGTGGCTCCGGCGGCTTCGGCTCCCTCCCTGGGCCCGGCGACCCGGCCCGCGAACGCCCCGCGCGCCAACGGCTCGGGCGAGGACTTCAGCGACATCGAGGCCATCCTGAAGAAGCACGGCATATGACCTGAAACCGTTCACAACCGGAAGCAAGCCGAACGGGCCAGTACGGAAATCGGTGAAGTACCGGACTCGACGGGTGTGTTGATCGCCAAGGGGGTGCCCCCTGGGCCATCATCACCCGCGAGATGCTGGACACGTCACAGAGCGAGGCCGCGCCGCCGAAGGACAAGCCGCGCGGGTGCCTCTTCGCCCTTTCCCAGCCACCGCTGATGATCTTCCTTGCGGTGATCGGGTGTCTGCTCCTCATGGCTGCGCTGCACGATCTGCTGTTGCTGTGAGCCGTACGCGTCCGTCCCGGCGTCACCCGCCGGGACCGGCGTCGCCCGGGGGATCCCCGTCGCGTCGACGCGCTCGTCGGATTTGCGGCCGCACGCAACGGACGACCCTGCTCGGGTCAGCCGCAAGGCGTGATCACTTCCTGCCGACCTGATCACGAAGACACCCCCGCACTCCCGCAGCGCCCGGGACATCAGCCCGCCGCTTCCTTGCGCCGAGCCCGGTAGGCGGCCACATGCAGCCGGTTTCCGCAGGTGCGGCTGTCGCAGTAGCGGCGCGAGCGGTTGCGGGAGAGATCCACGAAGGCGCGGCGGCAGTCCGGCGCCTCGCAGCGCCGCAGCCGCTCCTGCTCCCCGGCCACCACGAAGAAGGCGAGCGCCATCCCGCAGTCCGCGGCGAGGTGGTCGGCCACGGAGGCGCCGGGTGCGAAGTAGTGCACATGCCAGTCGTAGCCGTCGTGGTCCGTGAGGCGCGGAGTCGTACCGGCCGCGGCGATCAGCTCGTTGATCATCCCGGCGGCGGACCGGCCGTCCGGCGCGGCGAAGATCCCCGCGAACCGGCCCCGGACCTTGCGCACCGCCGAGAGGTCGAACTCCGAGAGCACTCCGACATCGCTGATTTCGTGGCTTCGTACGAAATCGGCCAGAGTCGCGACATCCGGCAGTCCGTCCGCCGTCGTGTCGTCCTCCGGCGCGGTGTTCACCAGATCCACCACGGTGTCGAGCGCGCACCGGGTGTCGTGGGTGATCAGCACGTTTCGCTCCCTGGCCTGGGGGTCGGGCGGGTGCCCGCCGATGCTGGCCGATGGTAGCGACATCCGCGCCCACCGCACCGGGATCCGCCCCACCGGCGACTGCCGGTAGAACGCCCCCGCGCCCCCGACGGTTCCCGGGACCGGCCTGTGCCTCGACCCTATGCCCGGAAACGGCCGGAGCACAGGCCGGCGCCGCCCCGTGAACGCTCACGGTGACGGCGCCGTCTGTGCCGTATGCGGTTGTCTTGGCCCGAGCCGTCTCCCCGAGTGGACGGCGCCGGGCGGCTTCGTGGGGGCGCGACCTAGCTCTCCGCCAGGATGTGCGACAGCTCCTGATCCAGATCGAAGTGCCGGTGTTCCGTGCCGGGCGGCACGGCGGCGTCGGTTCGCTTCAGGAAGGACTCCAGGGCCCTCGCCGGGGCTTCGAGCAGAGCCTCTCCCTCCGGGGAGCTGAGGGCGATGCAGACGACGCCTTGACCATGACTGCGCGATGGCCAGACGCGGACGTCGCCGGTGCCGGTGGGCCGGTGCAGCCCCTCGGCGAGGAGGTCGCGGGCGAACACCCACTCGACGGTCTCCTCGGCTCCGGTGTGGAAGGTGGCGTGCACGGCGTAGGGGTCGGCCGTGTCGTACCGCAGGCCTGCGGGGACAGGCAGGGAGGACTCGCTCGACACAACGAGGCGCAGGTGCAGCTCGCAGCTGACCGTGGTGTTCATAAGCGCCAGGGCCTTTCGCTCAGTGTGCGCTCGGGGATTCGCACGTCGGCGAAATCGACATGCCACCTACGGTGCCGTTGTAAACCCCTCTGAGGGTTTTGCGTGTGTTTACGTAACTCTTCCGGCCGAGAACTCGTACGGGACCTACGACCATTCCAGTGACTTGATTCACTCGGGTAGGGTTTGGACGTATGAATACGGGGAGTGACGAGCCGGGCGGGATCGCCGTGACGGCGGACAAGGCGGACGGGGCGAGCGTGGGCGAGGAGAGGTCCGAGCCGGGACTCGGTTCCCGGGCGCCGGAATTCATCAAGGCCCGCCGGGCCCTCCACGTGAGCTGGCAGGTCGGGGTCTTCGTGGTCGGCCTCGCGGTCGTCGTGGCGGGCATCATCATGCTTCCGCTGCCCGGCCCGGGCTGGGTGGTGATCTTCGGTGGCATGGCGATCTGGGCGACCGAGTTCGTCTGGGCCCAGCTCGTGCTGCGCTGGACGAAACGCAAGGTCACCGAGGCGGCCCAGAAGGCCCTCGATCCCAGGGTGCGGCGCCGGAACATCACGCTGACGGTGATCGGCCTGGTGATCGTGGGGGCGCTGGCCGGGATCTACCTGTGGAAGTTCGGCGTCGTGATGCCCTGGAAGATCAAGGACCAGTGATCCGGCGCCTGGGGCCGGCCGCGCTGCGGCCCGGCCCCCGGTCGGAGGCACCCCCTGACATGGGGTAATGTTCTTCCTGCGCCCGGGCGATTAGCTCAGTGGGAGAGCGCTTCGTTCACACCGAAGAGGTCACTGGTTCGAACCCAGTATCGCCCACCCGGAACCGACGGCCCATCTGCGAGCAGCAGGTGGGCCGTCGTCGTGTGTGCCCGCCGGCCGGTGCGCGCTCCCGGTTCGCCCGGCCGGCCGAAGCCGCCGGGGCCGACGCGGGTCCGCTCATGTGTTGCCGAATCGGCAAACGGCATCGCCGCGGCCGCGACGTTCGCCGGATGATCGTTGTCGCGGGCCGTGACGCAGGCCCGACCGACCGTTCCCGCCTGTCCCGCGACGCTTGGCACGCACTGCACGCGCCTCCGCCGGCCGCCCCCTGGGGGATGCCCCCACCCGCAGCATCGCGCCCCCACCCGCAGGATCACGTCCCCACCCGCAGGATCACGCCCCCCTCGATCTCCTCCACGCCGAGCCCGCACCGACGCCCGCGCCGAGCCGCACCGACCCCGCACCCTCTTCCACTGGAGCGCGCCCCCGTGCCCCTTCCCAGGAGGATCCATGCCGCAGACCCCCGTCGCTCGTGCCCACCGCCTGGTGCCCTCACCGGCCGGCCTGGTCCACCTCGTGGAGCAGGGCAGCGGGCCGCTGGTCCTGCTCGTGCACGGATTCCCCGAGTCCTGGTACGCCTGGCGCCACCAGCTGCCGGCGCTGGCCGCCGCCGGACATCGCGTGGCGGCCGTCGACGTCCGCGGCTACGGCCGCTCCTCCAGGCCCGCGGCCGCGGACGCGTACGGGATGCTCGACCTGGCGGCGGACAACGTCGCCGTGGTGGAGGCGCTGGGCGAGCGGTCCGCGGTGGTCGTCGGGCACGACTGGGGTGCCTCCATCGCCGCCGCGTCCACGCTGACCAGGTCCGATGTGTTCCGTGCCGTGGGGCTGCCGGGTGTGCCGTACACCCCGCCCGCAGGCCCGAAACCCAGTGAGGTCTTCGCGCGGATGGGCGGGGAGCAGGGGTTCTACGTCTCCTGCTTCCAGCAGCCGGGCCGTGCCGAGGCGGAGATCGAGCCCTATGTGCGCGGCCGGCTCGCGAACTTCTACGCGGCTCTGTCCGGGGCACCATGCCCGCGCCCGGTGCCCCGGACCCGCACTTCGTCAGCCGGGGCGGGACGCTGCGTGACCGGTTCCCCGTCGGCCGGCTGCCGGACTGGCTGAGCGAGGGCGGCCTGGACGTCCTCGCGGGCGAGTTCGAGCGGACCGGCCTGACCGGGGCGCTGAACCGCTACCGGAACATGGACCGGGACCGGGAGGACCTGGCCCCCTTCGAGGGCGCCCCGCTCACCCAGCCGTCACTGTTCATCGGTGGCGGGCTCGACGCCTCGCTCACCTGGCTCGCCGAGGCGGTCGAGGCGTTTCCGGCCACCCTGCCGGGCCTCGCCGGCGTGCATGTCCTCGACGGCTGCGGACACTTCGTCCAGCAGGAGTGCCCCGCCGAGACCCACCGACTCCTGATCGAGTGGCTCGCTTCCCTGCCCGCCTGACGCAGACCCCCTCGCACCTGCGCGGTCACCCCGCGCACCCGCCGTCGTACCCCTCCCGGGCGGCCGCCGCCGGAGGCCCCGTCACGAAGAAGATCCTGTCCGAATCATCGACGCCCCCGTGCCCCCTCCGTAGCTTGTGCCAGCAAGCGCTTGCTCGAAACGATCCATGACGGCGGCCACGGCGCTGCGGGGAGGGCCCGACCGTGGGAACCAGCAGGAATCTTGAGAGGCGTACGACCCTGAAGGCGGCCGGGGCCTCGGCGGCCGCGCTCGGGCTCGCCGCGACGACCGGGTGCGGCGGTGACGATGGTTCCGGGAACGGGACGGTGACGATCCGTTACTCCTGGTGGGGTGCCGAGGAGCGGGCCAAGAAGATCGATCAGACGATCGCGCTCTTCGAGAAGAAGTACCCGAAGATCAAGGTCAAGACCGACTTCCAGACATACGCGTCCTTCTGGGAGAAGTTCCAGACCCAGGCGGCCGGCGGAAATCCCCCGAACGTTTTCCAGAACGCCGTCGGATTTCTTCGGAAGTACGACAAGCGAGGAATTCCTCTCGATCTCAAGTCCCAGGTGCAGGCAGGCAATCTGAGCCCGGATCACTTCCGTGCGGGTGTCACGAAGGGCGGCGATGTCGACGGCAAGCAGCTCGGAATTCCCGTCGGTTCCAGCACCATGGCGCTCGTCATCGACAAGAAGGTCCTCCGGAAGGCGGCCGTCGAGCCGCAGCAGGGCTGGACCTGGGACGAGTACTTCAGGCCCTGAAGACCGTTCACGACAGGACGAAGGTCGCCGGGGACACCGGCTACTTCACCATCAGGTACCTGCAGGACCTCTGTCTCCGCCAGAACGGCAAGGCCTTCTTCACGAAGGACGGACTCGGTTTCGACAAGGCCGACCTGACGGAGTGGTGGACGAACGGCTGCAACCGCGTCAGGACCGGTATCGTCACCGACCCGAAGGTCGTCCAGCAGGACATGCCGAAGTCCTCCCTCTCCGCCCGGCACGGCGCCTCGGAGTTCACCTGGGACAACTTCACCGTCCGCTGCACGGCCGAGGGCGACAGCACCTACGGCCTCGCCCCGATCCCCACCACGGACGGCAAGAACACCGGCCAGTACCTCGCCTCGCTGATGCTCAGTGCCTCCGCGCGCACCGCGCACCCCGAGGAAGTCGCCCGGTTCATCGACTTCATGGTCCACGACCCGGAGGTCGGCAGGATCAGGGGCTACGACCGGGGCATCCTCGCGAGCACCGAGCAGTACGAGGCGTTCGAGCCCACCGACACGGTGAACAAGGAGATCGCGCGGTACGAGGAGGACACCGCCAGGTCCGGCGTCCTCAGCTCTTCCAGGGCCACTCCCGCCTGGATGCCTACGCCGCCGTACAGACCGGTGACGCGACGCCGGCCGAGCGCACCTGGGCCAAGTTCTACGGCTCCGACGGCTACACCGAGTCCGCGCCGTGGAAGACCGAGAAGCTGACCGGACCGGCCGGCCCGGTCGAGGGCAGCGAGGCGAGCCGGGTGTCGACCAACGACACCGCTCTGTACGGCTTCGCGGCCATCGAGAACCTGGCCCTGATCGGCGACCGGACGGCCGTCCCGCGACGATAGGGGAGCGCCGTCGCACGGGCGGCGGCGCTCGTCACCCGAGTGTGGTCCGCATCACGGCGGGCCACATGAGTACGCGTACTCAGATCGACGCGCCCACCAGGGCAGACTCTGTCCATGGACTGGTCCCGGTACCGCTTCCGCAGCCTGTGGTCCCTGCCCGCACCGCCGACCGCCGTCTACGCGGTGCTCGAACGGCCCGAGGACTATCCCCGCTGGTGGCCGCAGGTAAGGGCGGTGACGCGGCTTGCCGACGGCACCGGCGTCCTCACCATCCGCTCCGTGCTGCCCTACACCATGACCTTCACCGCCCGCGAGACTCGCCGCGAGCCGGCCGCCGGTGTCCTGGAGGTCGCCATGTCCGGTGACATCGAGGGCTGGGCCCGCTGGACGGTCACGGCCGACGGCCCGGGCACGCTGGCCCGCTACGACCAGGTCGTGAACGTCACCAAGCCCTTGCTCAGAAGGCTGGCGGTGCCGGGACGCCCCGTCTTCCGCGCCAACCACCGGCTGATGATGCGGGCCGGGCGGCGCGGACTGGCCGGGTACCTCGAAGCGGTTTGAAGTAACACCGCGAGGGCCTGTATTGTTCACTGCGTTCCCGGGCGATTAGCTCAGTGGGAGAGCGCTTCGTTCACACCGAAGAGGTCACTGGTTCGAACCCAGTATCGCCCACCGGGAAAGAGCCGGTCCGCACAGCGGACCGGCTCTTCTGCTGCGGTCACGGTCGGCTCGGCGCCGCCGACGCGATGCGGGAACTCCCTTGCCGGGCTGCGCGGTCACGCCGCCGCAGGCAGCTCCGGCCGCAGCGGCCAGTCCGTGTTCACCGTCTCCTCCGAGCCGCTGCGCGCGAACCACGCCTGCAGACCGCGCGCCTGCGCCGCGTGCCAGGTGGCCTGGAGCGTGTGCAGCTCCCCAGGGGTCAGACGCTCGAGACGGGCCGCGAAACGGCGGCCCACCGCGCGTACGACGTCCAGCGCCGCCAGCGCGTCCGCCGCCGCGTCGTGCGCGCCCTCCAGCACCACGCCGTAGTGCGCGCACAGATCGGTCAGCGTGCGCCGGCCCTTGCGGTAGCGGTCCAGGTGTTTGTCCAGGACCCGCGGATCGAGCACCTGCAGCGGCGTCGTCTCGAACCAGCGGTCCAGCGAGGAGGCGCGGTGCCGGCGCAACTCCCGGTCCAGCAGTGTGAGGTCGAACGGCGCGTTCATCACCACCAGCGGGCGCCCCATCGCCGCGTGCTCGGCCAGCTGATCGGCTATCTCGTACATCACCGGCGCCGGCCAGCGGCCGTTGTGCTGCAGGTGTTCGTCCGTCAGTCCGTGCACCGCCGTCGCCGCCTCCGGCACCGCAACCCCCGGGTTCACCAACCACCGCGTGATCCGCGGCCGGGTGCCCGGCGCGTCCTGGACGACGACGGCGGCCGACACGATCCGGTCGGTCTCCACGTCGACGCCCGTCGTCTCCGTGTCGAAGGCGGCCAGCGCCCCCTCGTACCAGCACGTCATCTCAACCCAACTCCTTGTTCACCCAGGGCAGGTGACGTTCCGTCTTCTGCCCGTTTGGTGATACCCGGGCCGTTTGCGCCGTACGCCGGAAGGACACAACAGGAGTACGGGTCTTTGCAGTTCAGCGGCCCACGCGGGGAAACTCTTGGCTTGGAAGGCTGTTGGTCATGGCGATAGCGCAGCCCGAGCGGGGCGGGCTGCTGCCCGAACGCACGGGCCCCCTTCGCGGAACGCTCGCGACCACCGCATGCATGGAGACGTTGCAGGTCGGCTATCTGCACGCGGTCGCCGCCGCGGCGGGCTGCTCGCTGTCCCAGCCCTTCCCGGACAACGGCATCGACTGGCACGTCAGCCACAGCGCACCCGGACACACCGTCGACGACGAGGTCACCATCAAGGTGCAGCTGAAGTGCACCTACCAGGTCCCGCCCAACCCGCCGGGCCGCTTCTTCTCCTTCACGCTCGACAACGACCATCTGCGCAAACTCGCCCGCACACCCGTCTCGGTGCACAAGATCCTGGTCGTCATGCTCGTACCGCGCTCCCAGGACGACTGGCTGCGCGCCAGCCACGACCGGCTCGACCTCAGGCACTGCTGCTACTGGGTCAACCTCGCCGGCCACCCGGTCACCGGCCGGCACCGGACCACCGTGCGGATACCGACCTCGCGCATCTTCGACGACCGGGCGCTGTGCGAGATCATGACGCGGGTCGGGACGGGAGGCAGGCCATGAGGATCCGACCGTACGACGAGCCGGTACGGCAGGTCCGGCCGCACCCCGACGACCTCGCCTGGAACCGGCCGCCGGACCCCGCCGAGGTCGACCCCGCCGTGCTCGGCGCCCTGCTGCACCGGCACGGCTGGCAGCGGCGCGGGGGAGCTGCCGGACGCTACGGCCGCTGGACGCCGCCCGGACCGGGCGGCGGCGGGACCAGTCTGCTGGTGCCCGAGAGCCGGGCCTTTCCCGACAGCGACGACCTGCTCGGCGAGGCCCTCGACGCCCTGGCCCGCAGCGACACCCCCGCCGCGCGCGAGGTGCTGATCTCCCTCGCCGTGCCCAGCGACGAGATCCGCTGGTGGCGGGACACCCCGACCGGGCCGGTGGGCGCATCCGCCTGGACGGTCGACGAGCGTCTGCGCTCCGCCGCCCGGCAGATGCTCCTCGCGGCCGCGCTCGCCACGCGCGCGCGGGCCGGCTACTACGGTGCCCGGCACCGCCGGCCCGCCGCCACCCTGCTGGAGGACGTCCTGGTGGGTCCGGCCGCCGAAGGGCGCCGACTGACCGCGTTCGTGCCCGTGCCCACCGGCCGCTCGCTCGCCGTCCGCCTCCACCAGGCCCTGTACGCGGCCCGCGAGGCCATCGACTACCAGCGGGCCACCGGTGGCATGGACGCCTTCGACGGCGCCGTCGAAGCCGGTGTCAGCCGCGAGCTGACCGAGGCGCTGACCACGCTCGTCCGCGGCACCGAGGGCGCCCGCATCGGTATCGCCTGGGCCCCCGGATCCGGTGTGCCCGAGGGCTGCGCCGCCTCCGCCGAACCCGTCGAGTTCTCACCCGGCGACCTGCCCGTGCTCCTCGAGGCCGGCGCCCGCTACCTGCGGGAGGAACCCTCCGTGCCGGTCCGGATCACCGGCGTGGTGGTCCGCCTGCGCCGCTCCGGGCCGCGCGGTGAGGGCACCGTACGGCTGCGGGTCCTCGCGGGCGCCGAGATCCCGCACGTCCGCGTCACCCTGGACGAGGAGGACTACCGCATCGCCGGCCACGCCCACCTCGTCGGACTCCCGGTGCGGGTGCACGGCCGCCTGGAGCGCCGGGGCGGCTTCCGCAGGCTGACCGGCGCCTCCGGGGTCGTACCCGTGCAGGTGGACGACGCCGAGCGGGACCGGCTGATGAAGTCGCTGCAGGAGAATCTCGACTTCTTCGAGGAGGCCTGCGGAGAGGCGTACGGGGGCGAGGACTGAGGGTGACCGTTTAGCGGTCGGTGGTGTCGGGTCGGTACGATCCGTTGTGCGCGCGCTCCTGGTATGGCGCCGCACCCACCTTCAGTCAGGAGAGACCGGTGTCAGACGTCCGTGTGATCATCCAACGCGATTCCGAGCGGGAAGAACGCGTGGTGACGACGGGCACTACGGCCGCCGACCTCTTCGCGGGCGAGCGCTCGATCATCGCCGCGCGTGTGGCCGGCGAGCTGAAGGACCTCGCGTACGAGCTGTCCGACGAGGACGAGGTCGAGGGCGTCGAGATCTCCTCCGAGGACGGTTTGAACATCCTGCGCCACTCCACGGCGCACGTCATGGCGCAGGCCGTGCAGGAGCTGTTCCCCGAGGCCAAGCTGGGCATCGGCCCGCCCGTCAAGGACGGCTTCTACTACGACTTCGACGTCGAGAAGCCGTTCACGCCCGAGGATCTCAAGGCCGTCGAGAAGAAGATGCAGGAGATCCAGAAGCGCGGCCAGCGCTTCTCCCGCCGCGTCGTCACCGACGAGGCCGCCCGCGAGGAGCTGGCGAACGAGCCGTACAAGCTGGAGCTGATCGGTCTCAAGGGCTCGGCGTCGCACGACGACGGCGCGGACGTCGAGGTCGGCGCCGGCGAGCTGACGATCTACGACAACCTGGACGGCAAGACCGGGGAGCTGTGCTGGAAGGACCTCTGCCGCGGTCCCCACCTGCCCTCCACCCGCCTCATCCCGGCGTTCAAACTGATGCGCAACGCGGCCGCCTACTGGCGCGGCAGCGAGAAGAACCCCATGCTCCAGCGCATCTACGGCACCGCCTGGCCGTCCAAGGACGAGCTGAAGGCGTACCTCGACTTCCTCGCCGAGGCAGAGAAGCGCGACCACCGCAAGCTGGGCAACGAGCTGGACCTGTTCTCCATCCCGGAGCAGATCGGGTCCGGCCTCGCCGTCTTCCACCCCAAGGGCGGCATCGTCCGCCGCGTGATGGAGGACTACTCGCGGCGCCGGCACGAGGAAGAGGGCTACGAGTTCGTCTACACCCCGCACGCGACCAAGGGGAAGCTCTTCGAGACCTCGGGCCACCTGGACTGGTACGCCGAGGGCATGTACCCGCCCATGCAGCTCGACGAGGGCGTGGACTACTACCTCAAGCCCATGAACTGCCCGATGCACAACCTGATCTTCGACGCGCGCGGCCGCTCCTACCGTGAACTGCCACTGCGCCTCTTCGAGTTCGGCACCGTGTACCGGTACGAGAAGTCGGGCGTCGTGCACGGCCTGACCCGCGCCCGCGGATTCACCCAGGACGACGCGCACATCTACTGCACCCGTGAGCAGATGTCCGAGGAACTGGACAAGACGCTCACCTTCGTCCTCGGCCTGCTGCGCGACTACGGTCTGACCGACTTCTATCTGGAGCTGTCCACCAAGGACCCGGAGAAGTCCGTCGGCTCGGACGAGGTGTGGGAGGAGGCCACGGAGACCCTCCGCCAGGTCGCCGAGAAGCAGGGTCTGCCCCTGGTTCCCGACCCGGGCGGCGCCGCCTTCTACGGCCCGAAGATCTCCGTCCAGACCAAGGACGCGATCGGCCGCACCTGGCAGATGTCGACGATCCAGCTCGACTTCAACCTGCCGGAGCGCTTCGACCTGGAGTACACGGGCCCCGACGGCGCCAAGCAGCGTCCGGTCATGATCCACCGCGCGCTGTTCGGCTCCATCGAGCGCTTCTTCGCTGTGCTCCTGGAGCACTACGCGGGCGCCTTCCCGGCGTGGCTCGCCCCCGTCCAGGCGATCGGCATCCCGATCGGTGACGCACACGTCGAGTACCTGGAGAAGTTCGCCGCGGCGGCCAAGAAGAAGGGCCTGCGCGTCGAGGTCGACTCCTCCTCGGACCGTATGCAGAAGAAGATCCGCAACGCCCAGAAGCAGAAGGTGCCGTTCATGGTCATCGCGGGCGACGAGGACATGTCGAACGGTTCGGTGTCCTTCCGCTACCGCGACGGCTCGCAGGAGAACGGCATCCCGTTCGACGCGGCCATCGCCAAGATCGCACAGGTCGTGGAGGACCGGGCCCAGGTCTGATCCACGTGCCCGAAGGGCCCTCGGGAGGTTCAGCTTCCCGGGGGCCTTTCGTCGCCCTCGCGCGTGAAGGTCTGCAGCAGCCAGGACGAGAACGAACCCGTCACCGCGCCGAGCAGGGCCAGCCCGGCTGCCATCATCCCGGTCGCGATCACCCGGCCGAGCGTGGTCACCGGGACGATGTCGCCGTAGCCGACCGTGCTGAGGGTCGAGCATGCCCACCACACGGCATCCCCGAACGTCTGCATGGTCGCGCCGGGCGCCCCGCGTTCCTGCTGGTAGACCGCGAGGGCACCGGAGAAGCCGAGCAGCACGGTGGACAGTCCGGCGTAGGAGATCACGCGTGCGTGCAGCGCGAGCCGGGGCTCCCCGCGCTTGCGCTGGATCACCTCGTACAACGGCACCATCCGCAGTGGACGGAACAGGGGCAGGACCACCACGAGCGTGTTCAGCGCATGGCTGAGGACGAAGTGCCACCACCGCTGTCCGCTGAGCCGCCAGCGCACCAGGTAGTCCACGACGAACAGCGCCCACAGGGCCAGCAGCACGAATGCACACAGGTCGCGCCCGAAGGGCGGCAGGCCGACAGCCAGGACGCGGGTTGCGTACGCGGCCGTGAAGACCAGCGACGCGGCGAAGAGGGGGATCTCGGTGCGCTGCTCCCAGCGGGCCAGGGGGCTGTCGTCGTCCACCGGCCAAGCTTGGCCGGGGACCGCCCTCCCATCGCCCCGGCGACACGCCGCGAACGGGCGAAGCCATATGCTGCCTTGCATGACGAGTGAGCCGGAACAGCAGATCGGAGTGGGGACGCAGGACGCGTTCCAGCGCCTGTGGACGCCCCACCGGATGGCCTACATCCAGGGCGAGAACAAGCCGACCGGTCCGGGGGCCGGCGACGGCTGCCCCTTCTGCTCCATCCCGGCCAAGTCCGACGAGGACGGCCTGATCGTCCGCCGCGGTGAGCATGTCTACGCCGTACTCAACCTCTACCCGTACAACGGCGGCCACCTCATGACCGTGCCGTACCGGCACGTGGCCGACTACACGGACCTCACCGGGCCGGAGACCGCCGAGCTGGCCGAGCTGACCAAGCAGGCGATGACCGCCCTGCGCACCGCCTCCGGCGCGCACGGCTTCAACATCGGCATGAACCAGGGCACGGTGGCCGGCGCCGGCATCGCCGCCCACCTGCACCAGCACATCGTCCCGCGCTGGGGCGGCGACACGAACTTCATGCCGGTGGTCGGCCACACGAAGGTGCTCCCGCAGCTCCTGGCGGACACCCGCAAGATGCTCGCGGAAGCCTGGCCGGCGTAGGTGCCCGGGCCCTCGGCCGGGGGCACCCCTACGCGTCGTACGAGTCCGCCTTCCTGGGCGTCGGGTCCTGCACCAGTCCGCTGAGGATGGACGAGCGGTTGCCGAACTTCTCGGTGTCCACGCCGTTCTCCCGCAGGACCCTTATGGCGGCCGAGTGCACCACGCGCAGGACCGGCGTGGCCGCGCGCAGCGCGTCGTCGGCCATGAAGCGGTGCCGCCACGGCTGGTCCGCCCAGGCGTGCCGCAGCCCGAAGGGCTCGGGCAGGACGAGGGAGCCGCCGAGCCAGTTGAGCAGCGGCGGATACCAGGTCAGCGGCGCGCGCGCGGCGAGCCGTACCACCTCGTCGGTGGGGACCAGCGGAAGCTTGACCGTCCGGGTCTCCCAGGGCTTGAAGGACTTGGTGACCTGCTTGGTCGGGGCCTCCGGCTTCGCGGTGAACAGCGGGTTCACCGGGCCCAGGGCGTGCCCGGTGACCTCGATGCGCAGCGTCTCGTGCAGCACGGTCACCGTGATCAGCATGGTGATCACCAGCTGGCCGTCCCACAACGTCCACTGCACGCCCAGGTAGTGCCGGTCGCCGCTGCCGAACTGCTGCTTGTTGCAGATGTCCTGTATGGCGTGCTGCTTGACCTGGAACGCCTCGACATCCGTGCCCTCCGGCCGGGACACCGCCTTCGCGTTCTCCCCGATCGGAGTGACGATCCAGTGCCGTATCGAGGGCCGGGGGAAGCCGCCGGTGTTCAGCGGACCGCGCTCCAGCATGCGCAACTGGTCGTGGATCGCGCGTATCACGTCCCAGCTGCGGAAGGGGTGGATCTCCCGGGTGGGGTCGGCGGGCACCAGGTCCTCGGCGAGCTGCCAGGCACCCCAGCGGGTGCCCATGCCGAGTATGCCCTTGGGGCCGGCGTAGAAGACCGAGTTGGACCGCTGCTCGGCGCTGAGCCGGGCCAGCGACTGGCGCAGCTGCTCGGCCTGGGTCTGGCCGGGGCTGCTCGGCACGGCCTCCGGGACCTTGGCTCCGATGCTGCTGCCCGAGAGCAGCCCGCTCCAGCGCGCCCGCAGATCCTTCGCGGTGCGCTCGCAGATCTGCTTGGCCCACAGCCAGCCCAGCACCGGAGCCACGACAGCCGCACGCGCGTACCACGCCCAGAAGCCGGTGAACGGCATCTTCAGCAGGAACAGCGCGGCGAGCACCCCGACCCCGGTGAGCAGAGCGGTGGCCAGCGCCCCGGCCCGCTTGTCGTCGCGCCTGGCGATGAACGTGCGGAGCTGGAAGACCAGCAGCCAGCCGATGAGCCCCGGCAGGAAGATCACGCCGCACAGCACCATGACGGTGGACAGCCGGTTGTCGCGCTCCCGGCGGATGCGGTTGGCCGCCAGGCAGTGCTCCACCACGACCTGGGGCTCGGCGCCGAAGGACTGGATGAGGGGACTGCGGCCCGGAGCGAGCATGCGGTCGGCGACCGCCCGGGAGAACGCCTCGCCGAGATTCGGCTTGAGCAGGGCGATCCGGCCCGGCTTGACGGTGGACTGATGCCACTCGTTGTCGGTCTTCTTGACGTCCTCGACCCCGTTGTCCCGGTAGGCGGCCGAGGCCAGCGCGAAGGTCGCCGCCTGGCCCTCGTCACCGGAGACGGGCACCTGCGGTCCGTCCCACTCCGTTCCAACCGACATTCCCGCCCCCATCGCCGCCGGTGTCGCTTCTGCGGCCTTCCCGACTTCCCTGCCCCGCACACCTGTTGCACAGGCCGCCGTGCCGACTCCGCAGTCATGACCGCACGAGTTCGGCACGCCGTGATCAGGTGATCAGCGTATCCGCAGCAACTGACACCGCGTCGGCGGACGGCCGAAGCCGCCCGCCGGCGCACGGAGTCCACCGGTGGTGAACTACTAGGATTCGCCCGCCTGTTCGCGGATCCGCTCGGCGATCTGCGGCGGCATCGGCTCGTGCCGCGCGTACGCACGGTTGAAGCGGGCCGTGCCGTGCGACAGGGAGCGCAGGTCGATCGCATAGCGGCCGATCTCGAACTCCGGCACCTCCGCCCGGACCAGGGTCCGTCCGGCGCCCACCTGTTCGGTGCCGAGCACCCGGCCGCGCCGGCTCGACAGGTCGCTCATCACCGCGCCCACGTAGTCGTCGGCCACCAGCACGGTCACCTCGGCCACCGGCTCCAGCAGATGGATCCGCGTATCGGCCGAGGCCTCGCGCAGGGCCAGCGCACCCGCCGTCTGGAAGGCGGCGTCGGACGAGTCCACCGAGTGGGCCTTGCCGTCCAGCAGCGTGATCCGCACGTCCACGAGCGGATAACCGGCCGCCACTCCCTTGGCGGCCTGCGCCCGCACGCCCTTCTCCACGGACGGGATGAACTGGCGCGGTACGGCACCGCCCACCACCTTGTCCACGAACTCGATGCCCGAGCCGCCCGGCAGCGGCTCCACCTCGATCTCGCAGATCGCGTACTGTCCGTGCCCGCCGGACTGCTTCACGTGCCGGCCGCGCCCGGCGGCCTTGCTCGCGAACGTCTCCCGGAGGGAGACCTTGTGCGGGACGACGTCGACCTGGACGCCGTACCGGTTGCGCAGCCGCTCCAGCGCGACGTCCGCGTGGGCCTCGCCCAGGCACCACAGAACCACCTGGTGCGTGTCCTGGTTCTGCTCCAGACGCATCGTCGGGTCCTCGGCGACCAGTCGGGACAGGCCCTGGGAGAGCTTGTCCTCGTCGGCCTTGCTGTGCGCCTGGATGGCGAGCGGCAGCAGCGGGTCCGGCATCTGCCAGGGCTCCATCAGCAGCGGGTCGTCCTTGGCCGACAGCGTGTCCCCGGTCTCGGCGCGGCCCAGCTTGGCCACGCACACCAGGTCGCCCGCGACGGCGTGCGTCACCGGGCGCTGCTGTTTGCCGAACGCCATGGACAGCGCGCCGATCCGTTCGTCGACGTCGTGGTCCTCGTGCCCGCGGTCGGCCAGGCCGTGCCCGGACACGTGCACCGTCTCGTCGGGGCGCAGGGTGCCGGAGAAGACCCGGACGAGCGAGATACGGCCGACGTAGGGGTCGGAGGCCGTCTTGACGACCTCGGCGACCAGCGGACCGTCCGTGTCGCAGGCCTTCAGCTCGCGCGGCTTGCCGTCGATCGTGGTGACCCCGGGCATGGGGTGTTCGAACGGGGTGGGGAACCCGCCGGTGACCAGTTCCAGCAGCTCGACCGTGCCGAGGCCCTGCCGCGCGCCGTCGGCGGCGGGGGCGGCCGCCAGGACGGGGAAGAAGGTGCCGCGGGCGACGGCCCGCTCCAGGTCCTCGATCAGTGTCTTCACATCGACCTGCTCGCCGCCGAGGTAGCGGTCCATGAGGGTCTCGTCCTCGCTCTCGGCGATGATGCCCTCGATGAGCCGGTTGCGGGCCCGCTCGATGTCCGGCAGCTGGTCCTCGCCGGGCTCCGACTCCTTGCGCTCACCGGACGCGTAGTCGAACAGCTTCTGCGACAGCAGCCCGATCAGCCCGGTCACGGGCGCGTGCCCGTCGGGTCCCTCGGGGCCGCGCAGCGGCAGGTACAGCGGCAGCACGGCGTCGGGGTCGTCGGCGCCGAACGCCTCCGCGCACACCCGGGTCATCTCCTCGAAGTCCGCGCGGGCGGCCTCCAGGTGCGTGATCACGATCGCCCGTGGCATGCCGACGGCCTGGCACTCCTCCCACACCATGCGGGTCGAGCCGTCCACCCCGTCCGCGGCCGAGACGACGAAGAGGGCCGCGTCCGCCGCTCGCAGACCGGCCCTCAGTTCCCCGACGAAGTCGGCGTACCCGGGGGTGTCGAGAACATTGATCTTGATGCCGTCCCATTCGACCGGGACCAGCGAGAGCTGTACCGAGCGTTGCTGCCGGTGCTCGATGTCGTCGTAGTCGGAGACGGTGCCGCCGTCCTCCACCCGGCCCGCCCGGTTCACCGCCCCCGCGGACAGCGCGAGAGCCTCCACCAAAGTCGTCTTGCCCGAACCGGAGTGGCCGACCAGCACCACATTCCGTACGGACGCGGGGTGGTCGGCCGCTACTGCCCTGCCGGCGGCTCCGGGGTGGGTATGTGCCTTGTCGCCCATGATCCTGCCTCCCGTGCACGGTGAGGTCACTGTGGGCGCGGACACGCGGCACCGCGTGCACTGGCGGCTCCTGCGACGCCCGCGGTCCTTCGAGCTTTCCACTCCCGTCATGCGGCGTCCATACGACGGACGCCGATCGCGCCACGCGCGCCCCGCGCGAGCGGGTGTGCACCGGATCGCGGCACGGCTGCGGGTGCCCGCCCGTCACGTGCACGCGCGCGTGGCTACGATGGGCCAGCCGGCGACCACCAGGGCCGCGGCGACACCGACCGTCGGGAAGGCCATGCTGAACAAGTACGCGCGTGCATTTTTCACGCGTGTCCTCACACCGTTCGCCGCGTTTCTCATCCGGCGAGGGGTGAGCCCCGACACGGTCACGCTCATCGGCACGGCCGGCGTGGTCGCGGGCGCGCTGGTCTTCTACCCCCGGGGCGAGTTCTTCTGGGGCACGATCGTGATCACCCTGTTCGTCTTCTCCGACCTGGTCGACGGCAACATGGCCCGTCAGCTGGGCCGCTCCAGCCGCTGGGGCGCCTTCCTCGACTCGACCCTGGACCGGGTCGCCGACGGCGCGATCTTCGGCGGCTTCGCCCTGTGGTACGCGGGCAACGGCAACGACAACGTCCTGTGCGCGGTCTCGATCTTCTGCCTGGCCAGTGGCCAGGTGGTGTCGTACACGAAGGCGCGCGGCGAGTCGATCGGGCTTCCCGTCGCCGTCAACGGGCTCGTCGAACGCGCCGAGCGGCTGGTGATCTCGCTGGTGGCGGCCGGTCTCGCGGGCTTCCACAAGTTCGGCGTGCCCGGCATCCAGTGGCTGCTGCCGATCGCCCTGTGGATCGTCGCCGTGGGCAGCCTCGTCACGCTGATCCAGCGGGTCGTCACCGTCCGCCGCGAGTCGGCGGAGGCGGAGGCGGCGCAGCAGAACGCGTCGCAGGGGAGCGAGGCGGCGAAGTGAGCACCGCCGACCGGCTCACCGACGCGCTGTACGGCCTCGGCTGGAGCACCGTCAAGAAGCTCCCCGAACCCGCCGCGGTCCGGCTCGGCCGGAGCGTCGCCGACCTCGCCTGGAAGCAGCGCGGCAAGGGAGTCCTCAGGCTGGAGTCGAACTACGCGCGCGTGGTGCCCGACGCCACCCCCGAGCGGCTCGCCGAGCTCTCCCGCGCCGGTATGCGCTCCTACCTGCGCTACTGGATGGAGTCCTTCCGGCTGCCCGCCTGGAGCGCCGAGCGCGTGAAGTCGGGTTTTGAATGCAAGGACGCGCACTACCTGTCCGACGGGATCGCCTCACCGAGGGGCCTGATCCTCGCGCTGCCTCACATGGCCAACTGGGACCTGGCCGGCGCTTGGGTCACCACCGAGCTGGAGACGCCGTTCACCACGGTCGCCGAGCGTCTGAAGCCCGAGACGCTCTACGACCGCTTCGTCGCCTACCGCGAGAGCCTCGGCATGGAAGTCCTGCCGCACAGCGGCGGCACAGCCTTCGGCACCCTGGCCCGGCGGCTGCGCGACGGCGGCCTGGTCTGCCTGGTCGCCGACCGCGACCTGTCCGCGTCCGGCGTCGAGGTCGAGTTCTTCGGCGCACGGACCCGGATGCCCGCGGGCCCGGCCCTGCTCGCCCAGCAGACCGGCGCCCTGCTGATGCCCGTCACGCTCTGGTACGACGACTCGCCCGTCATGAAGGGCCAGGTGCATCCCCCGATCGAGGTACCGGAGTCAGGCACCCGGGCCGAGAAGACGTCCGTCATGACACAGGCACTGGCCGACGTCTTCGCCACCGGGATCGCCGACCACCCGGAGGACTGGCACATGCTGCAGCGTCTGTGGCTCTCCGACCTCGACCCCGCGAAGGGACCCGCGTGAGAATCGGGATCGTCTGCCCGTACTCCTGGGACGTGCCCGGGGGCGTCCAGTTCCACATCCGCGACCTCGCCGAGTACTTCATCCGTCTCGGCCACGAAGTCTCCGTCCTCGCTCCCGCCGACGACGACACCCCGCTGCCGCCGTACGTCGTCTCGGCAGGCCGCGCGGTCCCGGTGCCGTACAACGGCTCGGTGGCCCGTCTGAACTTCGGTTTCCTGTCCGCCGCGCGGGTGCGGCGCTGGCTGCACGACGGCGCCTTCGACGTGGTCCACATCCACGAGCCGACCTCCCCGTCGCTCGGCCTGCTGACCTGCTGGGCGGCCCAGGGCCCCATCGTGGCCACCTTTCACACCTCCAATCCGCGTTCGCGCGCGATGATCGCCGCGTACTCGATCCTGCAGGCCGCGCTGGAGAAGATCAGCGCACGGATCGCGGTCAGCGAGTACGCCCGGCGCACCCTGGTCGAGCACCTGGGCGGCGACGCGGTGGTCATCCCCAACGGCGTCGATGTCGACTTCTTCGCCAAGGCCGACCCCAAGCCGGAGTGGCAGGGCGAGACGCTCGGCTTCATCGGCCGTATCGACGAGCCCCGCAAGGGCCTTCCGGTCCTGATGCAGGCCCTGCCGAAGATCCTCGCCGCCCGCCCGCAGACCCGGCTGCTGGTCGCGGGACGCGGCGACGAGGAGGCCGCCGTCGAGGACCTGCCGAAGGAACTGCGCTCCCGAGTCGAGTTCCTCGGCATGGTCAGCGACGAGGACAAGGCGCGCTTCCTGCGCAGCGTCGACCTGTACATCGCGCCCAACACCGGCGGCGAGAGCTTCGGCATCATCCTCGTCGAGGCCATGTCGGCGGGCGCCCCCGTCCTCGCCTCCGACCTGGACGCCTTCGTCCAGGTCCTCGACCAGGGCGCGGCGGGCGAGGTCTTCGCCAACGAGAACGCCGACGCACTGGCCGACGCGGCCGTACGCCTGCTGGCCGACCCGGCCCGGCGGGCCGAACTGCGGCAGCGGGGCAGCGCCCATGTGCGGCGCTTCGACTGGTCGACGGTCGGCGCGGACATCCTGTCGGTGTACGAGACGGTCACGGCCGGGACGGACGCGGTGGCCACGGACGAGCGGACGGGCCTACGAGCCCGATTCGGACTGGCACGGGACTGAGGCCGGGGGACCTGTCCTCGCGGTGCGGCCGACCCGGGCGGTGCCTGGCCGACCCCAGGAACGCGAGGTCGGCCCGGGCGGCTCGGGGCCGGCCCGAAGAGCGTGCGGCCGGTCCGAGCACCGTGGAGCCGGCCGGCGCGGGACGCCGACGGCTGCCGAGCCGGCTGCGGCACCCCGATAGCCTTCGCCCGTGACCGCAACCCTCATCTGGATCCTTGTCGCGCTCGTCGCCGTCGGCCTGTACCTGAGCTGGACGGCCGGGCGGCTGGACCGGCTGCATGTGCGGATGGACGCCGCACGGGCCGCGCTGGACGCCCAACTGCTGCGCCGGGCCTCCGTGACGCAGGAACTGGCGACCTCGGGCGTGCTGGATCCCGCCGCCTCGATCGTGCTCTACGAGGCCGCGCACGCCGCCCGGCAGGCCGAGGAGGAGCAGCGGGAGGTGGCCGAGAGCGAGCTGAGCCAGGCCCTGCGGGCGGTGTTCGAGGACCCGCAGCAGGTCGAGGCCGTACGGGAGGCTCCGGGCGGCGAGGCGGCGGCCCTGGAGCTGGCCGAGGCCGTGCGCCGGGTCCCCATGGCCCGCCGCTTCCTCAACGACGCCGTGGGCGCCGCCCGCAGGCTCCGGGAGCACCGCAAGGTGCGCTGGTTCCGGCTGGCCGGCCACGCCCCCTTCCCGCTGGCCTTCGAGATGGACGACGAGCCGCCCGCGGCCCTGGTGGACCGGATGGCCTGAGCCCGGCGCTGCCCCCGCCAGGCCAAAAGGATCCACCGGCCTGCCATTGGCCCTTGCTGTGGCCTGGTCCACTCGCGTTTCCTCTCTGGAGTAGAAACCCTCTTTCACTTCAGTGAGGTCACCCGTGTCCACCATCGAGAACCAGGCTCCCGAGACCGGCACCGCCCGCGTGAAGCGCGGCATGGCCGAGCAGCTCAAGGGCGGCGTGATCATGGACGTCGTCACCCCGGAGCAGGCGAAGATCGCCGAGGACGCGGGCGCCGTCGCGGTCATGGCCCTCGAGCGGGTCCCGGCCGACATCCGCAAGGACGGCGGCGTGGCCCGCATGTCCGACCCGGACATGATCGAGGGCATCATCAGTGCCGTCTCCATCCCGGTCATGGCCAAGTCCCGCATCGGCCACTTCGTCGAGGCCCAGGTCCTGCAGTCCCTCGGCGTGGACTACATCGACGAGTCCGAGGTCCTCACCCCGGCCGACGAGGTCAACCACTCCGACAAGTGGGCCTTCACCACGCCCTTCGTCTGCGGTGCCACCAACCTCGGTGAGGCCCTGCGCCGCATCGCCGAGGGCGCGGCCATGATCCGTTCCAAGGGCGAGGCCGGCACCGGCAATGTCGTCGAGGCCGTCCGCCACCTGCGCCAGATCAAGAACGAGATCGCCCGCCTGCGCGGCTACGACAACAACGAGCTGTACGCCGCCGCCAAGGAGCTGCGTGCCCCGTACGAGCTGGTCAAGGAGGTCGCCGAGCTGGGCAAGCTCCCGGTGGTCCTCTTCTCCGCCGGTGGCGTCGCCACCCCGGCCGACGCCGCCCTGATGCGTCAGCTCGGCGCCGAGGGTGTGTTCGTGGGCTCCGGCATCTTCAAGTCCGGTGACCCGGCCAAGCGCGCCGCCGCCATCGTGAAGGCCACCACCTTCTACGACGACCCGAAGATCATCGCGGACGCGTCCCGCGACCTGGGCGAGGCCATGGTCGGCATCAACTGCGACACCCTCCCCGAGACCGAGCGCTACGCCAACCGCGGCTGGTAAGGCACCGGTACACATGAGCACCCCCGTCATTGGCGTCCTGGCCCTCCAGGGCGACGTACGGGAGCACCTCATCGCCCTGGCCGCGGCGGACGCCGTGGCCAGGCCGGTGCGGCGCCCCGAGGAACTCGCCGAGGTCGACGGCCTCGTCATACCCGGCGGCGAGTCCACCACCATCTCCAAGCTGGCCGTCCTCTTCGGAGTGATGGAGCCGCTGCGCACGCGCGTGCACGACGGCATGCCCGTCTACGGCACCTGCGCCGGCATGATCATGCTCGCCGACAAGATCCTCGACCCGCGTTCGGGCCAGGAGACCATCGGCGGTATCGACATGATCGTGCGCCGCAACGCCTTCGGACGGCAGAACGAGTCGTTCGAGGCAGCGGTCGACGTCAAGGGAGTCGAGGGCGATCCTGTAGAGGGCGTCTTCATCCGCGCCCCGTGGGTCGAGTCCGTCGGAGCCGAGGCCGAGGTGCTCGCCGAGCACGACGGCCACATCGTCGCGGTCCGCCAGGGCAACGCGCTGGCCACGTCGTTCCACCCGGAACTGACCGGGGACCACCGCGTGCACGCTCTGTTCGTCGACATCGTGCGCGCCAACCGGACACCGGAGTCCTTGTAGGATCTCTGGAGTTCGTTGCAGAGATGGGTTACGCGAAGGAGACAGGCAGATGTCCGGCCACTCTAAATGGGCTACGACGAAGCACAAGAAGGCCGTGATCGACGCCAAGCGCGGCAAACTCTTCGCGAAGTTGATCAAGAACATCGAGGTCGCGGCGCGTATGGGCGGCGTCGACATCGACGGGAACCCGACGCTCTACGACGCCATCCAGAAGGCCAAGAAGCAGTCCGTCCCCAACAAGAACATCGACTCCGCGGTCAAGCGCGGCGGCGGTCTCGAGGCCGGCGGCGCCGACTACGAGACGATCATGTACGAGGGTTACGGCCCGAACGGTGTCGCGGTGCTCATCGAGTGCCTCACCGACAACCGCAACCGCGCCGCCTCCGACGTCCGCGTCGCCATGACCCGCAACGGCGGCAACATGGCCGACCCCGGCTCGGTGTCGTACCTCTTCAACCGCAAGGGCGTCGTCATCGTCCCCAAGGGCGAGCTGACCGAGGACGACGTCCTGAGTGCCGTCCTGGACGCGGGTGCCGAGGAGGTCAACGACCTCGGTGAGTCCTTCGAGGTGCTCAGCGAGGCCACCGACATGGTCGCCGTCCGCACCGCTCTCCAGGACGCGGGGATCGACTACGACTCCGCCGAGGCCAACTTCGTCCCGACCATGCAGGTCGAGCTGGACGAGGACGGCGCCAAGAAGATCTTCAAGCTGATCGACGCGCTCGAGGACAGCGACGACGTGCAGAACGTCTTCGCCAACTTCGACGTCAGCGACGAGGTCATGGAGAAGGTCGACGCGTAACGCCGCCGCTCTGCACGGCTGACCGGGCCGACGGGACACGTCCCGTCGGCCCGTCGCGTTGCCGGGCGTTGGTGCGATGCGTTGTCGGTGGCACCCGATAGCCTGCACGAACTGGGGATTCCGCCCGGCCCTGGCTGGGGGAGGTCGAAGGAAGGGGGCGCGCGTGCGCGTACTGGGGGTGGACCCCGGGCTGACGCGGTGCGGTGTCGGCGTGGTCGAGGGCGTCGCGGGCCGGCCGCTCACCATGCTCGGCGTCGGTGTCGTACGCACGCCCGCGGACGCCGAACTCAGCCACCGGCTGCTCGCCGTCGAGGAGGGCATCGAGCAGTGGCTGGACGAGCACCGGCCCGAGTTCGTCGCCGTCGAGCGCGTCTTCAGCCAGCACAACGTGCGCACCGTCATGGGCACCGCCCAGGCCAGCGCCGTCGCCATGCTGTGCGCCGCCCGGCGCGGCATCCCGGTCGCCCTGCACACCCCCAGCGAGGTCAAGGCAGCCGTCACCGGCAGCGGCCGTGCCGACAAGGCCCAGGTCGGAGCCATGGTCACCCGCCTGCTGCGGCTCAGCGCACCGCCCAGGCCCGCCGATGCCGCCGACGCCCTCGCGCTCGCCATCTGCCACATCTGGCGCGCCCCCGCCCAGAACCGGCTCCAGCAGGCCGTCGCCCGGCACACAGTCCACGCAACGAAAGGCCGTACGGCATGATCGCGTTCGTCAGCGGCCCGGTCGCCGCGCTCGCCCCCGACTCCGCGGTGGTCGAGGTGGGCGGCATCGGCATCGCCGTCCAGTGCACCCCGAACACGCTCTCCGGCCTGCGCATGGGCCGCCAGACGAAGCTCGCCACCTCCCTGGTGGTGCGCGAGGACTCGCTGACCCTGTACGGCTTCGCCGAGGACGACGAGCGCCAGGTCTTCGAGCTGCTGCAGACCGCGAGCGGGGTCGGTCCGCGCCTGGCCCAGGCGATGCTCGCCGTGCACTCGCCGGACGCGCTGCGCCGCGCCGTCGCCACGGGTGACGAGAAGGCCCTCACGGCCGTACCCGGCATCGGCAAGAAGGGTGCGCAGAAGCTGCTGCTGGATCTGAAGGACCGGCTCGGCGCACCCGTCGGCGCCCCCACGGTGGGCGCCCCGGTCTCCCAGGGCTGGCGCGACCAGCTGCACGCGGCCCTCATCGGCCTCGGCTACGCCACCCGCGAGGCCGACGAGGCCGTGGCCGTCGTGACCCCCCAGGCCGAGGCCGCCGGCGGCACACCGCAGGTGGGCCCGCTGCTGAAGGCCGCCCTGCAGACCCTGAACCGCGCCCGCTGACCAGCCGCCGCGCCACCCCAGCTAGGAGAACTTCGTGAACTGGGACGACACGACCGACACCTCCGCCGAGGAGCGGCTCGTCGGCGCGTCCGCCGACCGGGAGGACCAGGCCGTCGAGGCCGCCCTGCGCCCCAAGGACCTCGGCGAGTTCATCGGCCAGGAGAAGGTCCGCGAGCAGCTCGACCTCGTCCTGCGCGCCGCACGCGCGCGTGGGGCCACCGCCGACCATGTGCTGCTCTCGGGCGCGCCCGGCCTGGGCAAGACGACCTTGTCGATGATCATCGCGGCCGAGATGGGCGCCCCCATCCGCATCACCTCGGGCCCCGCCATCCAGCACGCCGGCGACCTCGCCGCGATCCTCTCCTCCCTCCAGGAGGGCGAGGTCCTTTTCCTGGACGAGATCCACCGCATGTCCCGGCCCGCCGAGGAGATGCTGTACATGGCCATGGAGGACTTCCGCGTCGACGTCATCGTCGGCAAGGGCCCCGGCGCCACCGCCATCCCGCTGGAGCTGCCCCCGTTCACCCTGGTCGGCGCCACCACGCGCGCGGGCCTGCTGCCGCCCCCGCTGCGCGACCGTTTCGGCTTCACCGGGCACATGGAGTTCTACGAGCCCGCCGAGCTGGAGCGGGTCGTGCACCGCTCGGCGAGCCTGCTCGACGTCGAGATCGACCGCGACGGCGCCACCGAGATCGCAGGCCGCTCCCGCGGCACGCCCCGCATCGCCAACCGGCTGCTGCGCCGTGTGCGCGACTATGCGCAGGTCAAGGCCGACGGCCTGATCACCCGCGAGATCGCCGCGGCCGCCCTCGCCGTCTACGAAGTCGACGCGCGCGGTCTCGACCGCCTCGACCGGGCCGTCCTGCAGGCGCTGCTCAAGCTGTTCGGCGGCGGCCCCGTGGGCCTGTCCACCCTGGCGGTCGCGGTGGGGGAGGAGCGCGAAACGGTCGAGGAGGTGGCCGAACCGTTCCTCGTGCGGGAGGGCCTGCTCGCCCGCACCCCGCGCGGCCGGGTCGCGACGCCGGCGGCATGGGCGCATCTCGGCCTGACCCCGCCGCACTCGCAGGCTGCGGGAAACGGACAACAGGACCTGTTCGGGGCGTGATGACTTCGTGACGGCGAGGACATTGGCCGGGTCAGGAACCCAGGTGCCATGCTGAGCGTTGTTCCATGCACGCGGACTCGCTTAGACTCCGCCGATGCCGCCCATGCGGGCGGCGCCGACCAACCCCCATCCAACAGGCCGCTCACCGCGCGGTCGCGCGAAGGAAATTCCGTCCCGTGAATGCCTTTACCCTTCTCCCCTTCATCGTGCTCATCGCGGCCATGTTCCTGATGACGCGCTCGGCCAAGAAGAAGCAGCAGCAGGCCGCCAACATGCGGAACGACGTTCAGCCCGGCTCGGGTGTCCGCACCATCGGGGGAATGTATGCGACGGTCAAGGAGGTCAACGAGGACACCGTCCTCCTCGACGCCGGACCGGGCATCGACCTTCTCTTCGCCAAGAACGCCATCGGCGCCGTCCTCTCCGATGACGAGTACAACCGGATCGTCCACGGCGTCGAGCACGACCTGAAGTCCGACGCCGGCATCGTCCCGGACGACGCCTCCTCCCTCACCGAGACCGACGAGTCCGACGCCGCTGCCGCCGCCTCCGACGACAAGGCCGTCGACCTTGGTAAGAAGGACGCCGCCGAGGACAAGGACGACGCGGCCGACGCCGCCGAGGCCAAGGCGGACGAAGAGCCGAAGAAGACCGACGGCGACACCGACGCGAAGTAGTCACGTCCCGGGGTGCGCGGCGCGGCCTGATCGCGCCCCGTGCCCTCCGGGCGCGTCTGTTTTCCGCACGGGAGCCCGACACCATGTCATGGCCGACCGCGCCGACCGGGCGCGGGGCGGCCCGAGAGGGAGTACGAGAAGGTGGCAGCACCTAAGAAGGGCCGGAGCGCGAGCGCCCAGAGCAAGCCAGGGCGCTCGCTGGCCTTCATCCTGATCGCCATCGTGGCGCTCACCGGAGGGATGTTCGCCTCCGGGCACACCACTCCGCGTCTCGGCATCGACCTCGCCGGTGGTACGAGCATCACGCTCAAGGCGAAGGCCGACCAGGGGTCCGCGATCAACAAGGCGAACATGGACACCGCGGTCGACATCATGAACCGCCGCGTCAACGGCCTGGGCGTCTCCGAGGCGGAGGTGCAGACCCAGGGGGCCGATCACATCATCGTGAACATCCCCAAGGGCACCAACTCCAAGGAGGCCCAGCAGCAGGTCGGCACCACCGCCAAGCTGTACTTCCGCCCGGTCCTCGCCAGCGAGCCCAGCGGCGCCGCACCGCAGAGTCCCTCGCCGAGCGCTTCCTCCACCGGCAGCGGCTCGCCGAGCCCGTCGAGCAGCGCCTCCTCCGACGAGAAGGCGTCCTCGTCCTCGTCCTCCTCCGGCTCCCCGACCCCGACGGCCTCCGCCACCTCGCAGGGCCGCGCGGTCACCGACGCCCTGAAGGCCGACAGCACGCCGTCGTCCTCCGCCTCCGCGAGCTCCAAGTCCTCCCCGAGCCCGTCCGCCTCCTCCGGCGGCAGTGCCGACGCCGGCAAGCTCCAGGCCCAGTACGCCGCCCTGGACTGCTCCAAGCCCGCCCAGCGGGCCAACGCCGGCAAGAGCGCCAAGCCCGGCGAGATCACCGTGGCCTGCGGTGAGATCAACAAGGTCTGGTACAAGTACCTGCTCGGCCCCGCCGCCGTGGACGGCACCGAGGTCACGAAGGCCGCTGCGGTCTTCGACACCCAGGGTGCCTCCGGGTGGCAGGTCCAGATGAAGTTCAACTCCAGCGGGTCGAAGAAGTTCGGCGACATCACCGGCGAGCTGGCCAAGAAGCAGTCCCCGCAGAACCAGTTCGGCATCGTCCTCGACGGCGAGGTCGTCTCCAGCCCGTTCGTGAACACGGCCATCACCGGCGGCCAGGCGGAGATCTCCGGCAGCTTCACCCAGCAGGAGGCGCAGAGCCTCGCCAACATGCTGTCGTACGGTGCGCTGCCGCTGTCCTTCAAGGAGGACACCGTCACCACGGTGACCGCCGCGCTCGGCGGTGAGCAGCTGCGCGCCGGTCTGCTCGCCGGCGCGATCGGCCTCGCGCTCGTCGTGCTCTACCTGGTGTTCTACTACCGGGGCCTGTCGGTCGTCGCGATGGCCTCCCTGCTGATCTCCGGCATCCTCACCTACGTGATCATGTCGCTGCTCGGCCCGGCCATCGGCTTCGCGCTGAACCTCCCGGCCGTCTGTGGTGCCATCGTCGCCATCGGTATCACCGCGGACTCGTTCATCGTGTACTTCGAACGCATCCGGGACGAGATCCGTGAGGGGCGCTCGCTGCGTCCCGCCGTCGAGCGGGCCTGGCCGCGCGCCCGGCGCACCATCCTGGTCTCCGACTTCGTGTCGTTCCTCGCCGCCGCCGTGCTGTTCATCGTGACCGTCGGCAAGGTGCAGGGCTTCGCGTTCACGCTCGGTCTGACCACCGTGCTCGACGTGGTCGTCGTGTTCTTCTTCACCAAGCCGCTCATGACGCTGCTCGCCCGCCGCAAGTTCTTCGCGGACGGCCACAAGTGGTCCGGTCTCGACCCGAAGAGCCTGGGTGCCAAGCCGCCGCTGCGCCGAACCCGCCGTCCCGCCGGTCCTGCCGCCGGCCCTGCCGACCCGAAGGAAGCGTGAGCGATGTCGAAACTCGGCAGCCTCGGCGCCCGACTGCACCGCGGTGAGATCAGCTACGACTTCGTGGGGCACCGCAAGGTCTGGTACGGCATCTCGATCCTGATCACCATCACCGCGATCCTCGGCCTGGCGGTGCGCGGCCTGAACATGGGCATCGAGTTCCAGGGCGGAGCGGTCTTCACCACGCCGACGCACATGAGCACGTCGGTGGCGAAGGCGGAGGAGTACGCGCACGAGGCCTCCGGCCACGAGGCGATCGTCCAGAAGCTCGGCAACGGCAGCCTGCGCATCCAGATCGCCGGCATCGACACCGACAAGTCCGACCAGATCAAGCAGACCCTGGCCAAGGACCTGAACCTCAACCCGGAGAAGCTGGCCGCCGACCTGGTCGGCCCGAGCTGGGGCGAGCAGATCGCCAACAAGGCCTGGGAGGGCCTGGCCATCTTCATGGTGCTCGTGGTGATCTATCTGGCGATCGCCTTCGAGTGGCGCATGGCCGTAGCGGCACTCGTCGCGCTGATCCACGACATCACCATCACGACCGGTATCTACGCCCTCGTGGGCTTCGAGGTCACGCCCGGTACGGTCATCGGTCTGCTGACCATCCTCGGTTACTCGCTCTACGACACGGTCGTCGTCTTCGACAGCCTCAAGGAGCAGACGAAGGACATCACCAAGCAGACCCGCTGGACGTACAGCGACATCGCCAACCGGTCGATCAACGGCACGCTGGTCCGTTCCATCAACACCACCGTGGTGGCCCTGCTGCCGGTGGCGGGCCTGCTGTTCATCGGTGGCGGCTTCCTCGGGGCCGGCACGCTGAACGACATCTCGCTGTCGCTGTTCGTCGGCCTCGCGGCCGGTGCGTACTCCTCGATCTTCATCGCCACGCCGCTCGTCGCCGACCTCAAGGAGCGCGAGCCGGCCATGAAGGCGCTCAGGAAGCGGGTCCTGGCCAAGCGGGCCCAGGCCGCCACCGGGGAGGATCTCACGGGCGCGCGCGCCGGCAACGAGCCCGAGGACGACGCTCCCGCCGTGGTGGGTCCGCGCAACCAGACCGCGTCCCGCGGCCGCGGGCGTGGCCGGCCCTCCGGGAAGCGCCGATGACCGGCATCGAGGAGCTGCTGCTCAGCCGCATCCGTGATGTGGCCGACTACCCGGAGCCGGGCGTGATGTTCAAGGACATCACCCCGCTGCTCGCGGACCCGGCGGCGTTCACGGCCCTGACCGACGCGCTGGCCGAGATCGCCGCGAACACCCGTGCGACCAAGGTCGTCGGACTGGAGGCCCGGGGCTTCATCCTGGGCGCCCCGGTCGCGGTCCGCGCGGGCCTCGGGTTCATCCCGGTCCGCAAGGCGGGCAAGCTGCCGGGGGCGACGCTGCGGCAGGCGTACGACCTGGAGTACGGCTCGGCAGAGATCGAGGTGCACGCGGAGGACCTGTCCTCCGGTGACCGTGTGCTGATCGTGGACGACGTCCTCGCCACGGGTGGCACCGCCGAGGCCGCGATCCAGCTGATCCACCGGGCGGGCGCCGAGGTCTCCGGCCTCGCCGTCCTCATGGAGCTGGGCTTCCTGGACGGCCGCGCCCGTCTGGAGCCGGCCCTGGACGGGGCGCCGCTGGAAGCACTTCTCCAGATCTGAGTACGGCACCGAGGCGGCCGTCCCGGCGTTTGCCGGGGCGGCCGTTTCGCGTTCCCATCCGCCACCCCTGCCGGTTCGACGTCCGTGAGTGCCCCTCTGTGGCCCACCCCGTTCGACACCCGTCGGTCACCCCCGGAACACCCGGGTGACGCCCCCCGGAATCCCCGGACCGTCACTCGTGTTTCACCGGTAGACGGTCCTCACATCCCGCCTGAAGGCGATGACTAGGCGCAGGATCGCTACCATGGGGTTTCCGGAGCCTGACCGGGGGACCCGGATCGCGCACGAGGAGTCCTCTTGCCAGACGAGGCCCAGCCACTCACCGCCGCCAAGCCCGAGCCCGCCTCGGCACCCGCGGCCAAGCCCGCGCCGAGCGTGTCGTCCGCGAAGAACGACAGCCGCGGGAAGGTCGAGCACGCCCAGTCCGCGCCCGTCGAGAAGGCTGCCGAGGTCACGCGTCCCAAACCGGCCCCGCCTGTGCGCTCCGCCGCTGGACAGCCCGCCCGCACCGGTTCCTCCAACCGCGTCCGCGCCCGCCTGGCCCGTCTCGGCGTCCAGCGCGCGAACCCGTACAACCCCGTGCTGGAGCCGCTGCTGCGGATAGTCCGCAGCAACGACCCGAAGATCGAGAACGCGACGCTCCGGCAGATCGAGCGTGCCTACCAGGTGGCCGAGCGCTGGCACCGGGGGCAGAAGCGCAAGAGCGGCGATCCGTACATCACGCATCCGCTCGCCGTCACCACCATCCTCGCCGAGCTGGGCATGGATCCGGCCACCCTCATGGCGGGGCTGCTGCACGACACCGTCGAGGACACCGAGTACGGCCTGGACGACCTGCGCCGCGACTTCGGCGACGTCGTCGCCCTGCTCGTGGACGGCGTCACCAAGCTGGACAAGGTCAAGTTCGGCGAGGCCGCGCAGGCCGAGACCGTGCGCAAGATGGTCGTCGCGATGGCGAAGGACCCGCGCGTCCTCGTCATCAAGCTCGCCGACCGCCTGCACAACATGCGCACCATGCGCTATCTCAAGCGCGAGAAGCAGGAGAAGAAGGCGCGCGAGACGCTGGAGATCTACGCGCCGCTCGCCCACCGCCTGGGCATGAACACCATCAAGTGGGAGCTGGAGGACCTCGCGTTCGCGATCCTCTACCCCAAGATGTACGACGAGATCGTGCGGCTCGTCGCCGAGCGGGCACCCAAGCGGGACGAGTACCTCGCCATAGTGACCGACGAGGTCCAGAGCGACCTCCGCGCCGCCCGGATCAAGGCGACCGTCACCGGGCGCCCGAAGCACTACTACAGCGTCTACCAGAAGATGATCGTCCGCGGTCGCGACTTCGCGGAGATCTACGACCTGGTGGGCATTCGCGTCCTCGTCGACACCGTGCGCGACTGCTACGCCGCCCTCGGCACCGTTCACGCGCGATGGAACCCGGTCCCCGGCCGGTTCAAGGACTACATCGCGATGCCCAAGTTCAACATGTACCAGTCGCTGCACACGACGGTCATCGGGCCCAACGGCAAGCCCGTCGAACTGCAGATCCGCACCTTCGACATGCACCGGCGCGCGGAGTACGGCATCGCGGCGCACTGGAAGTACAAGCAGGAGGCCGTCGCCGGCGCCTCCAAGGTCCGCACGGACGTGCCCAAGGCGTCCGGCAAGGACAAGGACGCCATCAACGACATGGCGTGGCTGCGGCAGTTGCTGGACTGGCAGAAGGAGACCGAGGACCCCAGCGAGTTCCTGGAGTCCCTGCGCTTCGACCTCTCCCGCAACGAGGTCTTCGTCTTCACGCCCAAGGGCGATGTCATCGCGCTCCCGGCCGGCGCCACCCCCGTCGACTTCGCGTACGCCGTCCACACCGAGGTCGGCCACCGCACCATAGGAGCGCGGGTCAACGGCAGACTCGTACCGCTCGAATCCACTCTGGACAACGGGGACCTGGTGGAGGTCTTCACCTCCAAGGCGCCCGGTGCGGGTCCGTCGCGCGACTGGCTCGGCTTCGTCAAGTCGCCGCGCGCCCGGAACAAGATCCGGGCCTGGTTCTCCAAGGAGCGCCGCGACGAGGCGATCGAGCAGGGCAAGGACGCCATCGTCCGCGCCATGCGCAAGCAGAACCTGCCGATCCAGCGCATCCTCACCGGCGACTCCCTGGTCACGCTCGCGCACGAGATGCGCTACTCGGACATCTCCGCGCTCTACGCGGCGATCGGCGAGGGCCATGTCTCCGCGCAGAACATCGTGCAGAAGCTGGTCCAGGCGCTCGGCGGCGAGGAGGCGGCCACCGAGGAGATCGACGAGGCGGTACCGCCGACCCGTACGCGCGGCCGCAAGCGCCGCTCCAGTGCCGACCCGGGAGTCGTCGTCAAGGGCGTCGACGACGTGTGGGTCAAGCTGGCCCGCTGCTGTACGCCCGTCCCCGGCGATCCGATCATCGGCTTCGTCACGCGGGGCAGCGGCGTATCGGTTCACCGCAGCGACTGCGTCAACGTGGAGTCACTGTCCCGCGAGCCGGAGCGCATCCTCGACGTCGAGTGGGCGCCCACCCAGTCGTCGGTCTTCCTGGTCGCCATCCAGGTCGAGGCCCTGGACCGCTCCCGTCTGCTGTCGGACGTCACCCGCGTCCTGTCCGACCAGCACGTCAACATCCTCTCCGCGGCCGTCCAGACGTCCCGCGACCGGGTGGCCACCTCCCGCTTCACCTTCGAGATGGGCGACCCGAAGCATCTCGGCCACGTCCTGAAGGCCGTGCGAGGCGTGGAGGGCGTGTACGACGTCTACCGCGTGACCTCGGCGCGCAGCCGGTCGTAGGACGCACCTACGCGTAAGGGCCCCGTACGCCAGTACGGGGCCCTTACGCGTGCAAGACAGGGAAATCAGCCGCCGAACTCCTGCAGCCCCTTCAGAGCCTGGTCCAGGAGCGCCTGGCGGCCCTCCAGCTCACGCTCCAGCTTGTCGGCCTTGGCGTTGTTGCCCTGGGTGCGCGCCTGCTCGATCTGCGCCCGCAGCTTGTCCACGGCGGCCTGCAGCTGACCGGTCAGACCCTCGGCACGCGCGCGTGCCTCCGGGTTCGTCCGGCGCCACTCGGCCTCCTCGGCCTCCTGGATGGCCCGCTCGACCGCGTGCATCCGGCCCTCGACCTTCGGCCGCGCGTCCCGCGGGACGTGGCCGATGGCCTCCCAGCGCTCGTTGATCGAGCGGAACGCGGCCCGGGCGCCCTTCAGCTCCCCGATCGGAAGGAGCTTCTCGGCCTCCTCGGCCAGCTCCTCCTTGAGCTTGAGGTTCTCCGACTGCTCGGCGTCCCGCTCGGCGAAGACCGAGCTGCGGGCGGCGAAGAACACGTCCTGCGCGCCGCGGAAGCGGTTCCACAGGTCGTCCTCGTGCTCGCGCTGGGCGCGGCCCGCGGCCTTCCACTCGGACATCAGCTCGCGATAGCGCGCCGCCGTCGGACCCCAGTCCGTGGAGCCGGACAGTGCCTCGGCCTCGCCGACCAGCCGCTCCTTGATCTTGCGGGCGTCCTCGCGCTGCGCGTCCAGCTGCGCGAAGTGGGCCTTGCGGCGCTTGGAGAACGCCGACCGGGCGTGCGAGAAGCGGTGCCACAGCTCGTCGTCGGACTTGCGGTCCAGACGCGGCAGCCCCTTCCAGGTGTCCACCAGCGCCCGCAGCCGCTCACCGGCCGCCCGCCACTGGTCGGACTGCGCCAGCTGCTCCGCCTCGGCGACCAGGTCCTCCTTGGCCTTGCGGGCCTCGTCGGACTGCTTGGCCCGCTGGGCCTTGCGCTCCTCCCGCCGGGCCGCGACCGTCTCCACCAGCTTGTCGAGGCGGGTCCGCAGCACGGCCAGGTCGCCGACCGCGTGGTGCGCGTCCACCTGCTCGCGCAGGTGGTCGATGGCGGTCTGGGCGTCCTTCGCCGACAGGTCGGTGGTCTGAACTCGCTTCTCGAGGAGGCCGATCTCGACAACCAGGCCCTCGTACTTGCGCTCGAAGTAGGCCAGCGCCTCCTCAGGGGAGCCGGCCGCCCAGGAACCGACGACCTGCTCGCCGTCGGCCGTACGCACGTACACGGTCCCCGTCTCGTCGACGCGGCCCCACGGGTCGCTGCTCACAGCGCCTCCTCCACATGATGCCTGCGGGGGGCCTCAGCACCCCCGGGCATCGTCCACAGTTTCGTCACCGCCAACATAGGCGACCAGCGGGTTGCCTGTCCGCATCCAGCGCGGCCGAAATTCCGCAGCTGACGGTCTTGAGCATCGCTACGGCGTCAGGACTTCGCGACCGTCGCCTTGTTGATCACGACCGTCGCGTTCGGGGCGCCGTCGCCGGCACCCGTGTTCTCGCCCGCGGCCGCGATCTTGTTCAGCACCTTCAGGCCGGCCGCGTCGATCGTGCCGAACGGGGTGTAACTGGGCGGCAACGGGCTGTCCTTGAAGACGAGGAAGAACTGGCTGCCGCCGGTGTGCTTCTGGCCGGTGTTGGCCATCGCCACCGTGCCCGCCGGGTACTTGTTGCCCTTCAGGCTCGTGTCCTTCAGGTTCTCGTCCGGGATCGTGTAGCCCGGCCCGCCGCTGCCGGCGCCCGTCGGGTCGCCGCACTGCAGCACGTAGATGCCGTTCGTGGTCAGACGGTGGCACTTGGTGTGGTCGAAGAAGCCCTTGCCCGCAAGGAAGTCGAACGAGTTCACCGTGTGCGGGGCCGCCGACGTCTTCAGCGCGATGTCGATGTCACCGCAGGTCGTCGCGAGCTTCATCGCGTACTTCGCCGACGTGTCGATCGTCATCGCCGGCTCCTTCTTCCAGCTCTGCTTCTTGATCGAGCCCGCGGCCGGCTTCTGGCACGGGTCCGGCGCCTTGCTGGGCGGCGTGGCGCTCGGCGTGACGTCGGCGCTCGCGTTGGTCTTCTTGCCGTCGTCGTTCTTCAGCACCCCGGTCGTGTACAGCGCGATGCTGCCGATCACGACCACGCCGAGGACCGACGCGATCACGGAGTTGCGCATGCGTGACTTGCGCCGCGCGCTGGTGCGCCGCTGCTGCTGCCGCAAGAACTTCTCCCGGGCGAGCTGACGCCGCCGCTGCTCCTGGCTGACCACCGGGTTTTCTCCTCATGCGTGTCGTGTGTCGACCGGTACGCGTGCGTCCTGTGAGCCGACAGCTGCGTGTAGCCCCGTACCGTATATGGGTTCGCTGAGGAAACGGCAGCGCCGGTAGGCTCTGGACCCACGGGCTGCCCGTCCGTAAGCCCTCCCGTATCGACACAACGAAGGACGATCGTGCTCATTGCCGGGTTCCCCGCCGGGGCCTGGGGGACGAACTGTTATCTCGTCGCCCCCGCCGCCGGTGAGGAGTGCGTGATCATCGACCCGGGCCACCAGGCCGCCCAAGGAGTCGAGGAAGCGCTGAAGAAGCATCGGCTCAAGCCCGTCGCCGTCGTCCTGACCCATGGCCACATCGACCACGTGGCCTCGGTCGTCCCCGTGTGCGGCGCGCACGACGTACCGGCCTGGATCCACCCGGAGGACCGGTACATGATGAGCGACCCCGAGAAGGCGCTCGGCCGCTCCATCGGCATGCCGCTGATGGGCGAGCTGACCGTGGGGGAGCCGGACGACGTCAAGGAGCTGACCGACGGCGCCGCGCTGGAGCTGGCCGGGCTGGAATTCTCCGTCGCGCACGCGCCGGGCCATACCAGGGGGTCGGTGACCTTCCAGATGCCCGAGACCGCGGACATTCCCTCGGTCTTCTTCTCCGGGGATCTGCTGTTCGCCGGCTCCGTCGGACGCACCGATCTGCCCGGTGGCTCCATGGAGGACATGCTCGACTCGCTGGGCCGCGTGTGCCTGCCGCTCGAGGATTCCACCGTGGTGCTGTCCGGCCACGGCCCCCAGACGACCATCGGCCAGGAGCGCGCCACCAACCCCTATCTGCGGCAGGTGGCGGCCGGCCAGGGAGCTTTCCGGGCTCCCCGACGAGGAATGTGACGAGAGAGCTTCCGTGAGTACCTTCCAGGCCCCCAAGGGCACCTACGACCTGATTCCGCCCCGTTCCGCGAAGTTCCTCGCGGTGCGCGAGGCGATCGCGACCCCGCTGCGCAACTCCGGCTACGGCTATGTCGAGACGCCCGGCTTCGAGAACGTGGAGCTGTTCGCGCGCGGCGTCGGCGAGTCCACCGACATCGTCACCAAGGAGATGTACGCCTTCGAGACCAAGGGCGGCGACAAGCTGGCCCTGCGTCCCGAGGGCACGGCCTCCGTGCTGCGCGCCGCGCTGGAGGCCAACCTGCACCGCCAGGGCAACCTGCCCGTCAAGCTCTGGTACTCGGGCTCGTACTACCGCTACGAGAATCCGCAGGCGGGCCGCTACCGCCACTTCTCCCAGGTCGGCGCCGAGGCGATCGGCGCCGAGGACCCGGCACTGGACGCCGAACTCATCATCCTCGCCGACCAGGCGTACCGCTCCCTCGGCCTGAGCGACTTCCGCGTCCTGCTCAACAGCCTGGGCGACAGGGAGTGCCGTCCGGTCTACCGGGCCGCGCTGCAGGACTTCCTGGGCGGCCTCGACCTGGACGAGGACACCCTCCGCCGGGCGGAGATCAACCCGCTGCGCGTCCTCGACGACAAGCGCGAGTCGGTCCAGAAGCAGCTGACGGGGGCGCCGCTGCTGCGCGACTACCTGTGCGACGCCTGCAAGGCGTACCACGAGGAGGTCCGCGAGCTGATCACCGCGGCGGGCGTGGCCTTCGAGGACGACCCGAAGCTGGTCCGCGGCCTGGACTACTACACCCGCACCACCTTCGAGTTCGTGCACGACGGTCTGGGCTCCCAGTCCGCCGTCGGCGGCGGCGGCCGCTACGACGGTCTGTCCGAGATGATCGGCGGCCCCGCGCTTCCCTCGGTGGGCTGGGCCCTCGGTGTCGACCGCACGGTCCTCGCCCTGGAGGCCGAGGGCGTGGAGCTGGACATCCCGTCCTCGACCAGCGTCTATGCGGTCCCGCTCGGCGAGGAGGCCCGCAGGGTCCTCTTCGCGAAGGTCACCGAGCTGCGCAGGGGCGGCATCGCGGCGGACTTCTCGTACGGCGGCAAGGGCCTGAAGGGCGCCATGAAGAACGCCAACCGCAGCGGGGCCCGGTACGCGATCGTCGCCGGCGAGCGCGACCTCGCCGAGGGCGTCGTCCAGCTCAAGGACATGGAGTCCGGCGAGCAGACGGCGGTCGGCGTGAACGAGATCGTGGCCGAGCTGGAGTCGCGCCTCGGCTAGCCGCACACGCGCGCGTGGCGCCGGATGCCCCCAGGGGGCGTCCGGCGCCTTTGTCATGGACCGGGGCGGATGCTGTCCGGAACCGAACAGGCGGTACCCGCCGTACGTACATCCTTATACGGAGCGAACGGTGAAGACCCGTGCGCGTGCGGCACAATGACCCCAACCCGAAGATGGTCCAACTCTCAAGTGACGGAATCGGCGTGATGAGCAAGACGACAGTCAAGGACGTCTCCACGGAGCCCGGGCCCGAGCGTGCCGCCGCCGACGCACCTCGCGCGGTGGGCGGCAGCCGGGCCTTCGCCCTGCTGCTGGTGATCACCGGCGCGGCCGGGCTGCTCGCCGCCTGGGTCATCACGATCGACAAGTTCAAACTGCTGGAAGCCAAGGTCGAGGGCAAGACCTTCACCCCCGGGTGCAGCCTCAACCCGGTGGTCTCCTGCGGCAGCGTCATGGAGAGCAAGCAGGCGGCCGCCTTCGGCTTCCCCAACCCGATGCTCGGCCTGGTCTGCTACGGCATCGTCATCTGCGTCGGCATGAGCCTGCTCGCCCGTGCCCGCTTTCCGCGCTGGTACTGGCTGACCTTCAACTTCGGCACCCTCTTCGGCGTCGCCTTCTGCACCTGGCTGCAGTTCCAGTCGCTGTACCGGATCAACGCGCTGTGCCTGTGGTGCTCGCTGGCCTGGGTCGCCACGATCATCATGTTCTGGTACGTCACCTCGTTCAACGTACGCAACGACTTCCTGCCCTCCCCGCGCTGGCTGAAGTCCTTCTTCGGCGAGTTCACCTGGGTGGTGCCGGTCCTGCACGTCGGGATCATCGGCATGCTGGTGCTGACCCGCTGGTGGGACTTCTGGACCGGCTGACGGCCCGCGCCGCCGACCGCCCGGACCGGGTTGTCAGTGCCGTGATTTAGGGTTTCAGCGTGGAACCCGACCTCTTCACCGCCGCAGCGGAAGAACGCCAGGAGAAGGACCCGGCAGGCAGCCCCCTGGCGGTGCGGATGCGTCCGCGCACACTCGACGAGGTCGTGGGCCAGCAGCATCTGCTCAAGCCCGGCTCCCCGCTGCGCCGACTGGTCGGCGAGGGCAACGGCGGCCCCGCCGGACCCTCCTCGGTGATCCTCTGGGGCCCGCCCGGCACCGGCAAGACGACGCTCGCCTACGTCGTCTCCAAGGCCACCGACAAGCGGTTCGTGGAACTGTCCGCGATCACCGCGGGCGTCAAGGAGGTCCGCGCGGTCATCGACGGCGCCCGCCGCGCCACCGGCGGCTTCGGCAAGGAGACCGTCCTCTTCCTGGACGAGATCCACCGCTTCAGCAAGGCCCAGCAGGACTCGCTGCTCCCCGCGGTCGAGAACCGCTGGGTGACCCTGATCGCGGCGACCACGGAGAACCCCTACTTCTCGGTCATCTCCCCGCTGCTGTCCCGGTCCCTCCTCCTCACCCTCGAACCTCTCACCGACGACGACATCCGGGGACTCCTGAAGCGGGCGCTCGGCGACGAGCGCGGCCTCAAGGGCGCCGTCGCCCTCCCCGAGGACACCGAGGACCACCTCCTGCGCATCGCCGGCGGCGACGCCCGACGGGCCCTGACCGCCCTGGAAGCGGCCGCCGGAGCCGCCCTCGACCAGGGCGAGCCGGAGATCAGCCTCCAGACCCTGGAGCAGACCGTCGACCGGGCAGCGGTGACGTACGACCGCGACGGCGACCAGCACTACGACGTCGCCAGCGCCCTGATCAAGTCCATCCGCGGCTCCGACGTCGACGCCGCCCTGCACTACCTGGCCCGCATGATCGAGGCCGGCGAGGACCCCCGCTTCATCGCCCGCCGCCTGATGATCTCCGCCAGCGAGGACATCGGCCTCGCCGACCCGAACGCGCTGCCCATCGCGGTCGCCGCCGCTCAGGCCGTCGCCATGATCGGCTTCCCCGAGGCCGCCCTCACCCTCAGCCACGCCACCATCGCCCTCGCGCTCGCCCCCAAGTCCAACTCCGCGACCACCGCGATCGGCGCCGCGATGGAGGACGTACGCAAGGGCCTGGCCGGGTCCGTCCCGCCGCATCTGCGGGACGGGCACTACAAGGGCGCGGCCAAACTCGGCCACGCGCAGGGGTACGTGTACCCGCACGACCTGCCCGAGGGCATCGCCCAGCAGCAGTACGCCCCGGACGCCCTCAAGGACCGCGAGTACTACACACCGACCCGGCACGGCGCCGAGGCGCGCTACGCGGACGCCGCCGAATGGACCCGCAAGCACCTCGGTCGCAAGCGCTCGTGAGCACCCTGTAGACTGCCCCGAAGTGCTGAGTCCCGTGTCCGGCCCCTTGGAAGAGGTGTCGGCGCACCAGAGCGGGACATCCAGTCGGAACCCCGGGGCCGCGAGGCCCCAGGGGATCCAGGAGCGTCGCGCACCGTCGAACGGTGTCGCGGGCAGCCCACCACCACCCGGAGTTCCGGGACCGGCCGGTGGGCCACTCGCGTGCTGCACGTATGTGCCCAGACCAGGGAGCGGCTGCCCGGCCCGTCCGAAAGGACAGGCGGGTTTCCCCGGCTGCGGATGCGACCTCCCCTAACCCTGGTGAAGCCGTATTCGCATAAGAAATATGAGGTGTTTGGTTCATGGCGAACCAGTCCCGCCCCAAGGTCAAGAAGTCGCGTGCCCTCGGCATCGCGCTGACCCCGAAGGCCGTCAAGTACTTCGAGGCCCGCCCCTACCCGCCGGGTGAGCACGGCCGCGGCCGCAAGCAGAACTCGGACTACAAGGTCCGTCTGCTGGAGAAGCAGCGTCTGCGCGCGCAGTACGACGTGTCCGAGCGCCAGCTCGTCCGCGCCTACGAGCGTGCCTCCAAGGTCCAGGGCAAGACCGGTGAGGCCCTGATCATCGAGCTCGAGCGCCGTCTCGACGCGCTGGTCCTGCGTTCGGGCATCGCCCGCACGATCTACCAGGCCCGCCAGATGGTCGTCCACGGCCACATCCAGGTCAACGGCCAGAAGGTCGACAAGCCGTCCTTCCGTGTCCGTCCGGACGACGTCGTGCAGGTCCGCGACCGCTCCAAGGACAAGACGCTCTTCCAGGTCGCCCGTGAGGGTGGCTTCGCCCCCGACGGCGAGACCCCGCGCTACCTGCAGGTGAACCTCAAGGCCCTGGCGTTCCGCCTGGACCGCGAGCCGAACCGCAAGGAGATCCCGGTGATCTGCGACGAGCAGCTCGTCGTCGAGTACTACGCCCGCTGACCCCAGCCCCGGCGTAGCACCTCAGCCCGCCGTCTCCCCGCCCTTCCGGGTGGGCGAGGCGGCGGGTTCGCGTTTCCCGGAGCCCCCAAGAGTGTGCGACACCGGCCCGCGCGGGGCCGGCAGCCCATGCAGCGGCCGTACCCCGCTGTGTCCGAGTGCCCGGGCCACGGCCGCCTCCCGGTCCAGCCGCGCCCCCTCGCGCACGCACTCCGCGTACCGCTCGTCGCCCAGGGCCTGCCTGGCCGTCGCCTCGCACAGCTCGTGCGGGGCGTTGAAGTAGGCCGAGCCGAACAGCGGCAGCCCCACCGACGGCCACAGCCGGCTCGCGGCGCCCTGGAGCACCGCCGCCTCGGCCGGGTCGCCCTGGGCCGCCGTCACCAGGGCCAGCAGCTCCAGCGACAGCACCGAGCCGAGCAGATCGTGGAAGGCGTGCGCGTTGTCAAGACAGTCCGCGAGCAGCTCCCGCGCACCGACCGGATCGCCGTCCCGCCAGGCCGCGTACGCCAGCACGTACAGCGCGTACGACCGGGCCCACCGCTCGCCGTGGTCCTCGCACACCCGGCGCACGTCCTCGCACAGCCGCACCGCTTCCGCCAGGTCCCCCTGGAAGGCCCGCGTCATCGCCAGCTCCACCTGGCCCATCAGGACGTTGCTGTTCAGCTCGCCGATCTCCTGGTAGCGGTCCAGCGCCGACCGCAGCAGCGTTTCTGCGCGCGCCATGTCATCCGTGACCAGGGCCAGACAGCCGGTGCGGTGCTCCGCGTACGCCACCGCCGTGGGATCCGCGACCCGCTCCGCCTGCTCCCGGCACTCCCGCAGCGCGGCCAGCGCCGGCACGGTGTCGCCCTGCAGGATCGCCACATAGCCGAGCACCCACAGCGCCTTCAGCCGGGACTGCTCGTACTCCGAGTCCAGCTCGACGCTGCGCTCCAGCCAGCGGCGCCCCTCCGACAGCCGCCCGCAGCCCGCCCAGCAGAACCACAGCGAACCCGCCAGGTACTGGCCGAGATGCGCCTCGTCCGGCTCGGTCAGACAGAACTCCAGCGCGGCCCGCAGGTTCGGCAGCTCGGCCTCCACCCGTGTGGCCACCTCGCGCTGCCTGGGCGAGAACCAGTCCAGCTCGCACCAGGTCGCCAGGCCCAGGTACCAGTCGCGGTGCCGCCGGCGCAGCCGTGGTGCGTCCCCGGTGGCCTCAAGCCAGTCGGCGCCGTAGGCCCGGACCGTGTCCAGCATCCGGTAGCGGGGGCCGGACGGGGTCTCCTCGCGGGAGAGGACCGACTGGCCGAGCAGCTCCGCGAGCACCTCCAGGACGTCCTCGGCAGGCAGCCCGTCCCCACTGCACACGTACTCGGCCGCCTCCAGGTCGAAGGTCTGCGCGAACACCGAGAGTCGTGCCCACAGCAGCCGCTCGGCGGGCGTGCACAGCTCATGGCTCCAGCCGATCGCCGTACGCAGCGTCTGATGGCGGGGCAGGGCGTCCCGGCCGCCGCCGGTCAGCAGCCGGAACCGGTCGTCGAGGCGCTGCAGCAGCTGGCCCGGTGACAGGGCCCGCAGCCGCCCCGCGGCCAGCTCCAGAGCCAGCGGGATCCCCTCGAGCCGGCCGCACAGCTCCCGCACCACCGAGCCGTCGCCCACCTCAAGCCCGTGCTGCCGCGCCCGGTCCGCGAACAGCTCCACCGCCTCGTCCTCGCCCAGCGGGGCCAGCGGGTGGAGCCGCTCGCCCGCCAGCCCCAGCGGACGCCGGCCCACGGCCAGCACGCGCAGCCCCGGCAGCTTGCGCAGCAGCTCCGCCACCAGCTCGGCACAGGCCTCCACCAGATGCTCGAACCCGTCCAGCACCAGCAGGAGGTGACGGCCGGCGAGATGGCCGAGCAGTGTCTCGGCCGGCAGCCGGGTGGTGTGGTCGGTCAGCCCCAGCGCCTCCACGACCGCGTACTCCACGAACTGCGGATCCCGGACCGGCGCCAGCTCCACCCGCCACACGCCGTCGCGAGGCGCCGCCCGCGCCGCCGCCCGCGCCGCCAGGCGGGACTTGCCGACGCCGCCGACTCCGGTCACGGTGACCAGCCGGGCCGTCTCCATCGCCTGGGCCAGCGCGGCGAGTTCTGCCGAGCGCCCGACGAATGCGGTGAGTTCAAGGGGCAGATTGCCGTCCGTGGAGGGGCCGGGGCGCTGAGGACCTCGCATGGGACACGGAGCGTACTGAACCGTGTTCATTCCGTACAATCGCTTCCCGCGACTCCGCCGTCCGCCGACCGTAATCCGGTACGGAGCGCCACCCCCGGCGCGATAGGCTCGGTCCACGACTTTTTCGATGCTCAGGCACGTTTCAGGGAGCGGGTGCGCACAGTGTCCGGTGGAGAGGTGGCCGGGATCCTGGTGGCCGTCTTCTGGGCGATCCTGGTCTCCTTCCTCGCCGTCGCACTGGCGAGGCTGGCCCAGACGCTCAAGGCGACCACCAAGCTCGTGGCGGACGTGACCGACCAGGCCGTGCCGTTGCTCGCCGACGCCTCCGCGGCCGTGCGCACAGCGCAGACCCAGATCGAGCGGGTCGACGCGATCGCCTCCGACGTCCAGGAGGTCACGTCGAACGCCTCCGCGCTCTCGACCACCGTCGCCTCCACGTTCGGCGGCCCGCTGGTCAAGGTCGCGGCCTTCGGCTACGGCGTCCGCCGGGCCCTGGGCGGCCGCAAGTCGGACGTGCCCGCCAAGGAGCCCAGGCGTACCGTGATCGTGGGCCGGCCGGTCCCGGCCGCGCGGCGGGAAAAGCGAAACCTCCGCGGAAAGAGGGACTGAGACCTAGCGATGTTCCGCCGTACGTTCTGGTTCACCACGGGTGTCGCCGCCGGTGTATGGGCCACCACCAAGGTCAACCGCAAGCTGAAGCAGCTCACCCCCGAGAGCCTCGCCGCGACCGCGGCCAACAAGGCCCTGGAGACCGGTCAGCGCCTGAAGGACCGCGCGGTCGGCTTCGCGCTCGACGTGCGCGACAACATGGCGCAGCGGGAGGCCGAGCTGGAGGAGGCGCTGGGCATCCACGACAGCCCCGAACTTCCCGCGTCCCGGGGCTACACCGCCATCGAGAACAACCGCAGCAACCCGAAGTACATCGAGAACACGACGTACTCGTACAACCGGAATGAGGACCACTGATGGAGTCGGCCGAGATTCGCCGCCGCTGGCTGAGCTTCTTCGAGGAGCGCGGGCACACCGTCGTCCCTTCGGCGTCGCTCATCGCGGACGACCCGACTCTGCTGCTCGTCCCCGCCGGCATGGTGCCCTTCAAGCCCTACTTCCTGGGTGAGGTCAAGCCCCCCTTCGCGCGTGCCACCAGCGTGCAGAAGTGCGTGCGCACGCCCGACATCGAAGAGGTCGGCAAGACCACCCGCCACGGCACCTTCTTCCAGATGTGCGGCAACTTCTCCTTCGGCGACTACTTCAAGGAAGGCGCCATCAAGCACGCCTGGGAGCTGCTCACCAGCCCCCAGGACAAGGGTGGTTACGGCCTGGAGCCGGAGAAGCTCTGGATCACCGTCTACAAGGACGACGACGAGGCCGAGCGCATCTGGCACGAGGTCGTCGGAGTGCCGAAGGAGCGCATCCAGCGCCTCGGCATGAAGGACAACTACTGGTCCATGGGCGTCCCCGGCCCCTGCGGCCCCTGCTCCGAGATCAACTACGACCGCGGCCCCGAGTTCGGCGTCGAGGGCGGCCCCGCCGTCAACGACGAGCGGTACGTCGAGATCTGGAACCTCGTCTTCATGCAGTACGAGCGCGGCGAGGGCATCGGCAAGGACAACTTCGAGATCCTCGGCGAGCTGCCGAGCAAGAACATCGACACGGGCCTCGGCCTGGAGCGCCTCGCCATGATTCTGCAGGGCGTGCAGAACATGTACGAGATCGACACCTCCATGGCCGTCATCGAGAAGGCCACCGAGCTGACCGGCGTGGCCTACGGCGACGCCCACGGCTCGGACGTCTCCCTGCGCGTGGTCACCGACCACATGCGCACCTCGGTGATGCTCATCGGTGACGGCGTCACCCCGGGCAACGAGGGCCGCGGCTATGTGCTGCGCCGCATCATGCGCCGCGCCATCCGCAACATGCGGCTGCTCGGTGCCACCGGCCCGGTCGTCAAGGACCTCGTCGACACCGTCATCGCGATGATGGGTCAGCAGTACCCCGAACTGGTCACCGACCGCGAGCGCATCGAGAACGTCGCCCTCGCCGAGGAGAACGCCTTCCTCAAGACGCTGAAGGCCGGCACCAACATCCTCGACACCGCCATCACCGAGACCAAGGCCTCCGGTGGCGCGGTCCTCGCCGGCGACAAGGCCTTCCTGCTCCACGACACCTGGGGCTTCCCGATCGACCTCACCCTGGAGATGGCCGCCGAGCAGGGCCTCGCCGTGGACGAGGACGGCTTCCGCCGCCTGATGAAGGAGCAGCGGGACAAGGCGAAGGCCGACGCCCAGGCCAAGAAGACCGGCCACGCCGGCGCCGGCGCCTACCGTGAGATCGCCGACAAGGCCGGCGAGACCGACTTCATCGGCTACGCGGACACCGAGGGCGAGACCACCATCGTCGGCATCCTCGTGGACGGTGTCTCCTCCCCGGCCGCCACCGAGGGCGACGAGGTCGAGATCGTCCTGGACCGCACCCCCTTCTACGCCGAGGGCGGCGGCCAGATCGGCGACACCGGCCGCATCAAGGTCGACTCCGGTGCCGTGATCGAGATCCGCGACACCCAGAAGCCGGTGCCGGGCGTCTACGTCCACAAGGGCGTCGTCCAGGTCGGCGAGGTGACCGTCGGGGCCAAGGCCCACGCCGCGATCGACGGGCTGCGCCGCAAGGCCATCGCCCGCGCCCACTCGGCCACCCACCTCACCCACCAGGCCCTGCGTGACGCGCTCGGCCCGACGGCCGCCCAGGCCGGTTCCGAGAACCAGCCCGGCCGCTTCCGCTTCGACTTCGGCTCCCCGGCCGCCGTTCCGACGGCCGTGATGACCGATGTCGAGCAGAAGATCAACGAGGTGCTCGCCCGCGACCTCGACGTACGCGCCGACGTCATGGGCATCGACGAGGCCAAGAAGCAGGGCGCCATCGCCGAGTTCGGCGAGAAGTACGGCGAGCGGGTCCGGGTGGTGACCATCGGCGACTTCTCCAAGGAGCTGTGCGGCGGTACGCATGTGCACAACACCGCCCAGCTGGGCCTGGTGAAGCTGCTCGGCGAGTCGTCGATCGGCTCCGGTGTGCGCCGTATCGAGGCCCTCGTCGGCGTCGACGCCTACAACTTCCTCGCCCGTGAGCACACGGTCGTCGCCCAGCTCCAGGAGCTGATCAAGGGCCGTCCCGAGGAGCTTCCGGAGAAGGTCTCCACCATGCTCGGCAAGCTGAAGGACGCCGAGAAGGAGATCGAGAAGTTCCGCGCCGAGAAGGTCCTGCAGGCCGCCGCCGGTCTGGTGGAGTCCGCCAAGGACGTCCGCGGGATCGCCGTCGTCACCGGGCAGGTCCCGGACGGCACGACCGCCGACGACCTGCGCAAGCTGGTCCTCGACGTGCGTGGCCGCATCCAGGGCGGCCGGGCCGCCGTGGTCGCCCTGTTCACGGTCAGCAACGGCAAGCCGCTGACGGTCATCGCCACCAACGAGGCCGCCCGCGAGCGCGGACTCAAGGCCGGTGACCTGGTCCGTACCGCCGCCAAGACCCTCGGCGGCGGCGGTGGCGGCAAGCCGGACGTCGCCCAGGGCGGCGGCCAGAACCCGGCGGCCGTGGGCGAGGCCGTCGAGGCCGTCGAGCGACTCGTCGCCGAGACGGCCAAGTAAGGAAACGGTCGGAAACATGCGCAGAGGACGCCGACTCGCGATCGACGTCGGGGACGCCCGGATCGGGGTTGCCTCGTGCGACCCCGACGGGATCCTCGCCACTCCGGTGGAGACCGTCCCCGGCCGGGACCTCCCGGCCGCCCACCGCCGGCTCAGGCAGCTGGTGGAGGAGTACGAACCGATCGAGGTCGTCGTCGGACTCCCTCGCTCCCTCAAGGGGGGCGAGGGCCCGGCCGCACTCAAGGTCCGCTCCTTCGCCCAGGAACTCGCCAAGGGCGTCCAGCCGGTTCCGGTCCGCCTGGTGGACGAGCGGATGACGACCGTGACGGCCAGTCAGGGACTGCGCGCCTCGGGGGTGAAATCCAAGAAGGGCCGCGCCGTCATCGACCAGGCCGCGGCCGTCATCATCCTGCAGCAGGCCCTGGAATCCGAACGGGTGTCAGGTAAAGCACCCGGCGAGGGCGTCGAAGTGGTCATCTGATCGCGATACGGTAACGTTCCGCGCGATGCGGCGGTGTTCGAACAGCCGCCGTACAGCAAAAGAGGCGGAACGGAAGCTGGACCACCGGACGTGCGACCGTCGGCCTCGCGGCTCTAGGGGATCGATGACTGAGTATGGCCGGGGCCCTGGCCCCGAACCGTGGCATCCGGAGGACCCGTTGAACGGGGACGGCGGATGGGGAGGACAGCAGGCCCACGCGGGTCAGCAGTCCCCCTACGGCGGCCAGCCACAGCAGCAGTACCCGCAGCCGCAGTACGGCGACTGGACCCAGGGGCAGCAGCCCGGGTACGACCAGCAGCAGTACCTGTACTACGACGAACACGGCCAGGCGCACTACGCCCAGCCGTACACCGGCCAGGAACAGCACTACGCGACGCACGGCCAGCAGCAGTACCACCAGGGCGGCTGGGACGCGACCGGCACCCACGGCCAGGTGCCGTACGCGGCCGACCCCGGCGACCCGTACGGCCAGCAGCCCGTGGCCTACGGCGGGGAACAGCCCGACTTCTACGGCACCGAGGACGCCTACCCGCCGCCGGAACCGCCAGGCCGCAGGCGCCCCGAGCCCAGCCCGGGACCGGACCCGGAGACCGGCTGGGACCCGGGCGAGGACCAGGGCGAACACGCCTTCTTCGCCGGAGGTGGCGGCGATGACGAGGACGACGAGGCCGCGAGCCGGAGCAGCCGAGGGGAACGGCGAGGCAAGAAACCCGTCAAAGGGAAGAAACGGCGCACCGGCTGCGCCTGCATGGTCGTCGTCCTGGTCTTCGGCGGCGGCCTCGGTACGGTCGGCTATTTCGGCTACAAGTACTACCAAAATCGTTTCGGCGCGGCCCCGGACTTCGCGGGCGAGGGCACCGACGAGAAGGTGACCGTCGAGATCCCCAAGGGCGCGGGCGGCTGGGAGATCGGCCGCCGCCTGAAGGAGGCCGGGGTCGTCAAGAGCGTAGATGCGTTCGTGCACGCGCAGGGGGTGAACCCCAAGGGCGACCAGATCCAGGCCGGCGCGTATCTCCTGAAGAAGGAGATGTCCGCCGCCAGCGCTGTGACGCTGATGCTCGACCGGAAGAGCCAGAGCAATGTCCTCGTCAAGCCGGGCGAGCGCAATGGCGAGGTCTATCAGGCCATCGACAAGCAACTCGAACTTTCCTCCGGGACCACCCTGAAAATCGCCAAGCAGGAGTACAAGTCCCTCGGTCTGCCGAGTTGGACGCAGAACGGCGGCGGTCTCAAGGATCCGCTGGAAGGATTCCTCTTCCCGGGTACCTATCCCGCCGCGAAGGGCATGAAGCCCGATGCGGTCCTGAAACAGATGATCACGCAGGCCAAGGAGAAATACGCCGCCTACGACCTGCCGGCGAAGGCGAAGGCGCTGGGTCTGACCAATGCCTTCCAGCTCGTCACGGTCGCGAGCCTGGTCCAGGCCGAAGGCAAGACGCACGACGACTTCCGCAAGATGGCGGAAGTGGTCTACAACCGTCTGAAGCCCAACAACTCCGAGACGAACCGGCTGCTGCAGTTCGACTCGACGTACAACTATCTCAAGGGCACGAGCAACATCCATATCTCCGAGAAGGAGATCAACAGCAACACGAACCCGTACAACACCTACACCCACAAGGGTCTTCCGCCCGGTCCGATCGGCAACCCGGGCGAGGACGCGCTGAAGGCGGCGCTGAATCCGACGCACGACGGGTGGATGTATTTCGTGGCGACCGACGGCGTGGACAACACCGAATTCGCCAGGACCAATGACGAATTCGAGAAGCTCAAGGACAAGTTCAATGCCACCTCGGGCAACTGACGCCCGCCGGGCCGCCGTGCTCGGTTCGCCCATCGCCCACTCCCTCTCACCGGTGCTGCACCGGGCGGCCTACGACGCGCTCGGGCTCACCGGCTGGTCGTACGACCGCTTCCAGATCGACGAGGCCGCGTTGCCCGGCTTCGTCGAGAAGCTCGGGCCGGAGTGGGCGGGGCTGTCGCTGACCATGCCACTGAAGCGGGCGGTCATCCCGCTGCTGGACGAGATCAGTGAGACGGCCGCCTCGGTGGACGCCGTCAACACGGTGGTCTTCACCGAAGACGGACATCGAATCGGCGACAACACGGATATTCCGGGCATGGTGGCCGCTCTGCGCGAGCACGGCATCGAACAGGTCGGCTCCGCCGCCATCCTCGGCGCCGGCGCCACCGCGTCCTCGGCGCTGGCCGCGCTGGCCCGGATCTGCACCGGCGAGGTCGTCGCCTATGTGCGCAGCGAGGCCAGGGCCGCCGAGATGCGGCAGTGGGGCGAGCGGCTGGACGTCGAGGTCCGCACGGCGCACTGGGACGACGCGGCGCAGGCCCTGCGCGCGCCCCTGGTGATCGCCACCACGCCCGCCGGCACCACGGACGCGCTCGCCGCCGCCGTCCCCGAGCGGCCCGCCACCCTCTTCGACGTGCTCTACGACCCCTGGCCCACCGGTCTGGCGGCCCGCTGGTCCATGTTCGGCGGCGCCGTAGTCAGCGGCCTCGACCTGCTGGTCCACCAGGCCGTCCTCCAGGTCGAGCAGATGACCGGCCGCTCGCCGGCTCCTCTGGAGGCCATGCGGCACGCCGGCGAGAAGGCGCTCGCGGCCCGCTGAACGGCCCCTTCCGTTCCGCCTCCCCGTCCCGTCTGCTGGACCGGCGGCCGGACACCGGCCCCGGACGTGGGAGGATCGGAGGTGGCGGACCGGGGTCGCGCACCCGGTAGCGCCGTCGCCGTACACGAGATCACGTGTACGCCGGGCAGTACCGGGCGCGAACACTGAGGAGCACCGTTGAGCAGGCTGCGTTGGCTGACCGCGGGGGAGTCCCACGGTCCCGCACTTGTCGCGACGCTGGAGGGGCTTCCCGCCGGCGTGCCGATCACCACGGAGATGGTGGCCGACCACCTTGCGCGGCGGCGGCTCGGCTATGGCCGCGGTGCGCGGATGAAGTTCGAGCGGGACGAGGTCACCTTCCTGGGCGGTGTCCGGCACGGCCTCACGCTCGGTTCCCCGGTCGCGATCATGGTGGGCAACACCGAGTGGCCGAAGTGGGAGCAGGTCATGGCGGCCGATCCGGTGGATCCGGAGGTGCTCGCCGGCCTGGCCCGTAGTGCGCCGCTGACCCGTCCTCGTCCCGGTCACGCCGACCTGGCGGGCATGCAGAAGTACGGCTTCGACGAGGCCCGTCCGATCCTGGAGCGGGCCTCCGCCCGCGAGACCGCCGCCCGTGTGGCGCTCGGCGCCGTCGCCCGCTCCTACCTCAAGGAGACGGCCGGCATCGAGATCGTCTCCCATGTCGTCGAGCTCGCCTCGGCCAAGGCGCCCTACGGCGTCTACCCGACCCCGGCCGACGTCGAGAAGCTGGACGCCGACCCGGTGCGCTGCCTGGACGCCGACGCGTCGAAGGCGATGGTCGCGGAGATCGACCAGGCCCACAAGGACGGCGACACGCTCGGCGGTGTGGTCGAGGTGCTCTCCTACGGTGTGCCGGTCGGCCTGGGCTCGCACGTGCACTGGGACCGCCGGCTGGACGCCCGGCTGGCCGCCGCGCTCATGGGCATCCAGGCGATCAAGGGCGTCGAGGTCGGCGACGGCTTCGAGCTGGCCCGGGTGCCCGGTTCGAAGGCGCACGACGAGATCCTGGCCACCCCCGAGGGCATCAAGCGTTCGTCGGGCCGCTCCGGCGGCACCGAAGGCGGCCTGACCACCGGTGAGCTGCTGCGCGTGCGCGCCGCGATGAAGCCGATCGCGACCGTGCCCCGGGCCCTGCAGACCGTCGACGTCGCCACCGGCGAGGCGACCCAGGCCCACCACCAGCGCTCGGACGTGTGCGCGGTGCCGGCCGCCGGCATCGTCGCCGAGGCCATGGTGGCGCTCGTCCTCGCGGACGCGGTCGCGGAGAAGTTCGGCGGCGACTCCGTCCCCGAGACCCGCCGCAACGTGCAGTCCTACCTCGACAACCTCCAGATCCGGTGACCGCCGTGCCTGCGGTCGTACTGGTCGGACCGATGGGCGTGGGCAAGTCCACCGTCGGACAGCTGCTGGCCGAGCGGCTCGGCGTCGGCTACCGGGACACCGACGACGACATCGTCGCCGCCGAGGACCGCGCCATCGCCGAGATCTTCGTGGACGACGGCGAGGCCGCCTTCCGTGTGATCGAGAAGCGCGCGGTGCGCACCGCGCTCGCCGAGCACGACGGCGTTCTCGCGCTCGGTGGCGGGGCGGTCCTGGACGCGGACACGCGCGCGCTGCTCGCCGGGCAGCGGGTGGTCTACCTCTCCATGGACGTGGAGGAGGCGGTCAGGCGCACCGGCCTCAACGTGGCCCGCCCGCTGCTCGCCGTCAATCCGCGCAAGCAGTGGCGCGAACTGATGGAGGCCCGCCGTCACCTGTACGAGGAGGTCGCCACCGCCGTCGTGCCGACCGACGGCCGCACCCCCGATGAGGTCACCCAAGCAGCGCTGGACGCACTGGAGTTGAAGGAAGCATGAGCGAGGCAGTCACCCGGATCCAGGTCGCCGGCACCGCGGGCACGGACCCGTACGAGGTGCTGGTCGGCCGGCAACTCCTGGGCGAGCTGGCCGGGTTGATCGGGCCGAAGGCCAAGCGGATCGCGGTGATCCACCCGGAGGCCCTGGCCGAGACCGGTGACGCGCTGCGCGCGGACCTCGCCGAGCAGGGCTACGAGGCGGTCGCCGTCCAGGTGCCCAACGCCGAGGAGGCCAAGACAGCCGAGGTCGCAGCCTACTGCTGGAAAGCGCTGGGCCAGTCCGGCTTCACCCGCACCGACGTCATCGTCGGCGTCGGCGGCGGTGCCACCACGGACCTCGCCGGCTTCGTGGCCGCGACCTGGCTGCGCGGCGTGCGCTGGATCGCGATCCCGACCACGGTGCTGGCCATGGTGGACGCGGCGGTCGGCGGCAAGACCGGCATCAACACCGCCGAGGGCAAGAACCTCGTCGGCGCGTTCCATCCGCCGGCGGGTGTCCTGTGCGACCTCGCCGCCCTGGACTCGCTCCCGGTCAACGACTACGTCTCCGGGCTCGCGGAGATCATCAAGGCCGGATTCATCGCCGACCCGGCGATCCTGGACCTGATCGAGGCCGACCCGGAGGCCGCCCGTACTCCGGCGGGTCCGCACACGGCCGAGCTGATCGAGCGGTCGATCCGGGTGAAGGCCGAGGTGGTCTCCTCCGACCTGAAGGAATCCGGTCTGCGGGAGATCCTGAACTACGGCCACACGCTCGGCCACGCGATCGAGAAGAACGAGCGCTACAAGTGGCGGCACGGCGCGGCGGTCGCGGTCGGTATGCACTTCGCCGCCGAACTCGGCCGTCTGGCCGGGCGGTTGGACGACGCGACGGCGGACCGCCACCGCACCGTCCTCGAATCCGTGGGCCTTCCCCTGCACTACCGCTACGACCAGTGGCCCAAGCTGCTGGAGGCGATGAAGGTCGACAAGAAGTCCCGCGGCGACCTGCTGCGCTTCATCGTGCTCGACGGGCTGGCCAAACCGACCGTCCTGGAGGGCCCTGACCCGGCCGTCCTCCTTGCCGCGTACGGCGAAGTGGGCCAGTAGACACCCCACGCCGCCCACGGCGAAGTGGGCCGATCCGTACCCCGCGCCGCCTCCGGCGAAGTGGGCCGGTACGTGCCCCGCTGTTCCTTCCGTCCGATTCCCTTTCCGGTTCGGGCACTTCGGACCGCCCCCGGTCGTTTCACCAAACGACGGCCGGGGACGGTACCGTTCGGTAGGAAGCGGGCTCCGCACCCGCCTGCCAGCGCCAAATGTGTGTACGAGACGGAGTGGCAACGGATGCAGCACGCAGTGGGGTCTCCGCTGCCGCCGCCCCATCGGTCGGGGCAGGGACCGCAGGCCGGCTGGGCGCCGGCCGCGCACCACCCGGGCGCCCCGCAGGGTCCCGCACCCGCGCCCCCGCCGCCACCCGGTTTCCCCGGAGCGGGGTCCGCACCCCCCTCCGGTCAGGTGCCGCCCACACCCCCGCAGCACGTCCCCGCCCCGCCGCCGCCCGACACGACAGGTCATGTGCCGCTGCCGCCGGGCGGCCCCGTCGGTGTGCCCATGGCACCGCCGGCCGCGGCAGCCGTGCCCGATCCGACGGCGACCACCCTCGCCGTGCTGCTGATCGGCCCCGCGGGCGCGGGCAAGACCAGCGTGGCCAAGTACTGGGCGGAGCACCGCCGGGTGCCCACCGCCCACATCAGCCTGGACGACGTACGCGAATGGGTCCGCTCGGGCTATGCGAACCCGCAGTCCGGGTGGAACGACAACTCCGAGGCCCAGTACCGCCTGGCCCGCCGCACCTGCGGCTTCGCCGCCCGGAACTTCCTGGCCAACGGCATCTCCTGCATCCTGGACGACGCCGTCTTCCCGGACCGCCCCGTCGTGGGCCTCGGCGGCTGGAAACGGCATGTCGGGCCCGGCCTGCTCCCGGTCGTCCTCCTCCCGGGCCTCGACATCGTCCTGGAGCGCAACGCCGAGCGCACCGGCAATCGCCGCCTCACCGACGAGGAGGTGGCCCGCATCCATGGCCGCATGGCCGGCTGGTACGGCTCGGGCCTGCCGATCATCGACAATTCCCAGCTGGACATCCCGGCGACCGCTCACGTGCTGGACGACGTCCTGGCACGGGCCATAGCGAGCCCACCGAGCTGGTGAGCGGGGGTGACCGGCCCCCGACCACCCGCTCCCGAGCCACCACCGCTTCCACCCCACTCGGCCCCCACCAACCAGCACAACTCGGGCAAAACTCCTACGCTCGTGTCATGTCAGAGGTGTACGCGACCCGCCGAGCCCAGCTCAGAGAACGCTGCAACGCGGCCGGCACCGCGGCAGCGCTCATCTCTCGCCCTGCCAACGTCCGCTATCTCGCCGGCGCAGCCCCGCAGGGCGCTGTCCTGCTGCTGGGCAGGACCGAGGACCTGCTGGTCTGCGCCGGCCCGCTGGAGGACCGTCCGACCGAGGGCCGTCCCGACGAGGCCCTGACGCTGCATGTCCCGTCGTCGCCGGTCGGCGACACCGCGGTCACGGCAGCCGGTCTTGCCACGGCACAGGGTGCCGAATCCCTCGCGGTGGAGGAACACCACCTCACCGTCGCCCGCCACAGAGCCGTCTCCTCCGTCGCCCCGGGGTTGCGCCTTGCCGACCTCGGGGGAGCCGTCGAGCAGGTCAGGGTCGTCAAGGACGAGGAGGAGATCTCCTGTCTGCGTATCGGCGCCGAGATCGCCGACCAGGCCCTCGGCGAGCTGCTGGAGTCCATCCTGGTCGGCCGCACCGAGCGGCATCTGGCGCTGGAACTGGAGCGACGTCTGGTCGACCATGGCGCCGACGGGCCGGCCTTCCCGACCTCCGTGGCCACCGGCCCGCACTCCGGCCGCCGCGGCCACCGTCCCACCGACCGCCGGGTCGAGGAGGGCGACTTCCTCTCCGTGTGCCTGGGCGCCACCTACCGCGGTTATCGCTGCGAGATCGGCCGTACCTTCGTCATCGGCACCTCGCCCGCCGACTGGCAGATCGAGCTGTACGACCTCGTCTTCGCAGCCCAGCGCGCCGGACGCGAGTCCCTGGCGCCCGGCGCCGCCTACCGTGAGGTCGACCGTGCGGCACGCCAGGTGCTGGACTCCGCGGGCTATGCGGAAGCCCTGCCACCGCTGACGGGACACGGTGTCGGACTCGAAATCGACGAGGACCCGCAGTTGGCTCCCTCAGCAATGGGTAAACTGGACGCTTGCGTGCCGGTCACCGTCGAACCGGGGGTCCACCTCCCGGGCCGGGGCGGCGTCCGGATCGATGACACGCTCGTCGTGCGCCCCGAGGCGGACGGCGGACCCGAGCTACTCACCATCACGACCAAGGAGCTGCTCGCGCTCTAGCCTCGCGCTGTGCGCGTGCCCCCGGGTCGTACGTCAGTCCAGGAGATTCCGCAACCGTGGCTTCCACGAACGACCTCAAGAACGGCATGGTGCTCAAGCTCGAAGGCGGCCAGCTCTGGTCCGTCGTCGAGTTCCAGCACGTCAAGCCCGGCAAGGGCCCGGCCTTCGTGCGCACCAAGCTCAAGAACGTGCTCTCCGGCAAGGTCGTCGACAAGACCTTCAACGCCGGCGTCAAGGTCGAGACGGCCACTGTCGACAAGCGCGACATGCAGTTCTCGTACATGGACGGCGACTACTTCGTCTTCATGGACATGGAGACCTACGACCAGCTGCACATCGACCGCAAGGCCGTCGGCGACGCCGCCAACTTCCTCATCGAGGGCTTCACGGCCACCGTCGCGCAGCACGAGGGCGAGGTCCTGTTCGTGGACCTGCCCGCCGCCGTCGAACTGACCATCGCGGAGACCGAGCCGGGCGTCCAGGGCGACCGCTCCACCGGTGGCACCAAGCCCGCCACCCTGGAGACCGGTCACCAGATCCAGGTCCCGCTCTTCATCACCACCGGTGAGAAGATCAAGGTCGACACCCGCACCAGCGACTACCTCGGCCGGGTGAACAGCTAACCGTGGCTGCCCGCAACACGGCCCGCAAGCGCGCCTTCCAGATCCTCTTCGAGGGCGACCAGCGCGGCGCCGACGTCCTGACGGTCCTCGCGGACTGGATCCGGCTCTCCCGGTCCGACACCCGGCAGCCGCCGGTCAGCGAGTACACGATGCAGCTGGTCGAGGGCTACGCGGTGCACGCGAGGCGCATCGACGAGCTGATCGCCCAGTACGCGGTGGGCTGGACGCTCGACCGGATGCCGGTCGTCGACCGCAACATCCTGCGCCTCGGCACCTACGAGCTGATCTGGGTGGACGAGACCCCGGACGCCGTCGTCCTGGACGAGATGGTGCAGCTCGCGAAGGAGTTCTCCACGGACGAGTCGCCCTCGTTCGTCAACGGCCTGCTCGGCCGGCTCAAGGAGCTGAAGCCGTCGCTGCGCCGGGACGAGGCGTAAAGGCGGAACGGCACACACCACAGGGCCCGCAGCACGACTGCTGCGGGCCCTGTGGTGTATCGGTACCTCCGCCGCCTGCCAGGGGCGCAGAAAGCCGCCGGGGTGGCCGGAACCGTATGGTTCCGGCCACCCCGGCGGCACGTTTCTGCTGAGTTCTCGGAGTGCTCAGCCCTCTTCGTGGGTGGCCACCGCGCGGCGCGCGTCGGCGTCCAGCACACCCCAGCTGATCAGCTGCTCGGTGAGGACCGAGGGGGACTGGTCGTAGATGACGGCGAGTGTGCGCAGGTCGTCCTGGCGGATCGACAGCACCTTGCCGTTGTAGTCGCCGCGCTGGGACTGGATCGTCGCCGCGTAGCGCTGCAGCGGGCCCGCCTTCTCGGCCGGCACGGTGGCCAGCCGCTCCAGGTCGAGGACCAGCTTCGGCGGCGGCTCGGCGGCACCGCCCGGCGTGGTGCCCGGCAGCAGCTCTTGCACGGGAACGCCATAGAAATCGGCCAGCTCGGCAAGACGCTGCACGGTCACGGCTCGGTCACCGCGCTCATATGAACCGACCACAACGGCCTTCCAGCGACCCTGTGACTTCTCCTCGACACCGTGGAGGGAAAGGCCCTGCTGGGTGCGGATGGCCCGGAGCTTGGCCCCGAGCTGTTTGGCGTATTCGCTGGACATATAGCTCCCCGGACACTGTGTCGACGCGGTCGGCTGGGTTTCCCGCCGCGCGGCTGGTAACTCACTGTGAGGTTACGCAGCGTGACTCTGGTGCGTCAAGCCGAATGGTCCACACCGACTCTTCCGTGGTAGTCATGGCTGATTAGGCCAACCGGGTGATCGTGGCCGGCCCGGGACCTGCTACGGTGGATGGCGCAAATCCGACGTCCTTTAAGGTCCGTCCCGTGAGGCGGAGAAGGGGGTCCGTTTCGTATGGACACGCACGCGAACTCGCCCGCATCCGATGCGCGGCCCGTTCTTGAGGGCCCCGACATCGCTCGGGTGCTGACCCGTATCGCCCACGAGATCGTCGAGCGCGCCAAGGGCGCCGACGACGTGGTGCTCCTCGGTATTCCGACCCGGGGGGTCTTCCTCGCCCAGCGGCTCGCCGCCAAGCTGGAGGAGATCACCGACCGCAAGGTCCCCGTCGGCTCGCTCGACATCACCATGTACCGCGACGACCTGCGCATGCATCCGCCGCGTGCGCTGGCCCGCACCGAGATCCCCGGTGACGGCATCGACGGCCGTCTGGTCGTCCTCGTCGACGACGTGCTCTTCTCGGGGCGCACCATCCGCGCCGCCCTCGACGCCCTGAACGACATCGGGCGCCCGCGCGCGGTCCAGCTCGCGGTCCTCGTCGACCGCGGCCACCGCGAACTGCCCATCCGTGCCGACTATGTCGGCAAGAACCTCCCCACGTCGCTGCGGGAGACGGTCAAGGTCCAGCTCGCCGAGGAGGACGGTCGCGACACCGTGCTGCTCGGTGTGAAGCCTGGCGGCCAGTAGCAAGTCAGGCGCGCACGGCCGCTTCGGCATGCCGACACGCGCCCCGGTTTGCCTCAATCCTCCCGAATGAACTGCCTTACGGAGCCTGACAGATGCAGCGTCATCTCATCTCGGCCGCCGACCTCACCCGCGACGACGCCGTCCTGATCCTCGACACCGCCGAGGAGATGGCCCGGGTCGCCGACCGGCCGATCAAGAAGCTGCCGACCCTGCGCGGCCGCACGATCGTCAACCTCTTCTTCGAGGACTCCACCCGCACCCGCATCTCCTTCGAAGCCGCCGAGAAGCGCCTGTCCGCGGACGTCATCAACTTCACCGCCAAGGGGTCGAGCGTCTCCAAGGGCGAGTCCCTGAAGGACACCGCCCAGACCCTGGAGGCCATGGGTGTCGACGCCGTCGTCATCCGGCACGGCGCCTCCGGAGCCCCGTACCGCCTGGCCAACTCCGGCTGGATCGACGCCGCCGTCATCAACGCAGGCGACGGCACCCACCAGCACCCCACGCAGGCCCTGCTGGACGCCTTCACCATGCGCCGCCGTCTCGTCGGCCGGGACGCCGGCCTGGGCCAGGACCTGGCCGGCAAGCGGATCACCCTCGTCGGTGACGTCCTGCACAGCCGGGTCGCCCGCTCCAACGTCGACCTGCTGCACACGCTCGGCGCCGAGGTCACTCTGGTCGCCCCGCCCACCCTGGTGCCGGTCGGCGTCGGGACCTGGCCGTGCGAGGTGTCGTACGACCTCGACAGCACGCTGCCCAAGTCCGACGCGGTGATGATGCTCCGCGTCCAGCGGGAGCGTATGAACGCCGCCTTCTTCCCGACCGAGCGCGAGTACTCGCGGCGCTACGGACTCGACGGCGAGCGTATGGCGAAGATGCCCGAGCACGCCATCGTGATGCACCCGGGCCCGATGGTCCGCGGCATGGAGATCACCGCCGAGGTCGCCGACTCCGAGCGCTGCACCGTCGTCGAACAGGTCGCCAACGGGGTCTCCATCCGGATGGCCGTCCTGTACCTGCTGCTCGGCGGCAACGAACCCGCCGTCGCCAACCCGTCGCCCACCACCACCCCTGCGTCGAGGCGCCTTGCGCCCGCCTCTGAATTCCGCACCATCGAGGAGAAGTAAGACCCATGAGCAAGATCCTGATCCGTGGTGCGAAGGTGCTCGGCGGCGAGCCCCAGGATGTCCTGATCGACGGCGAGACCATCGCCGAGGTGGGCGCGGACCTCAGCGCCGAGGGCGCCGAGGTGGTCGAGGCCGGCGGCAAGGTGCTGCTGCCGGGCCTGGTCGACCTGCACACCCACCTGCGCGAGCCGGGCCGCGAGGACTCGGAGACCGTGCTCACCGGCACCCGGGCCGCGGCGAGCGGTGGCTACACGGCCGTGTTCGCCATGGCCAACACCTTCCCGGTCGCCGACACCGCCGGTGTGGTCGAGCAGGTCTGGCGGCTCGGCCAGGAGCACGGCTACTGCGACGTGCAGCCCATCGGCGCCGTCACGGTCGGCCTGGAGGGCCGCAAGCTCGCCGAGCTGGGCGCCATGCACGAGTCCGCCGCCGGGGTCACCGTCTTCTCCGACGACGGCAAGTGCGTCGACGACGCCGTGATCATGCGCCGCGCGCTGGAGTACGTGAAGGCCTTCGGCGGTGTCGTCGCCCAGCACGCGCAGGAGCCGCGGCTGACCGAGGGTGCCCAGATGAACGAGGGCATCGTCTCGGCCGAGCTGGGCCTGGGCGGCTGGCCGGCCGTCGCCGAGGAGTCGGTCATCGCCCGTGACGTGCTGCTCGCCGAGCACGTCGGCTCCCGCGTGCACATCTGTCACCTGTCGACCGCGGGCTCGGTGGAGATCGTCCGCTGGGCCAAGTCGCGCGGCATCGACGTCACCGCCGAAGTTACCCCGCACCACCTGCTCCTGACGGACGAGATGGTGCGCACGTACAACCCGGTCTACAAGGTCAACCCGCCGCTGCGCACCGAGCGGGACGTGCACGCCCTGCGCGAGGCGCTCGCCGACGGCACGATCGACATCGTCGCCACCGATCACGCCCCGCACCCGCACGAGGACAAGGACTGCGAGTGGGCCGCGGCCGCCATGGGCATGGTCGGCCTGGAGACCGCGCTGTCAGTGGTCCAGGAGACCATGGTCGGCACCGGGTTGCTGGACTGGGCCGGCGTCGCCGACCGCATGTCCGTCAAGCCGGCGCAGATCGGACGGGCCACGGGTCACGGCCGTCCCGTCTCGGCTGGTGAGCCCGCCAACCTCACCCTTGTCGACACGGAATACCGTGGCTCGGTGGACCCCGCGGGCTTCGCCTCGCGCAGCCGCAACACCCCGTACGAGGGACGCGAGCTGCCGGGCCGTGTCACCCACACGTGGCTGCGGGGCAAGGCCACGCTCGTCGACGGGAAGCTCACGTGACACCTGTAATCCTGCTGGCCGAGGCGAAGAGGTCGGCCGAGGTCACCGACTGGGGGGCCCGCATCGGCTGGCTCGTCGGCCTCGCCCTGTTCGTCGCGCTCATCTACTGGCTGATGCGCGAGGGCTGGAAGTGGCGCGGCACCCTCCAGGGGGACCTGCCCGAGCTGCCCACCGTGCCGGACGAGCCCGGCGAGGCCAGACTGACGATGAGCGGCCGCTACCACGGCTCGACCACCGCCGGACAGTGGCTGGATCGCATCGTGGCCCGTGGCCTCGGCACCCGCAGCCGGGCCGAGCTCACCCTCACGGACGCGGGACTGGAGGTCGTACGTCCCGGGGCGAGTGACTTCTTCGTCCCCGCCACCGCACTGCGCGAGGCCCGGCTGGACAAGGGCATCGCCGGCAAGGTCCTCACCGAGGGCGGGCTGCTGGTGGTGACCTGGGCGCACGGGGACAAGCTGATCGACTCCGGCTTCCGCTCCGACCACGCGGCCGAGCACACCGAGTGGGTCGACACCCTGAACCACATGATCAACGACACGGAAGGCGCACGATGACGACCTCCACCAGGGGAGCCGCCAAGGTTCCCGCCGTACTCGTCCTGGAGGACGGCCGCACCTTCCGCGGCCGCGCCTACGGGGCCGTGGGGGAGACCTTCGGCGAGGCCGTGTTCTCCACCGGTATGACCGGCTACCAGGAGACTCTGACCGACCCGTCGTACGACCGCCAGATCGTCGTCGCGACCGCCCCGCAGATCGGCAACACCGGCTGGAACGACGAGGACGACGAGTCCCGCCGCATCTGGGTCTCCGGCTACGTCGTGCGCGACCCCGCGCGCGTGCCGTCCAACTGGCGGGCCAAGCGCTCCCTGGACGACGAGCTGGTCGCACAGGGTGTGGTCGGCATCTCCGGGATCGACACCCGCGCCCTCACCCGCCACCTGCGCGAGCGCGGCTCGATGCGCGCCGGCATCTTCTCCGGCGAGGCCATCGCCGCCGAGGCCGAGCTGGTCGAGCGCGTGCAGGCCCAGCCGCACATGAAGGGTGCGAGCCTCTACGAGGAGGTCGCCACCCAGGAGGCGTACGTCGTCCCCGCGATCGGCGAGAAGAAGTTCACCGTCGCCGCCATCGACCTCGGCATCAAGGGCATGACCCCGCACCGCATGGCCGAGCGCGGCATCGAGGTGCACGTGCTGCCCGCGACGGCGACGGCGGACGACGTGTACGCCGTCAGCCCGGACGGCGTCTTCTTCTCCAACGGACCCGGCGACCCGGCCACGGCCGACGGCCCGGTCGCGCTGATGACCGCCGTCCTGGAGCGCAGGACGCCGCTGTTCGGCATCTGCTTCGGCAACCAGATCCTCGGCCGCGCCCTCGGCTTCGGCACCTACAAGCTGAAGTACGGCCACCGGGGCATCAACCAGCCGGTGCAGGACCGCACCACCGGCAAGGTCGAGGTCACCGCGCACAACCACGGCTTCGCCGTGGACGCGCCGCTCGACAAGGTCAGCGAGACGAAGTTCGGTCGTGCCGAGGTCTCGCACGTCTGCCTGAACGACGATGTCGTGGAGGGGCTGCAGCTGCTCGACCAGCCGGCCTTCTCCGTCCAGTACCACCCCGAAGCCGCAGCGGGCCCGCACGACGCCGCCTACCTGTTCGACCGCTTCGTAACCCTGATGGAGGGCCAGCGTGCCTAAGCGCACCGATATCCAGTCCGTCCTGGTCATCGGCTCCGGCCCGATCGTCATCGGCCAGGCCGCCGAGTTCGACTACTCCGGCACCCAGGCGTGCCGCATCCTGCGCGCCGAGGGACTCCGCGTCGTCCTGGTCAACTCCAACCCGGCGACGATCATGACCGACCCGGAGATCGCCGACGCCACCTACGTCGAGCCGATCACCCCCGAGTTCGTCGAGAAGATCATCGCCAAGGAGCGCCCCGACGCCCTGCTGCCCACCCTGGGCGGCCAGACGGCCCTCAACACCGCCATCTCCCTGCACGAGAACGGTGTTCTGGAGAAGTACGGCGTCGAGCTGATCGGTGCCAAGCCCGAGGCGATCCACAAGGGCGAGGACCGTGACCTGTTCAAGGGCGTCGTCGAGGCCGTCAACGCCAAGATCGGGTACGGCGAGTCCGCCCGTTCGGTCATCTGTCACTCCATGGACGACGTCCTCAAGGGCGTCGAGCAGCTCGGCGGCTACCCGGTCGTCGTCCGCCCGTCCTTCACCATGGGCGGCGCCGGCTCCGGCTTCGCACACGACGAGGAGGAACTGCGCCGCATCGCCGGCCAGGGCCTCACCCTCTCGCCGACCACCGAGGTCCTCCTGGAGGAGTCCATCCTCGGCTGGAAGGAGTACGAGCTGGAGCTGATGCGCGACAAGCACGACAACGTCGTGGTCGTCTGCTCCATCGAGAACTTCGACCCGATGGGCGTGCACACCGGCGACTCGATCACGGTCGCGCCCTCGATGACGCTGACCGACCGCGAGTACCAGATCCTGCGGGACATCGGCATCGCCGTCATCCGCGAGGTCGGTGTCGACACCGGCGGCTGCAACATCCAGTTCGCGGTGAACCCCGAGGACGGCCGCGTGATCGTCATCGAGATGAACCCGCGCGTGTCGCGCTCCTCGGCGCTCGCCTCCAAGGCGACCGGCTTCCCGATCGCCAAGATCGCCGCCAAGCTCGCCGTCGGCTACACCCTGGACGAGATCCCGAACGACATCACGCGGGAGACCCCGGCCTCCTTCGAGCCCACGCTCGACTACGTGGTCGTCAAGGCCCCGCGCTTCGCCTTCGAGAAGTTCCCGCAGGCCGACAGCACCCTCACCACCACCATGAAGTCGGTCGGCGAGGCCATGGCCATCGGCCGCAACTTCACCGAGGCCTTCCAGAAGGCGCTGCGCTCGCTGGAGAAGAAGGGCAGCCAGTTCACCTTCGTCGGCGAGCCCGGCGACAAGGACGCGCTGCTGAGCGAGGCCGTACGTCCCACCGACGGCCGGATCAACACGGTCATGCAGGCCATCCGTGCCGGCGCCACGCCGGAGGAGGTCTTCGAGTACACGAAGATCGACCCGTGGTTCGTGGATCAGCTCTTCCTGATCAAGGAGGTCGCGGACGAGCTGGCCGAGGCGCCCGAGCTGACCGCGGACCTGCTCGCCGAGGCCAAGCGGCACGGCTTCTCCGACCAGCAGATCGCTGAGATCCGCGGCCTGCGCGAGGACGTCGTCCGCGAGGTCCGGCACGCCCTCGGCATCCGTCCGGTCTACAAGACGGTCGACACCTGCGCCGCCGAGTTCGCCGCGAAGACGCCGTACTTCTACTCCTCCTACGACGAGGAGACCGAGGTCGCGCCCCGCGAGAAGCCCGCGGTGATCATCCTCGGCTCCGGCCCGAACCGCATCGGCCAGGGCATCGAGTTCGACTACTCCTGCGTCCACGCCTCCTTCGCGCTGTCCGACGCCGGGTACGAGACCGTGATGGTCAACTGCAACCCGGAGACCGTCTCCACGGACTACGACACCTCCGACCGCCTGTACTTCGAGCCGCTGACGCTGGAGGACGTGCTGGAGATCGTCCACGCGGAGTCCCTGGCCGGCCCGATCGCGGGCGTGGTCGTCCAGCTCGGCGGCCAGACCCCGCTGGGCCTCGCGCAGGCCCTGAAGGACAACGGCGTGCCGGTCGTGGGCACCTCGCCCGAGGCGATCCACGCCGCCGAGGACCGCGGCGCCTTCGGCCGCGTGCTCGCCGAGGCGGGTCTTCCGGCCCCCAAGCACGGCACCGCCACCACCTTCGCCGGCGCCAAGGCCATCGCGGACGAGATCGGCTACCCGGTCCTCGTCCGGCCCTCCTACGTCCTCGGCGGACGCGGCATGGAGATCGTCTACGACGAGACCCGGCTGGAGGCCTACATCGCCGAGTCGACCGAGATCAGCCCGTCGCGGCCGGTCCTCGTCGACCGCTTCCTCGACGACGCCATCGAGATCGACGTCGACGCCCTCTACGACGGCGAGGAGCTGTACCTCGGCGGCGTCATGGAGCACATCGAGGAGGCCGGCATCCACTCCGGCGACTCGGCGTGCGCCCTGCCCCCCATCACGCTGGGCGGCTTCGACATCAAGCGGCTGCGCGCCTCCACCGAGGCGATCGCCAAGGGCGTCGGCGTGCGCGGTCTGATCAACATCCAGTTCGCGATGGCGGGCGACATCCTCTACGTCCTGGAGGCCAACCCGCGCGCCTCCCGTACGGTCCCCTTCACCTCGAAGGCCACCGCGGTGCCGCTCGCGAAGGCCGCCGCCCGGATCTCGCTGGGCGCGACCATCGCCGAGCTGCGCGCCGAGGGCCTGCTGCCGCAGACCGGCGACGGCGGCGAGCTGCCGCTGGACGCGCCGATCTCCGTCAAGGAGGCCGTCATGCCGTGGTCGCGGTTCCGCGACATCCACGGCCGCGGCGTCGACACCGTCCTCGGCCCCGAGATGCGCTCCACCGGCGAGGTCATGGGCATCGACTCCGTCTTCGGCACGGCGTACGCCAAGTCGCAGGCCGGCGCCTACGGCCCGCTGCCCACCAAGGGCCGCGCCTTCATCTCGGTCGCCAACCGCGACAAGCGCTCGATGATCTTCCCGGCCCGTGAGCTGGTCGCGCACGGCTTCGAGCTGCTCGCCACCTCCGGCACGGCCGAGGTCCTCAAGCGCAACGGCATCAACGCCACCATCGTGCGCAAGCAGTCCGAGGGCACCGGTCCGAACGGCGAGAAGACCATCGTCCAGCTCATCCACGACGGCGAGGTCGACCTCATCGTCAACACCCCGTACGGCACCGGCGGCCGCCTCGACGGCTATGACATCCGTACGGCGGCGGTGGCCCGCTCCGTACCGTGCCTGACGACGGTCCAGGCACTCGCGGCGGCCGTCCAGGGCATCGACGCCCTCAACCACGGTGACGTGGGCGTCCGCTCGCTCCAGGAACACGCGGAACACCTGACCGCGGCCCGCGACTAGCAGCCCCGAGGGGGACACCGGAAACGGTGTCCCCCTCTTCATGAGGGCTCCCTGAAGCTTCAAGAGGACAGACATGTACAAGCTCTTCTTCCGTCTGGTTTTCCAGCGGATGGACCCCGAGAAGGCCCACTACCTGGCCTTCCGCTGGATCCGCCTCGCGGTCCGCATCCCCGTGCTGCGCACCTTCGTCGCGGCCGCCCTCGCGCCCCGCCACAAGGAGCTGCGCACCGAGGCCTTCGGACTGCGCATGCACGGCCCCTTCGGGCTCGCGGCCGGCTTCGACAAGAACGCCGTGGCCATCGACGGGATGTCGATGCTGGGCTTCGACCACGTCGAGATCGGCACGGTCACCGGTGAGGCCCAGCCGGGCAACCCCAAGAAGCGGCTGTTCCGGCTCGTCGCGGACCGCGCGCTGATCAACCGCATGGGCTTCAACAACGACGGCTCGCTCGCCGTCGCGGCCCGCCTGGCCACACGCGAGCCGGTGTTCAGGACCGTCGTGGGCGTCAACATCGGCAAGACCAAGGTCGTCCCGGAGACGGAAGCCGTCGGCGACTATGTGAAGTCCGCCGAGCGCCTGGCGCCGTACGCCGACTACCTGGTCGTGAACGTCTCGTCGCCGAACACGCCCGGCCTGCGCAATCTGCAGGCCACCGAGGTGCTGCGCCCGCTGCTCGGCGCCGTGCGCGAGGCCGCCGACCGTACGGTGGCCAACCGGCGTGTCCCGCTCCTGGTGAAGATCGCCCCGGACCTCGCCGACGAGGACATCGACGCGGTCGCCGACCTGACCGTGGAGCTGGGCCTGGACGGCATCATCGCCACCAACACCACCATCGCGCGCGAGGGCCTCGGTCTGGCGTCCGACCCCGCGCTGGTGAAGGAGACCGGCGGACTCTCCGGCGCGCCTCTCAAGACACGCTCCCTGGAGGTCCTGCGCCGCCTGTACGCGCGCGTGGGCGACCGGATCACCCTGGTGGGCGTCGGCGGCATCGAGAGCGCCGAGGACGCCTGGACGCGCATCCTGGCCGGTGCGACGCTGGTCCAGGGGTACAGCGCTTTCATCTACGAGGGCCCTTTCTGGTCCCGTGCCATCCACAAGGGCCTGGCCGCGCGCCTGCGCACCAGCCCGTACGTGACCCTCGCCGACGCGGTCGGCGCCGACGTGAGGAAGACCGCATGACCGTTCTGGAACCCTTCGGCGCCCGTCTGCGCCGTGCCATGGACGAGCGCGGCCCGCTGTGCGTCGGCATCGACCCGCACGCCTCCCTGCTCGCCGAGTGGGGCCTGAACGACGACGTGGCCGGTCTTGAGCGGTTCAGCCGCACGGTCGTCGAGGCGGTGGCCGACCGCGTCGCCGTCATGAAGCCGCAGAGCGCCTTCTTCGAGCGGTTCGGCTCGCGCGGCATCGCTGTCCTGGAGAAGTCGGTCCAGGAGGCGCGCGCGGCCGGCACCCTGGTCGTGATGGACGCCAAGCGCGGCGACATCGGCTCGACCATGGCCGGGTACGCGGAGGCCTTCCTGCACAAGGACGCCCCGCTGTTCTCCGACGCCCTGACCGTCTCGCCCTACCTCGGCTACGGCTCGCTCAGCCCGGCCGTGGCACTGGCCCGGGAGAGCGGTGCCGGACTGTTCGTCCTGGCCCTGACCTCGAACCCGGAGGGCCCGGAGGTCCAGCACGCGGTCCGCGCCGACGGGCGCAGCGTGGGCGCCACCATGCTGGCCCACCTGGCCGCCGAGAACGCGGGCGAGGAGCCGCTGGGCTCCTTCGGCGCGGTCGTGGGCGCCACGGTGGGCGACCTGTCGTCGTACGACCTGGACATCAACGGCCCGCTCCTCGCGCCCGGTGTCGGCGCGCAGGGGGCGACACCCGCCGATCTTCCCAGGGTCTTCGGGTCGGCGCTGCGCAACGTCGTCCCGAACGTCAGCCGGGGTGTGCTGCGGCAGGGTCCCGACGTCGGGGCGCTGCGCTCGGCCACGGAGCGCTTCGCGGAGGAGACCAGGGCCGTCGTCTCCGGTCGCTGAGGTGTCCGGCGGGGGCTCCCGTGGACGGTACCAGGGCGACTTGAGTGTGAATACATCCTCAAATCGAGGGCAATATGTCTGAAATGTCCGTCCTGACGGCGGCTGACCAGTACTTTTCCGCTGTTCTCGCTGACTCTGGCGGACTTGCCCGCTAGTCTCCGAGCAGTGGGGGCACCTCCCACGCCGTCAAGGCAGTGGGGGAGAACGGGCAGCGTGTTGCTCGTGGCTCCCCAGGTGTGGGGCGACTAGGTTCCTCACCGGTCCGTATCCGACAGTTCGACATCCGAGGTGACGTAGGCGTGGCTCTTCCGCCCCTTACCCCTGAACAGCGCGCAGCCGCGCTCGAAAAGGCCGCCGCGGCTCGCCGGGAGCGGGCCGAGGTCAAGAATCGACTCAAGCACTCCGGCGCCTCCCTGCACGAGGTCATCAAGCAGGGCCAGGAGAACGACGTCATCGGCAAGATGAAGGTCTCCGCACTGCTCGAGTCCCTGCCGGGCGTGGGCAAGGTCCGCGCCAAGCAGATCATGGAGCGTCTGGGCATTTCCGAGAGCCGCCGCGTGCGTGGTCTCGGTTCGAACCAGATCGCCTCCCTGGAGCGTGAGTTCGGCAGCACCGGCTCCTGAGTCCGGCCGCAGCCGGACCGGGAGTCCCGGGCACCCCGGGATTGCTGGAATAATCGCTGCATGAGTGAACGTCCGCGACTGACCGTGCTCTCCGGCCCCTCCGGGGTCGGCAAGAGCACGGTCGTCGCCCATATGCGCAAGGAACACCCCGAGGTCTGGCTCTCGGTATCGGCGACCACCCGCAAGCCGCGCCCCGGTGAGCGGCACGGAGTCCACTACTTCTTCGTCACCGACGAGGAGATGGACAAGCTGATCGCCAACGGCGAGCTGCTGGAATGGGCCGAGTTCGCGGGCAACCGCTACGGCACGCCCCGTGCGGCCGTGATGGAGCGGCTGGAGAAGGGCGAGCCCGTCCTGCTGGAGATCGACCTCCAGGGCGCCCGGCAGGTCCGCGAGTCGATGTCCGACGCGCAGCTGGTGTTCCTGGCTCCGCCCTCCTGGGAGGAGCTGGTGCGCAGGCTCACCGGCCGGGGGACCGAGCCGCCCGAGGTCATCGAGCGCCGCCTGGAGGCGGCGAGGACCGAGCTGGCGGCCGAGCCGGAGTTCGACGTGACCTTGGTCAACACCTCCGTCAAGGACGTGGCGAGCGAGCTGCTAGCCTTGGTGGACGTTGTGTGATCGTGACAGCTGCACGCAGGTGCAGGCGGACCGGTCACACCGACTGATTTCTTTCCCATCCATCGGAAGGTAGAGCGTGTCCTCTTCCATCACCGCGCCCGAGGGCATCATCAACCCGCCGATCGACGAGCTTCTCGAGGCCACCGACTCGAAGTACAGCCTCGTGATCTACGCGGCCAAGCGTGCCCGCCAGATCAACGCGTACTACTCGCAGCTCGGAGAGGGCCTCCTCGAGTACGTCGGTCCGCTCGTCGACACCCACGTCCACGAGAAGCCGCTCTCGATCGCCCTGCGGGAGATCAACGCCGGCCTGCTGACCTCCGAGGCCATCGAGGGCCCGGCGCAGTAGTACCTGCAGATCGCAGTGCTTTATCCACAGGCCCGGCAGCACCACTGCCGGGCCTGTGGTGTGTGATGGTCCCGTACGTTGCCGAGCCGGGGAGAGACGGTGGACAAGCCCAAGGTCGTTCTGGGGGTCAGTGGCGGGATCGCCGCGTACAAGGCGTGTGAGCTGCTCAGACGGTTCACGGAGTCGGGCCATGACGTGCGTGTGGTGCCCACCGCCTCCGCGCTGCACTTCGTCGGCGCCGCCACCTGGTCCGCCCTGTCCGGAAACCCGGTCTCCACCGAGGTCTGGGACGACGTCCACGAGGTCCCGCACGTCCGCATCGGCCAGCAGGCCGACCTGGTCGTGGTGGCCCCGGCGACCGCCGACACGCTGGCCAGGGCCGCCCACGGCCTCGCCGACGACCTGCTGACCAACACGCTCCTCACCGCCCGCTGTCCGGTCGTCTTCGCGCCCGCCATGCACACCGAGATGTGGGAGCACCCCGCCACCCAGGAGAACGTGGCCACGCTGCGCCGCCGCGGCGCCGTCGTCATCGAGCCCGCGGTCGGCCGTCTGACGGGCGTCGACACCGGCAAGGGCCGGCTGCCCGACCCGGTGGAGATCTTCGAGGTCTGCCGCCGGGTGCTGGCCCGGGGCGTCGCCGAGCCCGACCTGGAGGGCCGCCACGTCGTCGTCTCGGCCGGCGGCACGCGCGAGCCCCTCGACCCCGTCCGCTTCCTCGGCAACCGGTCCTCCGGCAAGCAGGGCTATGCCCTCGCCCGTACGGCCGCCGCCCGCGGCGCCCGGGTGACCCTGATCGCGGCCAACACCGGTCTGCCCGATCCGGCCGGTGTCGACGTGGTCCCGGTGGGCACTGCCGTCCAGCTGCGCGAGGCGGTCCTGAAGGCCGCCGCGGACGCCGACGCCGTGGTCATGGCCGCCGCCGTCGCCGACTTCCGCCCCGCTAACTACGCCGCCGGAAAGATCAAGAAGAAGGACGGCCAGGATCCCGCCCCGATCGTCCTGGTGCGGAATCCGGACATCCTTGCGGAGATCTCGGCCGAACGCGTCCACCCCGGACAGGTCGTCGTCGGCTTCGCCGCCGAGACCGACGACGTCCTCGCCAATGGGCGCGCCAAGCTCGCCCGCAAGGGCTGCGACCTGCTCGTGGTCAACGAGGTGGGGGAGCGCAAGACCTTCGGCTCGGAGGAGAACGAGGCCCTGGTGCTGGGCGCCGACGGCAGCGAGACCCCTGTGCCGCACGGTCCGAAGGAGGCCCTCGCTGACATCGTCTGGGACCTCGTGACGGCTCGGCTGGGCTGATCGGGTTCCGCCGTCCGGGCCGATTTGTTTCAGCCGTTCGATGTCCTGTTTCCCTACGACAATGTCGCGTGGCGGCCCTGGCCAAGCCCGCTCGGCATTGTGCAGAATGCCCGTGCCGCAGGTCACAGCGCTCCCGAGAGGCGAGACGGGTGGGCCGGTGGCACGGTGCGACCCGTAAACTGTTTCTCGGACGAGGCCAGGCGCAGCCCTGTGCCCGTCCGCAAATGATCAGCCAGCAGCCGCTGCAACCCCAGGGAGCGTTGTGTCCCGTCGCCTGTTCACCTCGGAGTCCGTGACCGAGGGTCACCCCGACAAGATCGCTGACCAGATCAGCGACACCATTCTCGACGCGCTTCTGCGCGAGGACCCGACCTCCCGGGTCGCCGTCGAGACGCTGATCACCACCGGCCTGGTGCATGTGGCCGGCGAGGTCACGACCAAGGCCTACGCGGACATCGCGACCCTGGTCCGCAGCAAGATCCTCGAGATCGGCTACGACTCCTCGAAGAAGGGCTTCGACGGCGCCTCCTGCGGCGTGTCGGTGTCGATCGGTGCGCAGTCCCCCGACATCGCGCAGGGCGTCGACACGGCCTACGAGTCCCGGGTCGAGGGCGACGAGGACGAGCTGGACCGGCAGGGCGCGGGCGACCAGGGCCTGATGTTCGGCTACGCCTCCGACGAGACGCCGACCCTCATGCCGCTCCCGATCTTCCTGGCCCACCGACTGTCCAAGCGACTGTCCGAGGTCCGCAAGAACGGCACCATCCCCTACCTGCGCCCGGACGGCAAGACGCAGGTCACCATCGAGTACGACGGCGACAAGGCCGTCCGCCTCGACACGGTCGTGGTCTCCAGCCAGCACGCCTCGGACATCGACCTGGAGTCCCTGCTGGCCCCCGACATCCGTGAGTTCGTCGTCGAGCCCGAGCTGAAGTCGCTCCTGGACGACGGCATCAAGCTGGACACCGAGGGCTACCGCCTGCTCGTCAACCCGACCGGCCGCTTCGAGATCGGCGGCCCGATGGGTGACGCCGGCCTCACCGGCCGCAAGATCATCATCGACACCTACGGCGGCTTCGCCCGCCACGGCGGCGGCGCCTTCTCCGGCAAGGACCCGTCCAAGGTCGACCGTTCCGCCGCCTACGCCATGCGCTGGGTCGCCAAGAACGTGGTGGCGGCGGGCCTGGCCGCCCGCTGCGAGGTCCAGGTCGCCTACGCCATCGGCAAGGCCGAGCCGGTCGGTCTGTTCGTGGAGACGTTCGGCACCAACAAGGTCGAGAACGAGAAGATCGAGAAGGCCATCGACGAGGTCTTCGACCTCCGCCCGGCCGCCATCATCCGCGACCTCGACCTGCTGCGCCCGATCTACGCCCAGACGGCGGCGTACGGCCACTTCGGCCGCGAGCTGTCCGACTTCACGTGGGAGCGCACGGACCGCGTGGACGCCCTGCGCAATGCCGCGGGGATGTAGGTCCGGCACATCTGCCCGCTGAGGCCCGGTCTCCTTTCGGGGAGCCGGGCCTCAGGTGTCTCCGCTCACCGGGCGGTCGCCGGCCGGATCCGTCGCCACTGGCGGTCGATCTCCACGGCCCCTGACGGTCAGCTCCTGCCCTTCGGGTGCTCCTGGAGGGCCTTGAGCGAGACGACCACCTCACCCTGGTGCGTGTCGATGGTGGCCACCTCGCCGGTGAGCCGCTGACCCGGCTGGACCACATCCTCCGGGCGATCGACGTGCGACCGGGCCAGATCGGGGACGCGGATGAAACCGGTACCGGGATGGGAGGGGTGCGGGGGCTCCCCGTCGAGGCGTACGAAGACCCCGAAGTCGTGCACGGCGGCCACCGTCCCGCTGACGACATCCCCGCGCCGCGTGCGGCGGAGGTGGAGGTACAGGGCCTCGTCCTCGCACGCCCTGGCGGAGAGGGCGACCTCGCCGGTCCGCTCGTCGACGCCGAGTACTTCGGCGGTGATCCGCTGTCCGACCGACACCACCTCCGAGGGATCCTCGAACGCGGCCCACGTCAGCAGATGCCCGGGGATGCTTCCCGTGGGCGCCTGCGGGTCGTCCCCGTCGAGCCGTACGAGAACGTCACCCCGCTCGCCGAAGCCGGCGACCGTTCCGGTCCTGACCTCCCCTCGGGGCGGGCGGCCAGGCGTGTACGCAGCGCTTCGAGCGGGTACGGAGCGGGTTCGGTCATGGCCGCGATCCCAGGTGTGAACGCGCGGGCGCGCGAAGGGAACTGGCCGCGGACGAGGCTCAGCGGTTCCTGGCCCGAGGCCGCCGGCCCAGCCCCGTGCGAGGGACGCGGGTACGTCCGGGTGATCCCCTCGCAGTTTCGAATCCTGCTGCCGGTCCCACGAGGGACCGGTACGGCCGAGCGGCCCGAGGCAGCAGCGCCGATGGGCGCCCCGCTGCCGCCCTGATCTCGGGCGGGCACGGCCGGCCGGGCCGTTTGTCGGTGCCGTTTGGTAAGAATGCAAGCGTGAGCAGCGAGAACGGGCCGGGGGACGGCGGGGCCGAAGGGGCGCCGCCGGAACAGCTTGCGCTCATCCGGGAGAGTGTGCGGGGCGCCAAGGTGCCCCGGGCCAAGCCGCGGACCTGGCGGGGGGCGGCGCTCGCCAAGGAACTGCCCGTCGCGCGCGTGCTCGTCGACAAGGGTGTGCTGCACCTCGACCGGTACTTCGACTACGCGGTGCCCGAGGAGCTGGACGCCGAGGCGCAGCCCGGGGTCAGGGTGCGGGTGCGGTTCGGGGCCGGAAAGCATCGGGTGCGGGAGGGGCGCCGCGAGGGCGGCGGCCTCATCGACGGGTTTCTCATCGAGCGGCGGGCCGAGCCCGACTACTCGGGGCCGCTGGCCGCCCTCGCCCAGGTCGTCTCGCCCGAGCCCGTGCTGAGCGAAGAGCTGCTCGGGCTCGCCAGGGCCGTCGCCGACCGGTATGCGGGCAGCCTCGCCGATGTGCTGCAGCTGGCCGTGCCGCCGCGCAGCGCACGGGCCGAGCGGCGTCCGTCGCCCGCGCCGCCGCTGCCGCCGCCTGCCGCGCCCGACACCGGGTCGTGGGCGCGGTACGAGCACGGGGGTGTCTTCCTGGAGTCGCTGGCCTCCGGGGGAGCACCCCGGGCGGTGTGGAACGCGCTGCCGGGGCCGCTGTGGAGCGAGGAGCTGGCCCGGGCCGTCGCCGCGACGCTCGCCTCGGGACGCGGCGCGCTCGTCGTCGTGCCGGACGGGCGGGCCGCCGCGCGGGTCGACGCCGCGCTGACCGCGCTCCTCGGCGCGGGCCGGCACGCACTGCTCACCGCCGACGCCGGGCCCGAGAAGCGGTATGCGCAGTGGCTCGCGGTGCGGCGGGGGGCCGTACGGGCCGTGGTCGGGACGCGGGCGGCCATGTTCGCTCCCGTGCAGGACCTGGGGCTCGTCGCCATCTGGGACGACGGGGACGACAGCCACAGCGAGCAGCACGCTCCGCAGCCGCATGCGCGCGATGTGCTGCTGTTGCGCGCCGCCCTGGACAAGTGCGCCTTTCTGCTGGGGGGTTGGAGTTGCACGGTCGAGGCCGCGCAGCTCGTGGAGAGCGGCTGGGCGCGGCCCCTGGTCGCCGGGCGGGAACAGGTGCGGCTGGCCGCGCCCCTGGTGCGGACCGTGGGGGACGGCGACCTCGCGCGTGACGAGGCCGCCCGCGCCGCCCGGCTGCCCACGCTCGCCTGGCAGGTGGTCCGCGAGGGGCTGCGGCACGGCCCGGTGCTGGTCCAGGTGCCCCGGCGTGGATATGTGCCGCGCATGGCGTGCGCCCAGTGCCGGGCGCCGGCCCGGTGCCGGCACTGTTCCGGGCCGCTGGAGGCGCAGGACGCGGAGGCACTGCGGTGCGGCTGGTGCGGCCGTGACGAGGGCGCCTGGCACTGCCCCGAGTGCGGGGGCTTCCGGTTGCGGGCCCAGGTGGTCGGGGCTCGACGGACCGCCGAGGAACTGGGGCGGGCCTTTCCCGCCGTACCGGTGCGGACGTCGGGGCGTGAGCATGTGCTGGACACGGTCCCGGGCACGCCCGCGCTGGTCGTGAGCACACCGGGAGCCGAGCCGGTCGCCGAGGGCGGTTATGCGGCGGCCCTGCTGCTGGACGGCTGGGCCATGCTCGGACGGCCCGACCTGCGGGCCGGTGAGGACGCGCTGCGCCGGTGGATCGCGGCCGGGGCGCTCGTACGGCCGCAGGGCGAACGGGGGACCGTGGTCGTCGTCGCCGAGCCGACCCTGCGGCCCGTGCAGGCGCTGGTGCGGTGGGACCCCGTGGGGCATGCGGTACGGGAGCTGGCCGAGCGGGCCGAACTGGGATTCCCGCCGGTGTCCCGGATGGCGGCCGTGTCGGGGACGGCCGAGGCCGTCGCCGAGTTCCTGGCGGCGGTCGAACTGCCCTCGGACGCCGAGGTGTTGGGGCCGGTGCCGGTGCCGCCCACACTGCCCGGACGAGCGCGCAGGCCCGGTGCCCCGCCGCCCGGCGAGGACTGGGAGCGGGCGCTGGTGCGGGTGCCACCGGGGAGCGGGGCCGCGCTGGCCGCCGCGCTGAAGACGGCTCAGGCCGCGCGGATGGCGCGGGGGAGCGAGGAAGCGGTGCGGGTGCGGGTCGATCCGCCGGACATCGGGTGAGGGTGAGAGTGCCGGTGCCGTCGCCGGCGCTCGCGGGGGCGCGGTTCGGTTGTGGCTCGGCATGCGGCTGCCCTCCCGGAGGTCGCCCGGGAGGGCAGGGTGAGGTCGTCGGCCGGCGCGGTCAGCCGTTGCGCGGGCCGGGGAAGGCCGTCGGCCTGACGTCGTCGCGGAGCGTCGGGCTGCCCGCGGTCGGCTGCGTCGGCATGGAGCGGGCCGCGGGCACCGTCGGCACCGTGGGCAGGGCGGTGTTCACGCTGAGCGTGCGGGAGCCGGACGGATCCGTGGCCCGCTCGGTCTCGGCGGCCGCCTGGGCCGCGGCGCGGCGGGCGCCGTAACGGCGGTGCACCGCCTGCTTGGTGACCCCGAGCGCCGAGCCCACCGCGTCCCAGGAGAAGCCGAGCGAGCGGTCGAAGTCCACGGCGGCCGTGACCAGGGTTTCGACGCTGTCCCGGAGTTCCTGGGCGAGGCGCACCGTCGGGGCGGGGGCGCGTCCGTAGACGACGAAGCCCGTGGAGGGGCCGGAGCGGCGCGGGCGGTAGACGTTGCCCAACTGGGCGGTGAGCGTGCGCAGTGCGTCCACCTGCCGGCGGACCCGCTCGATGTCCCGCACCAGCAAGTGCAGGCTGGCCCGGGCCTGGGCGTCGTGGGTTGCATGGTCGGCCATGAACAAGCCTCTCGAACCGGCGTTGAAAGGAATTGGGCCGCCAAAGCGGCCCGATGTGGTCAACTCTTTCTTGACCAACGCGTCTGCGCTCCGCTGGTCACGGGGTGGGGGCGTACGGGCATATGCGTACGCCGTTTTCCCGCCTGTGCACCACTCGTTCTCTGGCGGCGACGAGGCCCGGTCATCCGTGGGGGCTCTCGCCGTCGGCGCGATTCCGGGCGTGGTCATAGACTGGTGTGCTGGTCCGTCAAACCCTGCCCGAGAGGCCCGATCCCGCCCATGAAGCTTGTCTTCGCCGGTACCCCCGAGGTCGCTGTTCCCGCTCTGGACGCTCTCATCGCCTCCGGGCGGCACGAGGTGGCCGCCGTCGTCACGCGACCCGACGCGCCGGCCGGACGGGGGCGCAGGCTGGTCGCGTCGCCGGTGGCCGACCGGGCGGCGGAGGCCGGGATCGAGGTGCTCAAGCCCGTCCGGCCGCGCGACCCGGAGTTCCTGGAGCGGCTGAAGCAGATCGCCCCGGACTGCTGCCCCGTCGTCGCCTACGGCGCCCTGCTGCCCAGGGTGGCCCTGGACATCCCCGCGCACGGCTGGGTCAACCTGCACTTCTCGCTGCTGCCCGCCTGGCGCGGGGCCGCACCCGTGCAGCACGCCGTCATGGCGGGCGACGAGATCACCGGGGCCTCCACCTTCCTCATCGAGGAGGGGCTCGACTCGGGGCCGGTGTACGGCACCGTCACGGAGGAGGTCCGGCCCTCCGACACCAGCGGGGACCTGCTCACCCGGCTCGCCTTCGCGGGTGCCGGGCTGCTCGCCGCGACCATGGACGGCATCGAGGACGGCACCGTGAAGGCCGTACCGCAGCCGGCGGACGGCATCACCCTCGCACCGAAGATCACCGTCGAGAACGCCCATGTGGACTGGGCGGCGCCCGCGCTGCGCGTCGACCGGATGGTGCGCGGCTGCACCCCGGCGCCCGGCGCCTGGACCACCTTCCGCGGTGAGCGGCTCAAGCTCATCCAGGTCACGCCCGTGCCCGAGCGCACCGACCTCGCCCCGGGCCGGCCGGCGGTCGGCAAGAACAGTGTGCACGTGGGCACCGGTTCGTACGCCGTCGAGCTGCTGTGGGTGCAGGCCCAGGGCAAGAAGCCGATGCGGGCCGCCGACTGGGCGCGCGGGGTGCGCATCGCCGAGGGGGAGTTGCTCGGCGGCTAGGACGCGCCCGCCTCGCCCGCGTCGCCGAAGTGATGCGGCAGAGGTTCCTGGGCCCCGGAGGAAGAGCCCCCGGGCCCCGGAAGGCGGGGGTGACGGTGTTCCGACGTACGCTGGGAACCGCACCCCCTTCTTCACATCCGGAGCACCTTTTTCGTGAGCGAGCAGTCCCGGCGGCCGCGCAAGCCCGCCAAGCCCTACCGTCGTCCCCAGAAGGACCCCGTCCGCTTCCTCGCCTTCGAGGCGCTGCGCGCGGTGGACGAGCGGGACGCGTACGCCAACCTTGTGCTGCCGCCGCTGCTGCGCAAGGCGCGGGACAAGGGCGACTTCGACGCACGGGACGCAGCCCTCGCCACCGAGCTGGTGTACGGGACGCTGCGCCGGCAGGGCACGTACGACGCCGTCATCTCCGCCTGTGTCGACCGGCCGCTGCGTGAGGTCGACCCGCCGGTGCTGGACGTGCTGAGCATGGGCGTGCACCAGCTGCTCGGGACGCGGATTCCCACGCACGCGGCCGTCTCCGCCTCCGTCGAGCTGGCGCGGGTGGTGCTCGGGGACGGGCGGGCCAAGTTCGTCAACGCGGTGCTGCGCAAGGTCGCGCAGGAGGACCTGGACGGATGGCTGGCGAAGGTCGCGCCGCCCTACGAGGACGATCCCGAGGACCATCTCGCCGTGGTGCACTCGCATCCCCGCTGGGTCGTCTCCGCGCTGTGGGACTCCCTCGGCGGCGGGCGGGCCGGTATCGAGGACCTGCTGGAGGCCGACAACGAGCGCCCCGAGGTGACGCTCGTGGCGCGGCCGGGGCGCGCCACCACCGAGGAGCTGCTCCAGTTGGACGCCGCCGTGCCGGGGCGCTGGTCGCCGTACGCCGTGCGGCTCGCCGAGGGCGGTGAGCCGGGTGCAGTCGACGCCGTGCGCGAGGGGCGGGCCGGTGTGCAGGACGAGGGCAGCCAGCTGGTCGCCCTCGCGCTGGCGAACGCACCGGTCGAGGGTCGCGACGAGAAGTGGCTCGACGGGTGCGCCGGTCCCGGCGGCAAGGCCGCGCTGCTCGCCGCCCTCGCGGCCGAGCGCGGGGCCGCGCTGCTCGCCTCCGAGAAGCAGCCGCACCGGGCGGGCCTGGTGGCGAAGGCCCTGGCCGGCAACCCGGGGCCCTACCAGGTCATCGCCGCCGACGGGACCCGGCCGCCGTGGCTGCCCGGCTCCTTCGACCGCGTGCTGATGGACGTGCCGTGCACCGGGCTCGGCGCCCTGCGCCGGCGCCCCGAGGCACGCTGGCGGCGGCGTCCCGAGGACCTGGACGACTTCGCGCCGCTGCAGCGCGCGCTGCTGCGCACCGCGCTGGACTCGGTGCGCGTCGGCGGGGTCGTCGGCTACGCCACCTGCTCGCCGCACCTCGCCGAGACCCGCGCGGTCGTCTCCGACGTGCTCAAGCAGCACCCGGCCACCGAACTCCTCGACGCCCGCCCCCTGCTTCCCGGCGTCCCCGCCCTCGGCGACGGGCCGGACGTGCAGCTGTGGCCGCATGTGCACGGCACCGACGCGATGTATCTGGCACTCATCCGCCGGACCGGCTGACGGCACGGGCGGCCGCCGCCGGGAGGTGCGGTCGGCCGCCTCCACTTACGCTCGGGGTGTCCGCACACGGTGGGGTCGCCATGGTCCTCGATCTGCTGTTGATCGCCCTTGCGATCACGCTCGATCCGCTGCCGATCACGGCATTCGTCCTGGTGGTGGCTTCGGCGAGGGGTGTGGGGAAGGGACTCGTCTTCATCCTGAGCTGGCTGGCGTGCCTGGTCGCGGTGATCGCCGCGGTCCTGGCCCTGACCGGGGGACAGCCGCCGGCGCCGAAAGCGCCGTCGTCGACGGCCGTGCTCGCGCTGAAGCTGGCGATCGGGGTGGGGCTCGTCGTCTACGGCGTGCACCGACGCCGACGGATGGTGGCCGAACGCGCCCACCGCCGCCCACCGGAGCAGCCGAGCCTGACGGCCGAACTCGACCGCAGCACGGTGTGGACCTCGGCGGGCCTGGCGGTGCTGCTGCAGCCCTGGGGCATGGTCGCCGCGGGAGCGACGACGGTGGTGTCCGCGAACCTGGCCCACCCGGTGACCTGGCTCGCCCTCTTCGCCTTCTGTCTGCTCGCCACGGCGAGTCTTCTGGCGATCGAGCTGTATGTGGTGTTCGCGCCGGAGCAGGCGAAGCCCCGCCTGCTGCGCCTGCGTGCCTGGATGAAGGCCCACCAGCAGCAGGCGATCGTGATCATCTGTCTCGGCCTCGGGTTCTGGCTCACCGGACGGAGCATTTATCAGCTCACTGCGTGAGACGGTCTCCGCCGACCGGTGGCCGCAGGCGCCCACATACCGTCCGATAAGTGTGATGAACGGCTGCGCCTGTGGACCGGCGCGAACATCCGTGCGCGGGACATGGCAGGCTTGGGTCATGGCCGCGCAGATCAACCCCAGCATTCTGTCCGCCGACTTCGCCCGCCTTGCGGACGAGGCGAAGGCGGTCGCGGGAGCCGACTGGCTCCACGTCGACGTCATGGACAACCATTTCGTCCCCAACCTCACGCTCGGCGTGCCGGTCGTGGAGTCGCTGGCCCGCGCGACGGACACCCCGCTGGACTGCCATCTGATGATCGAGAACCCCGATCGCTGGGCGCCCCAGTACGTCGAGGCGGGTGCCTCGTCGGTCACCTTCCACGTGGAGGCGGCCGCCGCTCCGGTGCGGCTCGCCCGGGAGATCCGGGCCAAGGGTGCCCGCGCCTCCATGGCGCTGAAGCCGGCGACGCCGATCGAGCCGTACGAGGACCTGCTCCCGGAACTCGACATGCTGCTGATCATGACGGTCGAGCCGGGCTTCGGCGGCCAGGCCTTCCTCGACATCATGCTGCCGAAGATCCGCCGCACCCGGGAGCTGATCGGCAAGCACGGGCTCCAGCTGTGGCTGCAGGTCGACGGCGGCGTGTCGGCATCCACGATCGAGCGGTGCGCGGACGCGGGAGCGGATGTCTTCGTCGCCGGTTCGGCGGTGTACGGGGCCGAGGACCCGGCTGAGGCGGTGCGGGCGCTGCGCGCCCAGGCGGATACCGCGACCGCCAAGGCCTCCTGGGCATGCGACCACTGAGCCACGGCTACGTGAACGCTTGAGGGAACGCCGCCCATCAGGGCGGATCAGTTGCGCCGAATCTGCAAGGATGAACGGCGAATCCAGAGTGTGAACAGCAGTGAGGAGATCGCCGTGTCGGGTATGTCGGCGGGCCGGTCAGCCATGCGGATGGGACCCGCTGAGCTGGTGCAGGCGGCGGCCATGGCCCGCCGCTTCTACCTCGAGGGCAAATCCAAGATCCAGATCGCCGAGGAGTTCGGCGTCAGCCGCTTCAAGGTGGCCCGGGTCCTGGAGACCGCCCTCGAACGGGATCTCGTACGCATCGAGATCCGTGTGCCGGCCGAACTGGACGCCGAGCGCTCCGACGCGCTCCGCGCCCGGTACGGCCTGAGGCACGCCGTTGTGGTCGAGTCCCCGGCCGAGGCCGAGGAGACCCCCGACCCCGAGAATCTGGGCGAGGTCGCTGCCGACCTGCTCGGCGAACTCGTCAACGAGGGGGATGTGCTCGGGCTGGCCTGGGGCCGGTCCACCATTCACATGGCGGCGGCGCTCGACCGGCTGCCGCCGTGCACGGTGGTGCAGCTGACGGGCGTGTACGACGCCGGGACGGCGGAGCGCGGCTCGGTGGAGGCGGTGCGCCGTGCGGCCCAGGTGTCGGGCGGCGACGCGCACCCCATCTACGCGCCGATGCTGCTGCCGGACGCGGCCACCGCGGTGGCACTGCGCAACCAGACCGGGATCGCCCGGGCCTTCGAGTACTTCGACAAGGTCACGGTCGCCTGCGTCTCCATCGGCTCCTGGGAGCCGGGCATCTCCACGGTGCACGACATGCTCAGCGACGAGGAGCGCGCGCACTACGCCTCGCTCGGCGTCGCCGCCGAGATGTCCGCGCACCTGTTCGACGCCGATGGGCGCCGGATCGGGCGGGACCTGGGGGAGCGGTGCATCACGGTCAAGGCCGACCAACTGCGCCGGGTCCCGGAGGTCGTGGCGATCGCCGGCGGGCAGCGCAAGGCGTCCGCGATCGACGCGGTGCTGCGCTCCGGGCTGGTCACCAGCCTGGTGACCGACACCTCGGCCGCCGACTACCTGATGACGGCGGGGCCGACGCCGAAGCCGGCACTCAGCCGGGCGGACCCGGACGGGGTCTGACGGCGGGTCGCGCCGACTCCGTGACGGGACGGCCGTGGCAGCATCGACGCCATGCTGCTGCGGTCCGTCCCGCGTGCGTTCGCGGGTCTGCTGGTCTGTCTCTCCGTCCTGCTGACGGGGTGCTCGTCGGGCACGAGCACCGCCACGGCTCCGGGCCACTCCACCCCGGGCTGGGCCCACGGCACGCCCACCGTCCAGGCCTCCCGGCTCCCGGCCGAGGCCCGGCAGACCCTCGCCCTCATCGACAGGGGCGGACCGTTCCCGTACGCCAGGGACGGGGTGGTCTTCGGGAACTTCGAGGGACTGCTGCCCCGGCACGGGCGCGGCTACTACCACGAGTTCACGGTGCGGACCCCCGGCTCACGCGACCGCGGGGCGCGGCGCATCGTCACCGGACAGAGCGGGGAGATCTACTACACCGATGATCACTACAAGTCGTTCCGGGCGGTGCTGAGATGAGCGAGGACCTGGCGGGCCGGCTCGCGGTCACCCTCGACCTCGGGGGAGTCACGGACAAGGCGGGCCTGATGGACCGCACGGCCCGGGCCCTGGCGCTGCCCGACTGGTTCGGCCGCAACTGGGACGCGCTGGCCGACTCCCTCTCCGACCACACCGTCTGGCCCGAGGGCGCGGTCGAGCAGGGACTGCTGGTCGTCGTCCGGGGCTGGCAGGGGTATGCCGAGGCGCACCCGGAGGAGTGGCGGACCGCGCAGGACGTGTTCGGCGAGGCGGTGGACCGCACCCCCGCGCTCGCCGTCGTGCTGGCCCTTGGAGGATCCTCCTAGGCCTCTCGCGGCCGGCCTGGATGTTCTGTGGGGGCATGGCGGGGGCCCCGTCATGGGACAATGAAGTACGTGCTCTTTTCCCCCTGGCGCACCCGTCGGGGGGGTCGCCTCTGATCGACTGGGATGTGCAGCACGTGCGTTTCCTCAATGACCTCCAGCCCGCGTACGACCTGACGTACGACGACGTGTTCATGGTGCCGAGCCGCTCCGCGGTGGGCTCGCGTCAGGGCGTGGACCTCAGCTCGCCGGACGGCACGGGCACCACCATCCCGCTCGTCGTCGCCAACATGACCGCCATCGCCGGCCGCCGCATGGCCGAGACGGTGGCCCGGCGCGGCGGCCTGGTGGTCATCCCGCAGGACATCCCGATCGACGTGATCACCGACGTCGTCTCCTGGGTGAAGAGCCGTCACCTGGTGCTGGACACCCCGATCGTGCTGGCCCCGCACCAGACCGTCGCCGACGCCCTGGCCCTGCTGCCCAAGCGTGCGCACAACGCCGGTGTGGTCGTCGACGAGAGCCAGCGGCCCGTCGGTGTCGTCACCGACCAGGATCTGACCGGTGTCGACCGCTTCACCCAGCTCGAAGTGGTCATGTCCAGGGACCTGCTGCTGCTCGACGCCGACATCGAGCCGCGCGAGGCCTTCAACCGGCTGGACGCGGCCAACCGGCGCTACGCCCCGGCCGTCGACAAGGACGGCAAGCTCGCCGGCATCCTGACCCGCACGGGCGCCTTGCGCGCCACGCTGTACACCCCGGCCGTCGACGCGCAGGGCAAGCTGCGCATCGCCGCCGCCGTCGGCATCAACGGCGATGTGGCGGGCAAGGCCAAGCAACTGCTCGACGCGGGCGTGGACACGCTCGTCATCGACACCGCGCACGGCCACCAGGAGTCGATGATCAGCGCCATCAAGCTGGTGCGCGCCCTCGACCCGCAGGTGCCGATCGCCGCCGGCAACATCGTCTCCGCCGAGGGTGTCAAGGACCTCATCGACGCCGGTGCGGACATCATCAAGGTCGGTGTCGGCCCCGGCGCCATGTGCACCACGCGCATGATGACCGGCGTGGGCCGGCCGCAGTTCTCCGCCGTCCTGGAGTGCGCCGCCGAGGCGAAGAAGTACGGCAAGCACGTGTGGGCCGACGGCGGCGTCCGGCACCCGCGTGACGTGGCGATGGCCCTCGCCGCCGGTGCGTCCAACGTGATGGTCGGCTCGTGGTTCTCCGGTACCTACGAGTCGCCCGGTGACCTCCAGCACGACGCCAACGGGCGCGCCTACAAGGAGTCCTTCGGCATGGCGTCGGCGCGTGCGGTGGCCAACCGTACGTCGGAGGAGTCGGCGTACGACCGGGCCCGTAAGGCGCTGTTCGAGGAGGGCATCTCCACCTCCCGCATGTTCCTCGACCCGGCCCGGCCGGGCGTCGAGGACCTGATCGACTCGATCATCGCGGGCGTCCGCTCCTCCTGCACCTACGCCGGCGCCGGCTCCCTCGAGGAGTTCGCCGAGAAGGCCATCGTCGGTATCCAGAGCGCGGCCGGCTACGCCGAGGGCAAGCCGCTGCACGCCAGCTGGAGCTGAGCCGAGCCGATCGAGAACGGCCCCTGTTTCCCGGTGACGGGAGGACGGGGGCCGTCGGCGTTTCCGTGCCTCGGGAGAGACGTTCCGAGCCCGCGGGAAGAGGGTGAAACAGGGGTCTGTGAGGCTCCGGTGCAACGGTCGACAGCCCGTGCGCAACGAATGGACACAGCACGCCCAGGAACGCAATGATCTTGCAGTCATGCGCAAGGCTGCTGCATTACGCCCGTGAAGCTGCTGCTCATAGGGTGCTGCGCTGTACGTAGTGTGGCGGGGACTCCGCTCGACGGGTTCGTGCCCTTGCAGGCGCCTGTCGGTACCCGCCCGCTCTGACCGGCAGCGATAAGGAGCCAACGAGTGCTCGACCAAGGCGCACCCCCGCAGGACCAGAGAACGGCCGCCCCCGCGTCCCCGGGCGTCGCCGCGCGCCTGATGCGTCGCAAGCCCGTGGAACGCCTGGTCGCGGAGGGCGGCCAGGGAGAGGGAGGGTCGCTGAGGCGCTCCCTCGGGCTGTGGCAGCTGACCATGATCAGCATCGGTGCCACCCTCGGCACCGGCATCTTCGTCGTCCTCGGCGAGGCTGTCCCGAAGGCGGGCCCGGCCGTCACCCTGTCCTTCGTGATCGCCGGTCTCACCGCGCTGTTCTCGGCCCTGTCCTACGCCGAGCTGGCGGGCACCATCCCGGTCTCCGGCTCCTCGTACTCGTACGCATACGCAACCATGGGCGAACTGGTCGCCTGGGTCTGCGGCTGGTGTCTGCTCCTGGAGTACGGCGTCTCGGTCGCCGCCGTGGCCGTCGGCTGGGGCGAGTACCTCAACGAGCTGCTGGACGGCACCATCGGCGTCACCATCCCGGACGCCCTGGCCAACCCGCCCGGCGTCGACGGCGGCGTCTTCAACCTGCCCGCCCTGATCGTCGTGATCCTTGCGATGGTGTTCCTGCTCGGCGGCGCCAAGGAGTCCGCGCGGGCCAACACGATCATGGTGTGCGTGAAGATCGCGGCGCTGGTGCTGTTCTGCGCCATCGGCTTCATGGGCTTCAAGTCCGGCAACTACGCGCACTTCATGCCGCTCGGCATGGCAGGCGTCAGCGCGGCCGGCGCCACCCTGTTCTTCTCCTACATCGGCTTCGACGCCGCCTCCACCGCCGGTGAGGAGGCGAAGAACGCCCAGCGGGACCTGCCGCGCGCCATCATGCTGTCGCTCGTCATCGTGACGGCCCTGTACGTGCTGGTCGCGGCCGTGGCCGTCGGCGCCAAGCCGTGGCGGAAGTTCAACGACTCCGAGGCCGCGCTCGCCCAGATCATGAAGGACGTCACCGGGCAGAGCTTCTGGGGCACCCTGCTGGCCTTCTGCGCCGTCATCGCCATCGCGAGCGTCGTCCTCACCGTGCTCTACGGCCAGACCCGCATCCTGTTCGCGATGTCCCGCGACGGCCTGGTGCCCAAGGTCTTCGCCAAGGTCCACCCGAAGACCGGCGCGCCGCGCGCCAACACGATCATCGTGTCGCTGTTCTGCGGCGTCCTCGCCGCCGCGATCCCGCTGGGTCAGCTGGCCGACGCCACCAGCATCGGCACGCTGTTCGCCTTCGCGCTGGTCAACATCGCCGTGGTGGTGCTGCGCCGGACCCGCCCGGACATGAACCGCACCTTCCGTGTCCCGCTGTCGCCGCTGCTGCCCGCGCTGGGCTTCGCCTTCTGCGTCTGGATGATGGGCAGTCTGTCCACCGTCACCTGGGTGGTCTTCGGTGTCTGGATGGCGGTCGGGCTCGTGTTCTACTTCGTATACGGCTATCGCCGTTCCCGTCTCGCGACCGGTGCGGACCCCGCGGTGGCGGCAGAGAAGTGACCGACCCGGAGAAGTGAACCACCCCCTGTGCTGAACGATCTCGACGAACGCATCGTGCACGCCCTCGCCGAGGACGCCCGCCGCTCCTACGCGGACATCGGGCAGCTGGTCGGCCTGTCCGCGCCCGCCGTCAAGCGGCGCGTGGACCGGCTGCGGGCCACCGGAGCCATCACCGGATTCACCGTGCGGGTCGATCCCGCGGCGCTCGGCTGGGAGACCGAGGGGTTCGTCGAGATCTACTGCCGGCGCAACACCTCGCCGGAGACCATCCAGCGGGGTCTGGAGCGCTACCAGGAGGTCGTGGCCGCGTCGACCGTCACCGGCGAGGCGGACGCGGTCGTCCAGGTCTTCGCTTCCGACATGCGCCACTTCGAACGGGTGCTGGAGCGCATCGCGGGCGAGCCGTTCGTGGAGCGCACCAAGTCGGTACTGGTCCTGTCGCCGCTGCTGCGGAGGTTCTCGTCGGGCTCGCCCGGCTAGGGCCCCTCTTCCGGATCCTGCCGGGGTCGTGGGGTCTGGGCGTTCACTTCGCCCGGCGGCCGATCGCCCGCAGCAGACGGCGCATGCCACCGGCGTGCCCGCCGCTGCTGACGACCAGCAGCCGGTACAGCATTCCGCTCCAGCCGGGGAAGGCGGCCCGGGTCTCCGCGCTCACGCGCGTGCGGCCCGGGCCGTGCTGTTCCAGGCGGAAGACCAGCGCGTACCGCGCGAAGCGATGACGGCCGGTGAGGACCAGTTCCCGGCCCGGAACCACGGTGGTGACCGTGAAGCCGGGGATCGTGGAGCCCTCGGCGAACGGGCGCGGGCCGGAGGCCTTCCGGTCGGCGCAGCCGACCAGCTCGGCGTAGCGGGCCGCTCCGTCGGAGGACCGGTCCATGACCTCGCCGATCGCCCGCCAGACCGCGTCCGGCCCTGCCATGAGGACGGCCGTGTGCGTGTCGACGTACGGCAGCGAGTGCGGCTTCATCCGGGCCCCCTCGGGCTGTCCGGCCCCCTCAGTCCGCCGTCTTGCGGGCCAGGGCGTTGTTCCCTATCGAATTGTGCACGCTGAAGCTCACCGCGTCCGAGCGGTAGCGGTCGTCCGACCACTCCACCGGACGGCCTTCACGGGTCGTCGTCACACGGCGGACCCGCAGCAGCGGGCTCGTGCGGCGGACGGCGAGCAGCTCGGCGTCCTGGGCGCCCGCTGCCACCGCGTCGATGATGTGCTCGCCATAGGCGAAGACCAACCCCGTCTCGTCGTACAGACGCTGGGTGACCGACGGGCAGTCGGGCTCGATCGCCTCGACCGCCGGCGCGATCCAGTCCGCGTACACCGTCCGCTCCAGCAGTACCGGCTCGCCGTCCAGACCGCGCACGCGCAGCACATGCAACACCCGTGTGCCGGCGGACAGTTGGAGTCGCACGGCGTCCTCCTGCGTGGCGGGGCGGTACTCCTGCGCCACCACGTGTCCGGTGGCCTCGCGGCCCATGGCCCGCGCCCACTGGGCGAAGCTGCGCAGTTCCTCGAAGCTCTGGCTGCGGCGGCTGGCGAGCACCACGCGCCGGGCGCCCTGACGGGAGCCGATCAGGCCCTCGGTGGTGAGGGTCGCGACGGCCTGGCGGACCGTGCCGCGCGAGACGCCGTAGTGCGTCGCGAGTTCCGACTCCGAGGGCAGCCGGCTGCCGACCGTGTACTCCTCGCGGTCGATCGCGCGCCGCAGTTCGTCGGCGATCTCCTCGTGTCGCGCCGTCATGCTTCCCCTCTGCGTAGGTCGCTGTGCACAGCGTGACCAGCCTAATCGAGACCCTGGCGTGATCTGTAACGGTCTGGATTGTGCAGCCAGATGGGGGCCAAAGTTTCGCTGAGGTTTACAGACAGGACACCGGCAACGGGCGTACTGTGACGCAACTTGTTCAGACAAGTTCTCCGTACTTCACCCTTCGCACCGCCCCAACCCTCGTGCGCACCCCTGGAGAGACCGTGACCGTGTCCCTGCCGAGAAACGCCGTCCTCGGCGGCTCCCTCGCCGTCGTCGCCGCGCTCGCCCTGAGCGCCTGCGGCGCCGCCCCCGACAACGCGTCCACCAAGACCAAGGACGGCAAGAACGCCGCCACCGCCACCTCCGCGGCCGACTTCGGCGGCCTCGACGCCCTGGTCAAGGCGGCCAAGAAGGAGGGCACGCTGCATGCCATCGCGCTGCCCCGCGACTGGGCCAACTACGGCGCCCTCATCGACGGCTTCCAGAAGAAGTACGGCATCAAGATCGAGGTGGAGAGCCCCGACGGCTCCAGCCAGGACGAGATCAATGCCGTCACCACCCGCAAGGGCCAGGACCGCACCCCCGACGTCCTCGACCTCGGCAGCTCCTTCGCCCTCAGCGCCGCCCAGCAGGGCCTGCTCGCGCCCTACAAGGTGGCCTCCTACGACGACATCCCCGAGGGCCAGAAGGACCCGCAGGCCCGCTGGTTCAACGACTACGGCGGCTACATCTCCATCGGCTGCGACGCCAAGCGAGTGAAGGCCTGCCCGACCACCTTCAAGGACCTCCTCAAGCCGGAGTACAAGGGCAAGGTCGCGCTCAACGGCAACCCGACCAAGTCGGGCTCGGCCTTCGGCGGCGTCTACGCGGCCGCGCTCGCGAGCGGCGGCTCCTTCGACGACATCCAGCCCGGCCTCGACTTCTTCGGCAAGCTCAAGAAGAACGGCAACTACACGCCCGTCGAGTCCACCCCGGCCACCGTCGAGAAGGGCGAGACGCCCATCAGCATCGACTGGGACTACCTGAACGCCGGCTACGCCGACGAGTTCAAGTCCAAGGGTGTGGACTGGAAGGTCGCCATCCCGGCCGACGGCCAGTACGCCCAGTACTACTCCCAGGCCATCAACAAGGACGCCCCGCACCCGGCGGCCGCCCGCCTGTGGCAGGAGTACCTCTACAGCGCCGAGGGCCAGAACCTGTGGCTCAAGGGCTACGCCCGCCCGGCCCTGATGACCGCGATGGACAAGGCCGGCACCCTCGACAAGACGGCCGCCGCCAAGCTCCCCAAGGTCACCGGCACGCCGTCCTTCCCGACCGAGGCCCAGCAGAGCAAGGCCAAGACGGTCATCGCGCAGGGCTGGGGTAAGGCCGTCTCCGGATGACCACCGCTCTCCCGCGTGCGGACGTGGCGCCCGTCGCTTCGGCGAAGCGACGGCGCCGCGCCCCCGGCTGGCTCGCCGTGGTGCCGCTGCTGGCGTTCACGGCGATCGCCTTCGGGCTGCCCGCCCTCGCCATCCTGGACGGCGCCTTCACGGTCAAGGACCAGACCACCGGCGCCACGTCCTACACGGCCGAGAACCTCTCGGCCTCACTCCAGGGCCCGTACCTCACCGCGCTGATCGGCAGCGTCAAGCTCTCGGCGATCTCCGCCGGGCTCGGCGCCCTGCTCGGGCTGCCCCTCGCGCAGGCCGTGGTCAGTTCCCGCTCGCGCGCGCTGCGCGAGGCCGTACTGACCGCCTCCGGCGTGCTCGCCAACTTCGGCGGCGTCCCGCTGGCCTTCGCGTTCGTCGCCACCCTCGGCAACGCCGGCGTCCTGACCATGCACCTGGGCCTCACGGACAAGGGCTGGGACCTCTACAGCTTCTGGGGCCTGGTCCTCGTTTATCTGTACTTCCTGATCCCGCTGATGGTCCTCACCATCACCCCGGCCCTGGACGGCCTGCGGGTCCAGTGGCGCGAGGCCGCGCTGAACAACGGCGCAACAGGTGTGCAGTACTGGCGGCACGTGGCCCTGCCCGTCCTCGCGCCCTCCCTGCTCGGCGGTCTGGTGCTGCTGTTCGGCAGCGCCTTCGCCGCCTACGCCACCGCCGCCGCGATGGTGGGCAGCGCGGTCCCGCTCGTCACACTGCAGATCGCCGACGCCCTCTCCGGCAACGTGCTCGTCGGCCAGGAGAACGTCGCCCTCGCCCTCAGCCTCGACATGGTGCTGGTGGCAGGCCTGGTCATGGCCGTGTACCTGCCCCTGCAACGACGGAGCGCCCGATGGCTCGACGCCTGACCCCCTGGCGCTGGGCCGTCCTCGGCCTGGCCGCCCTGTACTTCCTGGTGCCGCTCGGCGCGTCCGTGGTCTTCACGGTCGACGTGCCCGGCCACGGCATCTCCTTCGACGCCTACACCCAGATCCTCTCCACCGACGGCTTCGTCTCCAGCCTGCTGCTCTCGCTGGAGCTTGCCGTGGCCACCATCGCGGTGGTCCTGCTGCTGATGGTGCCCGCCGTGGTCGCGCTGCGGCTCGGCGCACCCCGGCTGCGGCCGGTGGTGGAGGTGGTGTGCTCGCTGCCGCTGGTGGTGCCGCCGATCGCGTTCGTCGCGGGGATCGCGACCGTGCTGAAGTGGGGCCCGGAGCATCTGTCCAGGACCCCGCTCTTCCAGACCATCGTGGCGATCCAGAACGAGAACTTCCCCGTTGTGCTGGTCCTCGCGTATGTCGTGATGGCGCTGCCGTTCGTCTACCGCGCCCTGGACGCGGGCCTGCGCGCCATCGATGTGCGCACCCTCGTCGAGGCCGCCCGCAGCTGCGGGGCCTCCTGGCCGCAGGCCCTCGTCCGGGCCGTGCTGCCGAACCTGCGCGGGGCGCTGCTGAACGCGGCCTTCCTCACGCTGGCGCTGGTCCTCGGCGAGTTCACCGTCGCCCGGCTGCTCGGCTTCGAGCCCTTCGCCGTGTGGATCTACAACGTCGGCGGCTCGCAGGCCCAGATGTCCGTCGCCGTGTCCGTGCTCAGCCTGCTCGTCACCTGGGCTCTGCTGCTTGCGCTCGCCGGCGCCGGCGGACGTACCCGAACCGCTTCCTCCCGGGGATGAACCATGACCGTCACCACGCTTGAGAAGGCCGCCGCCGAAAAGGCGGCAACCGTCGAATTCCGGGGGCTCAGAAGGGAGTTCGGGGCCACAGTCGCCCTCGACGGACTCGACCTGACCGTGCGCCCGGGGGAGTTCCTCGCCCTGCTCGGCCCGTCCGGCTGCGGCAAGACCACCGCGCTGCGCATGCTCGCCGGGTTCGAACACCCCGACTCCGGTGCCGTGCTGGTGGACGGCGAGGACGTCACCCACGTGCCGGCCCACCGCCGGGACGCCGGGATGGTCTTCCAGTCGTACAGCCTCTTCCCGCATCTGAACGCCGTCGACAACGTCGCCTTCGGACTGCGCATGCGCAAGGTCCGTGCGGCCGAACGACGCGCCCGTGCCACCGAGTTGCTGGAGCTGGTCGGCCTGGGCGACAAGGGGGAGCGGTACCCGCACCAGCTCTCCGGCGGCCAGCAGCAGCGCATCGCGCTCGCCCGCGCCCTCGCCCTGCGGCCGCGTGTCCTGCTGCTCGACGAGCCGCTGTCCGCGCTGGACGCCAAGGTGCGCCTGACCCTGCGCGAGGAGATCCGCAGGCTCCAGCAGGAACTCGGCATCACCACCCTCTTCGTCACGCACGACCAGGAGGAAGCCCTGTCGGTCGCCGACCGGGTCGCCGTCATGCGCGCCGGCCGGCTCGAACAGTGCGCCGAGCCCGCCGAGCTGTACGGCCGTCCCGCCACCGCCTTCGTCGCCGAGTTCGTCGGCACGATGAGCCGGCTCCCGGGCGAGCTGAAGGACGGCACCGTCGAGGTGCTCGGGCAGCGGCTGCCCGCCGACGGCGAGGCGCCGAACGGCGAGGTGGACGTCCTGGTGCGGCCCGAGTCCGTCCAGGTGCGCGCCGACGAGCAGGGCAGTGCCCGGGTCGTCGCCACGGCCTTCCTGGGCGCCGTCGTCCGGGTCACCGTGCGGCTCGCCGACGGCACCGAGGCCAAGGCCGACCTGCCCGCGCACGAGGCCGCCGGGCTCGGTGCCGGATCCGCCGTCGGCGTGTCGCTGCCCGAGCGGCCGGTGCTGGTGGCCGAACGTATCCAGAAGTGAGGAACGACAACAACGTGACCCCCCACACCCCCGCACTCCCGCTGCAGGCCGTCCTGTTCGACATGGACGGCACGCTCGTCGACACCGAGCGCCTGTGGTGGGAGGCCGTCGAGCAGGTCGCCGGACGCCCGCTGACCGAGGCCGACCAGCCGGAGGTGCTCGGCCGTCCGGTCGAGCACACCGCCGCCTGGCTCGCCACCGCCACCGGCCGGGCCGACGCCGGTCTCGCGGCCGAGCTGCACCGGGAGTTCGCCGCCCGCGTCAGCACCGGAATCGTGCCCCGCCCCGGCGCGCTCGACCTGCTGGACGCGCTGGCCGGCGCCGGCGTCCCCACGGCCCTGGTCACCGCGTCCCCGCGCGCGGTCGCCGACGTCGTGCTCGACGCCCTCGGCGCCGGACGGTTCGCGGTCTCGGTCACCGCCGACGACACCCCCCGCACCAAACCGGACCCCGACCCCTACCTCGCCGCCTGCCGGGCCCTCGGCGTCGAACCGGCCGCCTGCGTCGCCGTCGAGGACACCGAGACCGGCGTGGCCTCCGCCGAGGCCGCCGGGTGTGCCGTACTCGCCGTGCCGTCCCTCGCGCCGATCGGCGCGGCACCCGGGCGGACCGTGCGCGACAGCCTCGTCGGCGTCACTCCGGAGGAGCTGCGCCAGATGGTCGCACCCGAACTCCGGGTCATGAGCTGGAACCTGTGGCTCGGCGGCAGCGAGGTCGACGACCACCGCGCCAAGCAGATCAAGGCCGTCCTGGAGTCCGGCGCGGACGTGGTCGGTCTGCAGGAGACCGGCGGCAGTGCCGCCCAGGAGCTGGCCGAGGCCCTCGGCTGGTACCACCACCGGGCAGGGGAGAACCTCGGCGTCATCAGCCGGCACCCCGTCACCGCCCGCTTCGGTGACCCGGACGTCGGCTTCTACGGCGCCGCAGGCGTCCGGATCCAGGTCGGGCCCGGCCGCGAGGTCGACGTGTGGACGGCCCACCTGCACTACACGCCGTACGGCCCCTACGAGGCCGCCTTCGACGGGCTCGGCGCCCCCGAGCTGATCGCCCACGAGGACGTACGGCTCGGACAGATGCGGGACACGCTGGGCCGGATCGGCGCATCCTCCCGCGACGGTGTCCCGGTCGTCCTCGTCGGCGACTTCAACTGCCCCTCCCACCTGGACCGGCCGGACGTGGCCTGGCCGGTGACGCGGGCGGCGGCGGACGCGGGTTTCGCCGACTCCTACCGTGAGGCCCACCCGGACCCGGCGGCCGAGCCCGGGCACACCTGGTCGCCGATCCACCCGGTCCACGAGGACGGCAGCGGACGGCCCGAACCGCAGGACCGGATCGACTACGTCCTGCACCGGGGCCTGACCGTGCGGGACGCGCGGACCTTCGTCCTCGGCATCCCGCGTCCCTGGCCCGACGTGGCGGACAACGACTGGCCCTCGGACCACGCGGCGGTGGTGACCACCTTCGCGCTGCCCAGGAACTGACCCTGGGTTACCGCAGGTCACCATTGCGGACCAGGTGATGATCCCGTAAGTTGTGCCCGCTCTTTCTACTGACTGGTAACACCGGGCAGGTACCCATGCGCTGGCCTGTCGGCCGTCCCACCACCGTCCGTGCGCGGATCGTGGCGCTCGCTCTCGCCCCGGCCGTCGCCCTGATGGCCCTGTGGAGCTTCGCCATGGTGTCGGTCACGGCCGAGACACGCGCGCTGATCCGGCTCCAGGGGGTGTACGAGGATTTCGGCACCCCCGTGGACACCGCGATCGGGCAGATCCAGATCGAGCGCCGGCTGTCCGCCGCCTACCTCGGCGCCCGTCTCGACACGACCGCCGCCGCCGACCTGCTCGGGCAACAGCGCCGTACCGACCGGGCCGTCGACGCCCTGCGGCAGGCGGTCCGGGACGGGGACCGCGGCCGGCTCACGGGCCGGCAGCGGCAGGCCCTGGACGCCGTGGTCGCCGCCACCGGGAAGCTGGAGGGGCTGCGCGAGCGCGTGCTGTCCCGGGACATCACCTGGGACCGGGCGGTCGACGAGTACAGCACGCTCGTCGAGCCCGGCTTCGACGTGCAGTCCACGCTGACCGCGCTCCAGGCCGGGCAGCTCGCCCGGGAGGCGCAGGTCGTCGTCGAGCTGGTGCGGGTGCGCGAGTTCGTGTCCCGGGAGGACGCCCTGGTCGCCGGGGCGCGGGCGGCCGGGACCCTGACCGACCGGCAGTACGACGCCCTGACCGCGACCATCGAGGACCGGCGCGTCTTCGAGCGGACGTATGTGCCGGACCTGCCCGCCGACTCGCGCGGCCTGTTCGAGGAGTTCCAGCGCGGGGACCTGCACCGGTCGCTGGTGCGGGGCGAGGACGCGCTGCTGCGGTCCGGTGCGGACCGGGCCGGGGAGGCCGTGGCGGCGGACACCTGGCGGTCGACCACCGACCGGGCCGTCAAGCGCTACATGCAGCTGTGCACCCGCTCCGCCGAGAACTCCGCCGCGCGCGGCCGGGCCTTCGCCTACCGCGAGCTGACCAAGGCCGCCGTCGTCGGCGCGGTCGGGCTGGCCGCCGTGGCGCTGTCGCTCTGGTTCGCGGTGCGCGGCGCGCGGCGCATCTCGCGCCGCCTGGAGACCCTGCGGGACGCGGCCGACGTGCTCACCGCACGGCAACTCCCGGACGTCATGCGCAGGCTGAGCGCCGGTGCGGAGGTGGACGCGCTCGCCGAGGCGCCACCGCTCGCCGCCGACGAGGTCAGGGACGACGAGATCGGCCAGGTCGGCCGGTCCTTCAACACCGCGCGGCTCGCCGCCGTGGAGGCCGCCGTCAGACAGGCCACCCTGCGCCGGGGGCTGTTCGCGGTGCTGCTCACCATCGCGCGCCGCAACCAGGCGCTGGTGCACCGGCAGCTGAAACTCGTCGACACGCTGGAGCGGCGCACCGACGACCCGGACATCCTGCGCCAGCTGTTCCGCATCGACCATCTGACGACCCGGATGCGCCGGCACGCGGAAAGCCTGATCATCCTCTCCGGAGCGGCGCCCGGCCGCCGCTGGCGCAGGCCCGTGCCGGTCGCGGACGTCGTCGCCTCTGCGGTGAGCGAGATCGAGGACTACGCACGCGTCGTGGTGCCGCCGATGCCCGAGGTCGGCGTCGCGGCGGACGCGGTCGCCGACGTCGTGCACCTCGTCGCCGAACTCCTGGAGAACGCCACGGTGTTCTCGCCGCCGCACACCCAGGTCACCCTGCGCACCGGACGGGTCGGCAGCGGATTCGTCCTGGAGATCGACGACCGCGGGCTCGGCCTCGACGCCGAGCAGCGCACGGCGGCCCAGCGCACCCTGACCGATCCCGACGCCTTCGACCCCACCCGGCACGACCGGCTCGGCCTGTACGTCGTCGGCCGCCTCGCAGCCCGGCACGGCATCGAAGTGAACCTGCGGGACTCCCCTTACGGGGGTACGACCGCGGTGGTGCTGCTGCCGCAGGAGGTGCTGGCCGAGGTGGAGCCGGCCGGTGCGGGGGCAAGGGGCGGGGCCGAGCCGGTGCCGGCGGGTGCGGCGGCAGGGGGCAGTGCCGAGGCGGAGCCGGCGGGTGCGGGGGCAAGGGCCGGGGCCGAGGTGGTGCGCCTGCGGCAGCGCCCGGAGTCCGCCGCACCGGTGCCGGAGCTGCCCTCGCGGAGGCGGAGCACGCCCGAGCCCGTTCCCGAGCCGTACGACCCCACCCCCGCCCTGCCCACCCGCACCCGTCAGGCCTCCCTCGTCCGGGAGCTGCGCGACGATCCGCCACCCCGTGACGCGGCACCCGAGCGCGAGCCCGACGCCGAGGAGATGCGTGCGATCTTCGGCGCCTTCCAGCGGGGCCTGGACCGCGGCCGCAAGGGCCTGCCGGCGGCCACCGACACGGGCGGCGCGCCCCGCGACACGGGCGGCGCGCCCCGCGACACGGGCGGCGCGCCCACCGGCCCGGGCGACCCGGCCAGCGCCGCGGACGCAGTGACCACCCACGCCGACGAAGGGACGGACACCGACGATGCACGGTGACGACCAGACCCCCGAGACCCCGGCCCTGCCCGCCGGAGCGCCCGGCACGGATCTCGGCTGGCTGCTCGACGACCTCGTGGCCCGCACCGACCACGTCCGCCAGGCCGTGCTGCTCACCGCCGACGGCATGGCGCTGAGCTGCTCGGAGGGCATGCGCCGACGGGACATCGAGCACCTGGCCGCCGTCTGCGCCGGCTTCCACGGTCTTGCCCGATCGGCGGGGGAGCGGTTCGAGGCCGGAGGGGTGCGGCAGACCATGGTCATGCTGGAGGACGCCTACCTCTTCATCACCCCGGCCGGCCACGGCAGCCGCCTCGCCGTACTCAGTGAGGCGCGGACCGACGTCGGACAGCTCGCCCACGAGATGGCCCTGCTCGTCCGCCGCCTCGGGCGCCATCTGGACGCCGCGACCCGCTCGGCCCCCTGATCCCGCGGTGAGCGACGAGCACTGGTACGAGGACGAGACCGGGTCGATGGTGCGCCCCTACACCGTGACCCGGGGCCGCACCCGGCCCTCGGAACAGCACGCGATCGATCTGATGTCCCAGGTCACCGCGCTGGAGCCGGACGGCGCGGCACAGCCGGAGCTCGACCATGCGCGCGCCTCCCTGCTCGACCTGATCCGCCGCGGCCCACGCCCCGTGGCCGAGCTGGCCGCGGACGCCGACCTGCCCCTGACCGTCGTCCGTGTCCTGCTCGGCGACCTGGCCGAGGCCCGGCTGGTCCGTATCGACCGGCCCCGCCGCGTCCAGGCCACGGGCCCGGCCGCCGATCCTGGGCTGCTGCGGGAGATCATGGAGCGACTGAAGGAGCTGTAGGGGCGGCGCCGGTCAGGCCTCGACGAGGCCGGCCGGCCCACCGACGGCCGTCTCGCCGGGTGACCGGCGGGCGCCGGTCGCTCAGAGCGCGGGGTTCCAGGGGACGACCTTGAAGTCGCCCGTGCCCTGCTTCACCTTCTCGAAGGGAGCCGACGACACGCAGGGCGGCAGGTCCTTGGTGTCCGTGGGGCTGCCGACCCCGGCCCAGCTGTAGCCCAGCCGGTCGTGCCGGCCGAGGTCGTGGACCGTGATGCCGACCCGCCTGCCCTTGGCCCCCGGCAGGTCCGAGGCCGTGATCACACCGGAGACGACGGCCACCTTCCCGCCGGTGACCAGGCAGTCCACCGTCGCCTTGGCCCAGGCGCCGTCGCCGTCCAGGTAGTGGCTGAACTCGAAGGTTCCGGTGGCCTTCCGCGGATCCTTGGTGTCCTTCGCGGCCAGATGCGCGTCGAAGGAGAAGGTGATGTCGTCCCCGGCCGACCGGTACAGCTTGGCCGTGCCGGTGAGCGCGGCGGCCTCCCGCCCGTGGTGGCGCTGCGAGCCGTTCCCCGAGGCCGTCGCCGACCCCGCCGCTCCGGCGGTGATCAGCAGGGCGGCGGTAACGGCGGCGATCTTCGTACGACGCTGCATGACGGTCCTTTCCGCAGGTCAAGCGTGTGAACCTGAACGCTCACCACTCTCCCGGCGCCGGCCCTTCGGCACATCGCTCCCCGGGCGGCACCCCGCCTCCCCCGTCCGGCGGGGAAGACCCGCCGTGACCTGCGTCTCAGGGGGGACGAGAGCCCCTCCGGAGGGCGCGCAACGAATCGCCGCCCGACCCCCGACCCACGCAACGAACCGCGCACCGGCGCGCAACGGCTCCTTCTTGTCCGGCCGAGCGCGCCGACCGTACCTTCTATCTGGCCCCCGAACCCCCTCTTCCGGTGAGGAACCCGCATGCGCACCGCACTGCTCCAGAGCTCCGGCCGCCCCGGCTCGATCGTCGAGAACCTCAAGGTCCTCGACGAGGCCGCGGGCCGTGCCGCCGCCGCGGGTGCCGCGCTGCTGGCCGCACCGGAGATGTTCCTCACCGGCTACGCGATCGGCGACGGCATCGCCCGCCTCGCGGAGCCCGCCGCCGGCGACTCCGCCGACGCGATCGCCGAGATCGCCGCACGGCACGGCCTGGCGATCGCCTACGGCTACCCGGAGCGCGACGGCGAGACCGTCCACAACTCCGCCCAGCTGATCTCCGCCGAGGGCATCCGGCTCGCGAACTACCGCAAGACCCACCTCTTCGGCTGCTTCGAGCGCGATCACTTCACGCCCGGCGAGCAGCCGGTCGTCCAGGCCGAGCTGAACGGCCTCACCGTCGGCCTGATGATCTGCTACGACGTCGAGTTCCCGGAGAACGTCCGCGCCCACGCGCTGGCCGGCACCGACCTGCTGATCGTGCCGACGGCGCAGATGCATCCCTTCCAGTTCGTCGCCGAGTCCCTCGTGCCGGTGCGGGCCTGGGAGAACCAGATGTACGTCGCGTACGTCAACCGGGTCGGGCCCGAGGGCGATTTCGAGTTCGTCGGACTGTCCGTGCTGGCCGGCCCCGACGGCATCGCCCGCACCCGCGCCGGCCGCGCCGAGGAGCTGGTCTTCGCCGACGCCGACCCCGCCTTCCTGGCCGCGTCCCGCGAGGCGAACCCGTACCTGAAGGACCGCCGCCCCGGCCTCTACGGGTCCCTGGTCTGACCCCCGGAGCCCTCGCCGCCGCCGCCACCCGAGCCCTCCCCGTCTTCACCCCCGCGCAAGGAGTCCGTACCCCATGACGTCCACGGTGCCCAACGCCGTCGAGCACGCCGACGAGCAGCAGCCGCCGATCACCATGTTCGGCCCGGACTTCCCCTACGCCTACGACGACTTCCTCGCCCACCCGGCGGGCCTCGGCCAGATCCCCGCGACCGAGCACGGCACCGAGGTCGCCGTCATCGGCGGCGGTCTGTCCGGCATCGTGGCGGCCTACGAGCTGATGAAGATGGGCCTCAAGCCCGTCGTCTACGAGGCCGACCAGATCGGCGGCCGGCTGCGCACCGTCGGCTTCGAGGGCTGCGACGAGTCGCTGACCGCCGAGATGGGCGCGATGCGCTTCCCGCCGTCCTCCACGGCGCTGCAGCACTACATCGACATGGTCGGCCTGGAGACCAGGCCCTTCCCGAACCCGCTGGCCGAGACCACCCCGTCCACCGTCGTGGACCTCAAGGGCGAGTCGCACTACGCGGAGACCGTCGACGACCTGCCCCAGGTGTACCGGGACGTCGCCGAGGCATGGAACAAGTGCCTCGAAGAGGGTGCCGACTTCTCCGACATGAACCACGCCATGCGCGAGCGGGACGTACCGCGCATCCGCGAGATCTGGGCGAAGCTCGTCGAGAAGCTCGACAACCAGACCTTCTACGGCTTCCTCTGCGACTCCGACGCCTTCAAGTCCTTCCGGCACCGCGAGATCTTCGGCCAGGTCGGCTTCGGCACCGGCGGCTGGGACACCGACTTCCCGAACTCCATCCTGGAGATCCTGCGGGTCGTCTACACCGAGGCCGACGACCATCACCGCGGCATCGTCGGCGGCTCCCAGCAGCTGCCGCTGCGCCTGTGGGAGCGCGAGCCGCAGAAGATCGTGCACTGGTCCTACGGCACCTCGCTGGCGAGCCTGCACGAGAACGGCGAACCCCGCCCGGCCGTGACCCGGCTGCACCGCACGGCGGGCAACCAGATCACCGTGACGGACGCGAACGGCGACATCCGTACCTACCAGGCGGCCGTCTTCACGGCTCAGTCCTGGATGCTGCTGTCCAAGATCGCCTGCGACGACGCGCTGTTCCCGATCGACCACTGGACGGCGATCGAGCGCACGCACTACATGGAGTCGAGCAAGCTCTTCGTGCCCGTGGACCGGCCGTTCTGGCTGGACAAGGACGAGGAGACGGGCCGTGACGTCATGTCGATGACGCTCACCGACCGCATGACCCGCGGCACCTACCTGCTGGACGAGGGCCCGGACAAGCCCGCCGTGATCTGCCTGTCCTACACCTGGTGCGACGACAGCCTGAAGTGGCTGCCGCTGTCCGCGAACGAGCGGATGGAGGTCATGCTGAAGTCGCTCGGCGAGATCTACCCGAAGGTCGACATCCGGAAGCACATCATCGGCAACCCGGTGACCGTCTCCTGGGAGAACGAGCCCTACTTCATGGGCGCGTTCAAGGCCAACCTGCCCGGCCACTACCGCTACCAGCGGCGCCTGTTCACGCACTTCATGCAGGACCGGCTGCCGGAGGACAAGCGGGGCATCTTCCTCGCCGGCGACGACATCTCCTGGACGGCCGGCTGGGCCGAGGGCGCGATCCAGACCGCGCTGAACGCCGTCTGGGGCGTCATGCACCACTTCGGCGGGGCGACCGACGCGACCAACCCGGGCCCGGGTGACCTGTACGAGGAGATCGCCCCGGTGGAGCTGCCCGAGGACTAGGTCCGGTCCGGCGGACCGGACCTGGACCCGGCGGACGGGCGCTATACCCCTGCGGCCCGCGCCTTCTCGTAGACCTCCGCGGCGACGTCCTTGAGTTCCTGGGCGTCGCGCGGAGTGATCTGCAGGTCGACCAGGATCTCGTCCAGGCCGATCGCGGCATGTGCGACCAGGTCCTCCACGATCTGGTCGGCATCACCCTGGAAGGGCTGGCGGCCCTCCCCGTCGAACGCCTTCGCCGAGTACATCGCGTTCACCCGCAGGGCCGTCCGGATCGGCTCCTTGCGACCGCGCTCGGCGGCCAGGTCCTGCAGTTCCTGCCACTGCGCGGCGATCTGCTCCACGCCCATGCCCACCGGCAGCCAGCCGTCGGCGTGGTCGACGAGCCGCGTCAGCGCCTTCTTGTTGCTCGCCGCCAGCATGATGGGGATGGGCCGGGCGGGCTTGGGTCCCACCACGGCGGAGTCGATCCTGCTGATACGGCCGTCGTGGTGCACCGGGTCGGGGCCCCACACCGCGCGGCACACCTGGATGATCTCGTCGAGCACCTTGCCGCGCTCCGCGATCGGCCGGATGCCCGAGGCCGCGTACTCGTCCAGCGACCAGCCGGTGCCGAATCCGGCGATCACCCGGCCGCCGCTCGCCGCGTCCAGCGTGGCGAGGGACCTGGCCAGCTGGAACGGCTGATGCAGGGGCGCGACCAGCACGCTGGAGCCCAGCTGGACCCGCTCCGTGACCGCGGCGGCCAGGGCGAGCGTGACCAGCGGCTCGGCCACACTGCGGTAGAAGTCGGGCCAGGGCAGGCCCTCGATGCCGTACAGGCCCTGGGCCGCGGGCTCGGGGAACAGCGCCCGCTCGTACACCCACAGGCTGTCGTATCCGATCTGCTCGGCGGTGCGTGCCACGTCGGGCACGTCCTTGCCGAGGTCGTACTGCCGATTCTGCGGAAGGCCTAGTCCGAGCCTGGTCGCCATGTGCCGAGTACTCCTTCGAGATCGGTTGCCGCTTCAACCTACAGCGATCACCGCCGAGTTCCGGCGAGGCGAGGCGGGGTTGGCCGGATCGAGGCGCCTCAGCCGGGCAGCGGCGTGAGCAGCATGCGGCCCGCGAAGCCGACAGCCGCGTCGAGGCGTTCGGTGAACTCATCGGCCACCTCCTCGCAGTGCCGCAGCGCCCACAGAGCCCGCGCCGCGGCCCAGGTCGCGTCCCGTGCTCGCTCCAGGCTCCAGGACCCGAGCAGATGGGTGAGCGGGTCGGCGATCTGCAGCACGTCGGGGCCCGGCATCAGATCCTCGCGGATGCGCTCCTCCAGCGAGGCGAGGAGATCACCCACGCGGTCGAACTCGTCCTCCAGGTCGGCCGGTTCGCAGCCGAGCGTACGACAGGCGTCCACCACGGCGAGCGCCAGATCGTGCCCGATGTGCGCGTTGATGCCCGCCAGCGCGAACTGCAGCGGCCGTACACCGGGGTGGCGGCGGAATTGGAACAGAGGGCGCCAGCAGGCGGGTGGACGGCGGCCCCGGGCCACCTCGTCGACCGCCGCCAGGTATCGCTCGGCGAACCGGGTGTCCAGCACGGACGCCGCCCGCGGATCCGTGAACTCCCCGGCGTTCAGGCGCTGGTCGACCTCCTCGGTGACGGTGAGGTAGACGCGGTTGAACACGGCGACCCCGTCCCACTCGGGCAGGTCCGCGTCGAGGGCGCGCATCCGGGAGAGCACGGCGTCGACGGGCGTGGTGAAGTGTTCCAACTGCGCCATGGGGGAAGGGTGACAGCCCTAGGCTGACCCGCATGCCGACCGGCCCGGTGCTTCGCCGGAACGGGGGAACGGGAAACGCGGGGCGGGGGCTGCACCGTGCGGGAAGGGCCGCAGCGGCACTGTGCGGATCGAGGGGGGAGTGACACCGTGTCAGGCTTACGTGCCCGGCGCCTGGCCGCCCGCCGTGCCGAGCGCAGGCGCGCCCTGCGGCGCGGGGCGATGGTCGCGGCCGCCTCGGTGGTCACCGTGGTCGGCACCGTGACCGGGATGATCGCCGCGCTCGACGACGGCAGGGGCTCCGACCAGGCCCGGCCCGAGGTGACCCACGTGCCGAGCCGAGTGCCCCTGCCCGCCGTCCCCTCGCCGGCACCCTCGCCGTCCAGGACCGCACGGACTCCCACGGCCGTGCCGACGAAGCGGATCCCCACCGTCTCCCCGACCCGCACCGAGAGGAAGCAGCGGACCACCACCGTGTCCTCCCGCCTCTACCGCCACCCCGACTCCCAGGTGCTGGACTGGGTCCGGGCCAATCCCGGCGACCCGCGCACCGCCCTCATCGAGTCCCGGATCGCCGACCGGCCGGCCGCGGTGTGGTTCGCCGACTACAGCCCGGACACCGTCGCCGCCCGGGTGCGCGCGGTCACCGCGGGCGCGGCGGCCCAGGCCAGGGTCCCGGTCCTCGTGCCCTACGCCGTCCCCGACCGCGACTGCGGCGGCGCCTCCCAGGGCGGGGCGCCGGACCTCCCGGCCTACGACGGCTGGATCGACGCCTTCGCCCGGGGACTGGGCTCCGGCGAGGTGATCGTGATCCTGGAGCCCGACTCGATCGCCCAGTCCGACTGTCTGCGGGGCGCCGACCGCGCCGCCCGCTTCGCCTCGCTGGCCCGCGCGGGCCGGGTTCTGAAGGCGGCGAACCCGCGCGCGAGGGTCTACTACGACGCGGGCCACTCCGGCTGGAACCCGCCCGCCCAGCAGGCCGCCCTCCTGAAACAGGCGGGAGCCGCCGCCTCCGACGGCATCTTCAGCAACGTCTCCAACTTCCGCACCACGGCCGACGAGATCGCCTACGACCGGCAGGTCCTGGACGCTCTGGGCGGACCGGCGAGCCTCGGCGCGGTCATCGACACCAGTCGCAACGGCAACGGCGCCCCGCCCGACGGCCAGTGGTGCGACCCGGCGGGCCGGAAGATCGGCCGGGCGCCGACCCTGGCCACCGGGGAACCGCGGATCGACGCCTACCTGTGGGTGAAACTGCCCGGGGAGTCCGACGGCTGCAAGGGGGCGGCCGGGACGTTCACGCCGTCGTACGCCTATGACTTGGCGCGCGGACCGTCCTCCTCGTCGTAGGTGGACGTGCCCTCGTCCAGCAGTGGCTCCTGGGGCTTGAGGTGGGCGGGCGCGAAGGCGCCCAGGGCGTGATAGCCGGTGATGACGACCAGGGTGCCGAGCGCGATGCCGCTCAGGGTGAAGTTCTTGCTGAACGTCATGGAGACGTTGCCCACGCCGATGATGATGCCCGCGGCCGCCGGGACCAGGTTCAGCGGATTGCGCAGGTCCACCTTGGCGTTGATCCAGATCTGCGCGCCGAGCAGGCCGATCATGCCGTACAGGATGACGGTGATGCCGCCCAGGACACCGCCCGGGATCGCGGCGACGACCGCCCCGAACTTCGGGCAGACGCCGAAGAGCAGCGCGAAGCCGGCGGCGGCCCAGTAGGCGGCCGTCGAGTAGACGCGGGTCGCGGCCATCACGCCGATGTTCTCGGAGTAGGTCGTGTTGGGCGGACCCCCGACGGCGGTGGACAGCACGGAGGCGACGCCGTCGGCCGAGATCGCCGTACCGAGCTGGTTGTCCAGACGGGTCCCGGTCATCTCGCCGACCGCCTTGACGTGTCCGGCGTTCTCCGCGACCAGCGCGATGACGACGGGCAGCGCGACGAGGACCGCCGACCACTGGAAGGACGGACCGTGGAAGGAGGGCAGCCCGATCCAGTCCGCCTTGGAGACGCCGGAGAGGTCGAGGCGCCAGTGGTCGGTGAGTTTGCCGCTCGCGTCCACCGAGTGGATCTTCCCGAAGATCCGGTCGAGGACCCAGGAGATGACGTACCCGAAGACGAGGCCCAGGAAGATCGCGACACGGGACCAGAAACCACGCAGACAGACGACGGCCAGACCGGTGAAGAGCATCACCAGCAGGGCCGTCCACTGGTCCTGCGGCCAGTACGTCGAGGCGGTCACCGGGGCCAGGTTGAAGCCGATCAGCATGACCACCGCGCCGGTGACGATCGGCGGCATGACGGCATGGATGATCCGCGCCCCGAAGTACTGCACCGCGAGACCCACCAGGAACAGCACGGCACCGACCACGAGGACCGCGCCGGTCACGGTGGCACTCGTACCGCCCTGCGCGCGGATGACGGCGGCCACTCCCACGAACGACAGGGAACACCCCAGATAGCTCGGCACCCGGCCGCGGGTGGCGAGCAGGAAGATCACGGTCGCCACGCCCGACATCATGATCGCCAGGTTGGGGTCCAGGCCCATGAGTACGGGGGCCACGAAGGAGGCCCCGAACATCGCCACGACGTGCTGGGCGCCGAGGCCCACCGTGCGTGGCCAGGACAGTCGTTCGTCGGGGCGTACCACCGCTCCGGGCGCGGGCGTGCGCCCGTCACCGTGCAGCTTCCAGCGCACGCCGAGGTCCATGGTGGGATTCGCTTTCTCTGTACATGAAGACGGTCCGCACCATTGTCACGGCTACCTGCCCGCTCTACGCTCGCACGGTCCTACTCATGAACTGCGTTCACATACCTGACTCATGATGATCGGAGCGCCTGATGAGTGGAAGATCCCGTGCGGCCGTGCTGCTGGCCGCGGTGGTGAGCTTCTCGGCCGTGCTCGTCCCCTCCGCCCATGCGGCACCAAGGACCCCGCGGACCGTCGTCCTCGACGGCGCCCGCCTCCAGCAGGCCCGGGCCCGTCTGGACCGTGATCCTCGACTCCGGCGCGCCCTCGGAGACTTGACCGCACGCGCGGACGCCTGGCTGGACCAGGGCCCCTGGACGGTGATCGACAAGCCGAAGCCCGCTCCCGGCGGCGATATCCACGACTACCTCAGCCAGGCCCCCTACTGGTGGCCCACCACGGCCCCCACCGCCGACAACCCCTGGGGCTGCCCGTACGTCCAGCGCGACGGCCGGCGCAATCCGGAGGTCGACAGCGGCACGGACCGGCAGGACGTGGAGAAGGTCTTCGACTCCGCGTACGACCTCTCGCTCGCCTGGTACTACACCGGCAGGCGGAGTTACGCCGAGAAGGCCGGGCAGATCCTGCGCGCCTGGTTCCTCGACCCGGCCACCCGGATGAACCCCGACCTGGACCACGCCCAGTTCATCCCCTGCAAGTACGACGGCCGGGCCATCGGCATCATCGACTTCTCGCAGTCGTACACGAGCGTGCTCGACGCCCAGGCGATCCTCGCCGGCGGGGCCCCGGGCTGGAGTTCCGAGGACCGCACCGCGATGGGCAAGTGGAACACCGACTTCCTCGGCTGGCTCAAGAACAGCGACTTCGGCAAGCAGGAGGGCGCGGCCGCCAACAACCACGGCACCTTCTACGACATGCAGCTCGCCGCCCTCGCCTGCGCCACCGGCGACACGGCCCTGGCCAGGCGGACCGTGCTCGACGCCGGGGGCAGGCGGATCGACCCGCAGATCGCCGCCGACGGCAGCCAGCCGCAGGAACTCGCCCGTACCCGCAGCTGGCACTACTCGACCTTCGACCTCGTCGCCTACACCCGGCTCGCGGCCATCGGCAGGCACGTGGGCGTGAATCTGTGGGCCCACCGGGGGCCGGACGGGCAGAGCCTGTTCACGGCGGTGGACTATCTGCTGCCGGCCGCGACCGGTGCCGCCGCCTGGCCGCATCCCGAGCTGGAGTTCTACCGGTACGCGGCGAGTGACGTCGTGCACGCCGCGGCGGACGCCGGCGACGCGGCGGCCAAGGCGGCCGTGCCCGAGCTGCAGGCACCCCCCGGCGGCGACCTGTGGGCGCTGCGGCCCGCCGCCGAGCAGCTGGACTCGATAGCGGGCTGATCGGCCCCGGCCAGGGGCCTTCCCGGCCGAGGCTCCTGAGCGGTCGCTTAGTATGTGGTTGTTCCCGCCGCCGCGTACCCCACCGTTCAGGAGCCCGTCCCGTGACCGCCGAAGCCCCGATCGCCCCCGCCGTCGCCCACGGCCGGCTGATCCCCGTCACCGTCCACTTCGACGACCTGGACGCGCTCGGGCTGCTGCACAACGCCCGCTATCCGCTGATGGTGGAGCGCGCCTGGACCGAGCTGTGGAACGAGCACGGTGTCCGCTTCGACGGCGACTGGGAAGCCGCCGGCGACGCCTGCAACGCGGTCCGCGAACTGCGCATCGGCTACGAGGCGCCGGTGACCCGCCCCGGCGTCTACGCCGTTCACCTCTGGCTGGAGCGGCTCGGTACCACCGGCCTGACCTACGGCTTCCGGTTCTGCTCGGCCGACGGGACGCAGACCTACGCACAGGGCAGCCGGGTGCTGGTCCGGCTGGACGCGACGACCATGCGCCCCGCGCCGTGGAGCGACGCCTTCAGGGCCGCGGGTCGGGAACTGCTGCGGCCCGCGGACTGACCTGGGTCCGGCCGCCGCGCTCGGCGGTGCGCAGAACCCCGGCGAACACGGCGAGCCCGCACGCCAGCACGGTCACCACGCAGAACGAGACCACCAGGCTGGTCACCTGGGCCACTCCGCCGATCAGGCTGGGTGCGATCAGCCCCGAGGTGTAGGTGATGGTCGCCACGCCCGCTATCGCCTGACTGGGGTTCGGGCCGGCGTGCCCGGCCGCCGCGAAGCACAGCGGTACGACCACGGCGATCCCCAGCCCCATCAGCGCGAACCCGGCCATCGCCACCGCCGGATGCCCCGCGACGACGACCAGCAGGCCGCCCAGCCCGGCCAGGACACCGCCGGCCCGTACGGTACGGACCGCGCCGAAGCGGTTCACCACCGCGTCCCCGGCGATCCGGGCCACCGCCATCGTGAGCATGAACCCGGTCGTCGAAGCCGCGGCCACACCGGCCGAGCTGTCCAGCCGGTCCCGCAGGAACACCGCCGACCAGTCAAGGCTCGCCCCCTCCGCGAACACCGCGCAGAAGCCGACCGCGCCGATGAGCAGCGCCGAACGGGGTGGCAGCGCGAACCGCGGCGGCGGCTCCTCGCCCTCGGCGGGCTGCACATCCAGCACCCAGTTGCAGGCCAGCAGGCCGAGCAGGGTGAGAACGGCGGCGGCGAGCGCGAAATGCAGGCGGGCGTCCGAGCCCAGGTGGGCGGCGAGGGTGCCCGCGGCCGAGCCGATGAGGGCGCCCGCGCTCCACATGCCGTGCAGACCGGACATGATCGACTTCCCGAGCAGTCGCTCCACCTCGACACCCAGCGCGTTCATCGCCACGTCGGCCATGCCCGCGCTCGCGCCGTAGACGAACATCGCCAGGCACAGCGTGTACAGATTCGTCGCGAGCGACGGCAGGACCAGCGACAGCGTCCACAGTGCGATCAGCCCGCGCAGGGCCGTACGGCTGCCGAAGCGGTGGCTGATCCGGCCCGCCAGCGGCATCGCGCACGAGGCGCCGAACGCCGTGAACGCCAGCGCGAACCCGAGCCATCCCGCGCCCAGCGAGGAGTGCTCCTGGATCCATGGCACGCGGGTCGCGAAGGAGCCGGTCACGGCGCCGTGCACGGCGAACACGGCCGCCACGGCGTACCGGGCGCGCCTGACCTCGTCGCGCGTGCAGCCCACGTCACCCATGTTTCCAACCTCTCCCCGGGCGTGCCCTGTCGCCGCGTCCTCGCCTGACCGCCGTAAACTATCAGGGACCCTGCCTGATAGATAGGGAGTATTGCGGCCGCCCGAGTCTGGGAGGATTCCCGTCATGCCCGCATCACCGAGCACCGCCCGGGCCATCAACGACCGGCTCGCCCTGCGCCTCCTGCAGCAGGAAGGCCCGCTGACGGCAGGGCAGTTGAAGCAGCTGACCGGACTGTCCCGGCCGACGGTCGCGGACCTCGTCGAACGGCTCACCGCCTCCGGTCTGATCACGGTCGTCGGGGAGTCCGGCGAGCAGCGCCGGGGCCCGAACGCCCGTCTGTACGGCATCGTCGCCGACCGTGCGCATCTGGCCGCGCTGGACGTACGTACCGAGGGTGTCTTCGTGCTGGTGTCCGACCTCCTCGGGCGGGTGCTGGCCGAGGCGTCGGTGCCGATCGGCGGGGACACCGGGACCGGGCCCGCCGTGGAGCAGGCGGTGGCGGCGGTGGAGCGGACCGCCAAGGAAGCGGGCGCGGACCGGCTGCACACCGTCGGCATCGGTGCGCCCGGTCTCGTCGACCCCGCCACCGGCGACCTCCGTGACTCCGGTGGCCTGCCCGCCTGGCACCGGCGCCTGGCCGCCGCCCTGCAGGAGCGGCTGCCCGAGGCCCGGGTCACCGTGGAGAACGAGACCAACCTGGCCGCCCTGGCCGAGCAGCGCGAGGGCGCCGCCCGCGACCGGGACACCTACGTCCTGCTCTGGCTGGGCCACGGAGTCGGCGCCGCGGTCGTCCTGGACGGCACGCTGCGCCGCGGCGCCTCCGGCGGCACGGGCGAGATCGGCTTCCTGCCGGTCCCGGGCACGGCCTCCCTCCCCTCGGCGACGGACTGCGACGGCGGCTTCCACACACTGGCCGGGGCGGCCGCGATCGGTGCGCTGGCCCGGGAGTCCGGCCTGCCGGCGGCCGGGCCGATGGACGGGCCGGGCGTGGCGACGGTGGTGGGCGAGGCGGTGACGTCGGTGACGGGCGCCCCGGGACCCGCCACACCCGCCGGCCCCGCCGACCGCTTCCTCGACGCCCTCGCCGACCGGATCGCCATCGGGGCCGCCTCCGTCGTCTCCATCCTCGACCCCGGCTGCGTGGTCCTCGGCGGGGAGGTCGGGCAGGCCGGGGGAGCGGTGCTCGCCGCGCGCGTGGCGGAGCGGCTGCGCCGTATGTCACCGCTGGTCACCGAGGTACGGGCCAGCAGCCTCGGCGGCGCCGCGGTCCTGCGCGGGGCATTGCTGACGGCCCGGGACCGGGCGCAGGACGAGCTGTTCGCACCGGCTGAGCGTTGACCGCCCCTGCCGGCCGGCCGTCATCGGCCGAACCGCCGCGCCAGGTACTCCTCGAAGGTCACCTTGCCCGCCGCCTGGTCCGGCGCCAGATGCCCGCCGGCACGGAACGCGCCGTAGGTCCGGCCGAACAGAGGCAGGTTCGCCACCGGCCTGCGCCTGCCGGTCGCCCGCAGATAGGCGCGGGCCAGCGAGTCGAGCGTACGGACTTCGGGGCCGCCCATGTCCGGCACCCGCCCGGCCGGCGCCGCGAGCGTCAACCCGGCCAGGCGGTCGGCCACTTCGGAAACCTCCACCGGCTCGTCCGACACCCCGCCGGGGACCAGCATCACGGGCGGCCTGGCCAACCCCTGGAACAGCGTGGCGAGCAGATCGTGGAACTGGGTCGCCCGCAGCAGGGTCCAGCCGAGCCCCGACTCCTCGACCCGCCGCTCCACCGCAAGCTTGGACTTGTAATAGCCGAACGGCACGCGGTCGACGCCGACGATGGAGATGTACACCAGATGGGCCACCCCGGCCCGCCGTGCCGCCGCGGTCAGACGGTCCGCCGCCTGCTCGTCCCCGCCCCGCGGACTGCTCGCGCAGTGCACGACGCTCTCCACACCCGCCAGGGCCTCGTCCAGGCCGGCACCGCCCTCGCGCAGGTCGACGGCGTACGGCCGGGTGTGCCGGCTGAGCACCCGCACCGCGTGCCCGTCCGCCCGCAGCCGCTCGGTGACGAGCCGTCCGAGCGTGCCGGTTCCGCCGGTCACCAGGATCGTGGTCATGCTGTTCCCGTCCTTCCGGACTCCGGGGCGCCCCAGGCCGGAGCACCCTTTGCCGGCTGAGACCGAGCAGACCCGTGAAATGTGACAGGCCCCCGCTACGGGCGGGTCAGCTGCCGTCGCACGTACGCCAGCTTGTCCGGGTTCATGACGGCCCGTACCTGCGCGATCCGCCCGTCTTGCGGTTCGAGCTCGATGACGCCGAGCAGCATGCCGTCCGCCCACGCGGCCAGCCCGCTCGCGCCGTTGAGCTCCACCACCGTGAGGTCGATTCCCGCCGCGAACCGCCGGGCGGCACCCGCCAGGAAGCGCACGACCTTGTCCCGGCCCTCGATCGGCCGGCGGGCCGCCGAGACCTTGCCGCCGCCGTCGCTCCACCAGGTCACGTCCGCCGCGAGCAGCTTCTCCAGGCCGGCGAGGTCCCCCTCCCGGGCAGCCGTGATGAACGACGCGACCAGTTCCTCCCGGCGCTCGGGAGCGGGCTCGAAGCGGCCTTCCGGCTCGGCCACGCGTTGCACCGCCCGCCGGTACAGCTGACGGCAGTTGGCCTCGCTCAGCTCCAGGACGTCCGCGATCTCCCGATGGGAGTAGCCGAAGGCCTCGCGCAGCACGTACACCGCACGCTCGGTCGGCGTCAGGCGCTCCAGGAGCACCAGCACCGCCAGCGAGACCTGCTCCCGCCGCTCCGCCGACTCCAGCGGCCCGAGCGTGCCGTCGGAGGTGACCACCGGCTCCGGCAGCCAGGGCCCGACGTACTTCTCGCGGCGTGCCCGGGCCGAGGTCAGCCGGTTCAGACAGAGGTTGGTGACCGCCTTGGCGAGCCATGCCCCGAGATGCTCGATCCCCGCGCGGTCGGCGCCGCTGAAGCGCAGGTACGCGTCCTGCACCGCATCCTCCGCCTCCTGCGCGGACCCGAGCAGGCGGTAGGCCAGGCCGAACAGCCGGGAACGGTGGGACTCGAACTCGTCGGCGAGGGTCGGCAGCGTCATGGGATCACCCTGCCAGAGGCCTGGCGACCCGGCGGCGGGCAAGGGCCGTCGTCACCGCCACCGGGCCCGCCCGCACCCTAAAAGGACTAGACCAGTACGGTCAATGGGTCCGGGCCAAGGTCAACCACCGCTCTCGTTGCGGCAGTTGACCAGGGCGACTCCATCGCGCAAGTCCAGTGACACGCGCTGTGAGGGAGCCCACATCCTTCACCTGTCTGGAGGACCACCCGGCGTGGCACACTGGCCGTGTACCAGAAGCAGCGCACTCCGGGGTCGGTGAAAGTCCGAACCGGCGGTTACAGTCCGCGACCCGGTCGCTTCCAGCGGCCGGTTGACCAGGTGAAATTCCTGGACCGACGGTTAAAGTCCGGATGGGAGGCAGTGCGCGGCGGGCGGGCATGTATCTGTGCGCGCCGCCGTATCTGGGCTTGTCCGTATTCGGACGAGTCCTTTTCGGCGTCGTCCCTGGCGTGCTCACTCGTCCATTCTGTCGTCATCGACAGGCCCCGGAGTCCGTGCCCCCATGAGGCAGGAGGACCCGGGAAGTGTTCACCGGAATCGTCGAAGAGCTGGGTGAAGTCACGGCCGTCGAGAACCTCGGCGACGCCTCCCGCTTCCGGCTCCGTGGCCCCGTAGTGACCGAGGGCGCGCAGCACGGCGACTCCATCGCCGTGAACGGAGTCTGTCTCACCGTCGTCGAACACGAGGGCGACGAGTTCACCGCCGACGTCATGGCCGAGACCCTCAAGCGCTCCAGCCTGGGCGTGCTCACCGTAGGCTCCCGCGTCAACCTCGAACGCCCCACCGCCGTCGGCGCGCGCCTCGGCGGGCACATCGTGCAGGGCCACGTCGACGGCACCGGACAGGTGCTGGCACGCACGCCCTCCGAGAACTGGGAGATCGTGAAGATCTCGCTGCCCGCCGACCTGGCCCGCTACGTCGTGGAGAAGGGTTCCATCACCGTCGACGGCATCAGCCTCACCGTCGTCGAAGCGGGCGCGGACCACTTCACCGTCAGCCTCATCCCGACCACCCTCGACCTCACCACGCTCGGCCACAAGCAGCCCGGCGACCCGGTCAACCTCGAGGTCGACGTCATCGCCAAGTACGTGGAGCGGCTGCTCACGGCCGGTCAGGGGGCCGGTCGGTGAACTGGCTCAACTCCCAGGCCTTCACCCTGTTCGGCCAGCACATCATCTGGTCCGACATGGCCGGCAACATCCTGGGGCTCATCACGCTCGCCCTGGGCTGGCGTCGTTCCCTGTGGACCTGGCCGGTCCAGTTCCTCTCCGGCCTCGTCCTCTTCGCGGCCTTCTACGGCCACCTGGCCGGCAGCGCCGGCAAGCAGGCCGTCGTGATGGCCGTCGCGCTGTACGGCTGGTGGCAGTGGCAGCGCACCAAGGGCCGGTCCGAGGACGGGCACATCACCCCCCGGTTCGCCACCTGGCCCGAGCGCGGGGCGATGATCGCCGCTGCCGCCGCCGGCACGGTCGCGGTGGCCCTCCTCTTCAAGGCCTACCCGACCCTCTCCTGGGACCCGTGGCCGGACGCCTACATCTTCGTCGGCACCATCGTCGCCATGTACGCCCAGGCCAAGGGCATGGTCGAGTTCTGGTTCGCCTGGCTGCTCGTCGACCTCGTCGGCGTGCCCCTCAACTTCGCCAACGGCTACGCGTTCTCCGGTTTCGTCTACGTCATCTACGGCGCACTCGTCCTGTGGGGCATGCGCGACTGGTGGCTGCGCTCCCGCAGGAGCCCGCAGCCCGTCCTGGAAGGAGCGCCGGCATGACCTCGGCACCGCTGCTGTACGACACGGACCACATCGAGGACTTCGGGCTCGACCCGGTCGAGCAGGCCATCGCCGACATCGCGGCCGGCCGCCCGGTCGTGGTCGTCGACGACGAGGACCGGGAGAACGAGGGCGACCTCGTCATCGCCGCCGAGAAGGCGACCCCCGAGATCGTCGCCTTCATGATGAGCGAGTGCCGCGGGCTCATCTGCGCGCCCATGGAGGGCGAGGAACTCGACCGGCTGCACCTGCCGCAGATGGTCGAGGACAACACCGAGTCGATGAAGACCGCGTTCACCGTCTCCGTGGACGCCTCCGCCGCTCACGGGGTGAGCACCGGCATCTCGGCCGCCGACCGTGCCACCACGCTCCAGCTGCTGGCCGGCGGCACCGCCGAGCCCACCGACTTCGTCCGGCCCGGCCACATCTTCCCGCTGCGCGCCAGGCCCGGCGGCGTCCTGGTCCGCAACGGCCACACGGAGGCGGCCGTCGACCTCGCCCGGCTCGCGGGACTGCGCCCGGCCGGTGCCATCGTGGAGATCGCCGGCGAGGACGGCCGCATGCTGCGACTGCCCGAACTGATCCCGTTCGCCCGCAAGCACGGCCTGACGATCATCTCCATCGAGGACCTGATCGCCTACCGCCGCAACAGCGAGCCCACCGTCCGCCGTGAGGCCGAGACCCGCCTGCCCACCACGCACGGCACCTTCACCGCCTACGGCTACCGGTCGACCTTCGACGGCGTCGAGCACGTCGCCCTCGTCCACGGTGAGATCGGCGACGGCGAGGACGTCCTGGTCCGCGTCCACTCCGAATGCCTCACCGGCGACGTCTTCGGCTCCCTGCGCTGCGACTGCGGCCCCCAGCTGGACACCGCCCTGGACCGCATTCAGGAGGAGGGCCGCGGAGTCGTCGTCTATCTGCGCGGACACGAGGGACGCGGCATCGGCCTGCTGTCCAAGCTGCGGGCCTACCAACTCCAGGAGCAGGGCCGCGACACGCTCGACGCGAACCTGGAACTCGGCCTGCCCGCCGATGCCCGCGACTACGGTGCCGGTGCGCAGATCCTCGCCGACCTCGGCGTGCGCAGCGTCCGCCTGATGACCAACAATCCCGACAAGACCGAAGCGCTGCTGCGCCACGGCCTGAAGGTCACCGGCCGCGAGCCGATGCCGATCCAGGCGGGCGAGCACAACCTCCGGTACCTGCGCACCAAGCGGGACCGGATGGGGCACGACCTGCCCTGGCTGGACACGCCGGCCGTGGCAGACCCGGTGGCCGCGTCCGCGGCCACCTGTGCCAACCAGTGAGCGAAAGCACTTAGGAGAGACGTGAGCGGCAAGGGTGCACCGGAGCTGTCCGTACGCAACGTGAGCGACCTCAGGGTCGCCGTCATCGCGGCGCAGTGGCACGAGAAGGTGATGGACGGTCTGGTGAACGGCGCCCTGCGCGCCCTGCACGAGCTGGGGATCGACGAGCCGACCCTGCTCCGGGTCCCCGGCAGCTTCGAGCTGCCGGTCGCAGCCAAGGTCCTCGCGGGCCGCGGCTACGACGCGGTGGTCGCCCTCGGTGTCGTCATCCGCGGCGGAACCCCGCACTTCGACTACGTGTGCCAGGGCGTCACCCAGGGCCTCACCCAGGTCTCCATCGAGACCGGAGTGCCCGTCGGCTTCGGCGTGCTCACCTGCGACACCGAGGAACAGGCCCTGGACCGGGCCGGTATCGAGGGCTCCAACGAGGACAAGGGACACGAGGCGGTGACGGCCGCGGTGGCGACCGCTGCCACGCTGCGCTCAGTATCTGAACCCTGGCACTAGGGAGTCCCGCGAACCGCGTAGGGTGGGGCTCACCATGTCCAAGAAGACGTTCGAGGAGCTCTTCGCCGAGCTCCAGCACAAGGCCGCCAACGGCGATCCCGCCACCTCCCGCACCGCCGAGCTGGTCGGCAAGGGCGTCCATGCCATCGGCAAGAAGGTCGTCGAGGAGGCCGCCGAGGTCTGGATGGCCGCCGAGTACGAGGGCAAGGAAGCGGCCGCCGAGGAGATCTCGCAGCTGCTTTACCACGTCCAGGTGATGATGGTCGCCCGCGGGATCTCCCTCGACGACGTCTACGCCCACCTGTAAGCCGCCCGTCGCCAGAGTCGTAAGAACACTCCCCTTCACGCAAAGGAAGCCGACCTCATGCTGCGCATCGCCGTCCCCAACAAGGGTTCACTGTCCGGCCCTGCGGCGGAGATGCTGCATGAGGCCGGCTACCAGCAGCGCCGGGAGTCCAAAGAGCTGCGGATCGTGGACCCGGAGAACGAGGTCGAGTTCTTCTACCTCCGCCCGCGCGACATCGCGATCTACGTCTCCTCCGGCCGTCTCGACATCGGCATCACCGGCCGCGACCTGCTGGTCGACTCCGCCGCCGACGCCGAGGAGATCCTGCCGCTCGGCTTTGCCCGCTCCACGTTCCGCTTCGCCTCCAAGCCGGGCACCGCGAACGGCATCGAGGACCTGAAGGGCAAGACGGTCGCCACCTCCTACGAGGGGATCGTCGCCAAGCACCTCGCGGACAGCGGCGTCGACGCCTCCGTCGTCCACCTCGACGGCGCCGTCGAGACCGCGATCGAGCTGGGCGTCGCCGAGGTCATCGCCGACGTGGTCGAGACCGGCACCTCGCTGCGCAACGCGGGCCTGGAGGTCTTCGGCGAGCCGATCATGAAGTCGGAGGCCGTCGTCATCCGGCGCGTGGGCGCCGACCAGGACGAACCCAAGGTCCAGCAGTTCCTGCGCCGCCTCCAGGGCGTCCTGGTCGCCCGGACCTACGTGATGATGGACTACGACTGCCGCGTCGAGCAGCTCGAGAAGGCCGTCGCCCTGACTCCGGGCCTGGAGTCGCCGACCGTCTCGCCGCTGCACAACGAGGGCTGGGTCGCCGTCCGCGCCATGGTCCCCGCCAAGGAGGCGCAGCGGATCATGGACGACCTCTACGAGATCGGCGCCCGGGCCATCCTGACCACGGCCATCCACGCCTGCCGTCTCTGAGGGCCGCACGATCATGTCCGACCTGCCGACCCTGCCTGTCACCTTCCGACCGGGCCGCACCCGTGCGATTCTGCTCACTGCCGGCGTCGTGATCTTCCTGGTGATCTCCGGGATCGCGATGCTGCTGGAGCACCTCGGCCCGGGGGAGCGGCTCAGCTTCGTCATCACCGGGGCGCTCATATTCTGGGTGCTGGCCCAGCTCGCCCGGGTGAAGGTCGTCGCCGACGAGTCCGGCGTCACCGTCGTCAACATCGCCGGCAAACGGCGCCTGGCCTGGGCGGAGATCCTCCAGGTGAACCTCCGGCCGGGCGACCCCTGGGTGTTCCTCGACCTCAGCGACGGCACCAGCCTGCCCGCGCTCGGCATCCAGCCGGGCATCGCCAAGCAGCACGCCATAGCCGATGCGCAGACCCTCCGGGCGCTCGCCGAGGCCCGCTCGGCGGCCCGCGAGGCTGAAGATCAGGGCTGACTCGGGGGCGTCCACCCTGCCCCAGCCGCCCTTGTCTTGATTAATCTGGTGGCGGAGGCTCTGTCCCACCGCGCCTCCACCCCTGCGCATCGCCCGGTGCACAGGGGTTCCTGCTACCCGAGGAGTGACCCTCTCCGGCGATGGACGGATCGTCCTGTAGTACCTGCGCCGCCCCCTCCCGACATAGCGCGGACCCCCTCCGCGTCCTTGCGGAGGCGGCGGCATCATGAGCATTCCCCTGCTGCTCCTCGGAGCCGCGTTCCTGCTGATCCTCGCCAACGGATTCTTCGTGGCGGCCGAGTTCGGCCTGGTGACGGTCGAGCGCCCGGATGCCGAGAAGGCCGCCGCCGAGGGCGACAAGCGCGCCGGTACGGTGGTGGAGTCGCTGAAGGAGCTGTCCTTCCAGCTCTCCGGCACCCAGCTCGGCATCACCATCACCTCCCTCGTCGTCGGCATGCTCGCCGAACCGGCCCTCGCCGAACTGCTGAGCGGCCCGTTCACGGCGATCGGCATCCCCGACGGCGCCGTCTCCGGGGTCGCCGTGGTCGTCGGCATGCTGGTGGCCTCCGCGATCCAGATGGTGATCGGCGAACTCGTGCCCAAGAACTGGGCGGTGTCCAGGCCGCTGCAGGTCGCGCGCTTCGTCGCGGGTCCCCAGCACCATTTCTCCCGCCTGTTCCGGCCGGTGATCGCCGTGCTCAACACGGTCGCCAACCGGCTGGTGCGTGCGCTCGGCGTCGAGCCCGCCGAGGAGCTGGCCTCCGCCCGCACCCCGGGTGAGCTCGTCTCCCTGGCCCGGCACTCGGCCCGGGCCGGCGCCCTGGAGCAGGACACGGCCGACCTGTTCGTGCGCACCCTGTCGCTGGGCGACCTGACCGCGCAGCACGTCATGACCCCGCGTGTGAAGGTCAGCGCACTCCAGGACACGGCCACCGCCGAGGACGTCGTGAACCTCACCCGCGCCACGGGGCTGTCCCGCTTCCCCGTCTACCGCGAGAAGATCGACGAGATCGTGGGCATGGCCCACCTCAAGGACGCGCTGGCGATCCCCGTGCACGACCGGCTGCGCACATCGGTCGGCCATATCGCCCGCAAGGCGCTGCTCGTCCCCGAGACACTGCCGGTCCAGCCACTTCTCGCCCGGCTGCGCAGTGAGCAGCCCATCGCGGTCGTCGTGGACGAGTACGGCGGCACGGCGGGCGTGGTCACGCTGGAGGACATCGTCGAGGAACTCGTCGGCGAGGTCCGTGACGAGCATGACGCCAAGGACATGCCCGAGCTGGCCCCCGCCCCGCCGGAGGACGGCAGGCCCGCCTGGGACGCAGACGGCAGCTGCCGGGTCGACATCCTGCAGCGCATAGGCCTCGACGTGCCCGAGGGGCCGTACGAGACCGTCGCCGGCCTGGTCGCCGACCTGCTCGGCCGTATCCCGGCCCCTGGCGACCGGGCCGAACTGCCCGGCTGGCGGCTGTCCGTCCGCCAGGTCGGCCACTACCGCGCCGAACGAGTCCGCCTGGTCAGGACGGTCCCGGCGGGGAACGTCATGGAGGCCGTTCGATGAGCGCGCTCCAACTGGTCTTCGCCGCGCTGCTCGTGCTCGCCAACGGCTTCTTCGTCGGCGCCGAGTTCGCGCTCGTCTCCGTGCGCCGCAGCCAGATCGAACCGCTCGGCACGGCCCGGGCCCGGCAGGTGCTGTACGGCCTGGAGCGGTTGCCGCAGATGATGGCGGCCGCGCAGTTCGGCATCACCGTCTGCTCCCTGACGCTCGGCGCGGTCGCCGAACCGACGGTGGCGCATCTGCTGGAGCCGCTGTTCGAGGCGGTCCGCCTCCCCCAGGGCATGGTCCACCCGCTGGGCTATGTGATCGCGCTCGCCGCCGTGGTCTTCTTCCACCTGGTGATCGGCGAGATGGTGCCGAAGAACCTCGCGATGGCCGCGCCGGAGAAGGCCGCGCTGTGGCTGAGCCCCGGCCTGGTCGCCTTCGCCCGCGTGTGCAGGCCGATCACGGTGGCCCTCGGTGCCTGTGCCCGGGGCATCCTGCGGATCTTCCGCGTCGAGCCCAAGGACGAGGTCGAGGCGGTCGTCACCAGCGAGCAGCTGAACCGTCTGCTGGAGGACTCCGGCCAGGCGGGCCTCCTCGACCCCGAGGAGCAGGAGCGCCTGGAGGACGCCCTGGAACTGGGCTCCCGCCCGGTGACGGATGTCCTGCTGCAGCGCGAGTCCCTGGTGACGGTGACTCCGTCGGTCACACCGGGGGAGATCGTCGACCTGACCGCCCGCACTGGCTACTCCCGCTTCCCGGTGGCGGCCGGGACGGGCGCCTTCATGGGGTACGTGCACGTCAAGGACGTCCTGGACCTGGAGCACTCCGACCGCGCCGTTCCCCAGCACGTCTGGCGCCCGATGACCACCCTGCGCGCGGAACTCCCCCTGGACGACGCCCTGACGGTCATGCGCCGGGCGGCCACCCACCTGGCCCAGGTGGCGGACGCCTCCGGCCGGGTACTGGGGCTGGTCGCCCTGGAGGACGTACTCGAACTCCTGGTCGGCGAGGTCCGGGATCCGGCGCACCGGGAGAGCCCCGAGCCGCATGTGCTGCAACCCCGGACGACGGGTGAGCCGGAAGAAGCGATGGCCTAGCCACGGGATGCGGGGAGCTGCGGGCCGGTGGGTGCCGGTCACGCAGTTCCCCGCGCTCCGGGGGAGCCGCAGCGCCCGTCAGTCGCCCGGCCCGACTCGCACGGCCCGACTCACATGGCCGACGGATCGTGCGGCCCCCGCCCCGACAGCACTTCTCCGTACGCCTGCATCAGATCCGGCAACCGCAGGGTCGCGAGGTCGTCGCGGGACAGTTTCCCGGGATACGTGGTAAGCCGCAGATCCCGGTAGGCACAGCTCTTCTCGTACAGCGTCCGCAGAAAACGCCCGTTCCCCAGCTCGTCGATCCACCCCTGATCGACCACGTGCCCGGCGATGGACCGCAGCTCCTCCAGCGCTTCCGCGTCCCACAGATCCCCGTTCTCCGCCGCGAGCACCTTGCCGATCTCGGTGAGCTCCAGCGGCCGGTAGGAGGGGAAGTCCACCCGGGTGGTGAACCGGGAGGAGAGCCCGGGGTTCGCGGCGAGCAGCCGGTCCATGCCCTCCGGATAGCCGGCCAGGATCACCACCAGGTGGTCCCGGTTGTCCTCGGCCCGCTTCAACAGCACCTGCAACGCCTCGTCGCCGTAGGCGTCGCCCTTGCCGTACCCGGTGTTGGACAGCGAGTACGCCTCGTCCACGAACAGCACCCCGCCGATCGCGGAGTCGATCAGCTCGTTGGCCTTCACGGCCGTCTGCCCCAGGTACTCGCCGACGAGATCGGCCCGCTGAGCCTCCACGAGATGGTCGCCGCCGAGCAGGCCGAGAGCGTAGAAGACCCGGCCCAGGATCCGGGCGACCGTGGTCTTGCCGGTCCCGGAGGGCCCGGAGAAGACGAAGTGCCGTTTCGGCGGCTGCACCGGCAGCCCCTGCCCGGCCCGCAGCCGTGCCATGTTCAACTGCGCGGACAACGCCTTGACCTGCCGCTTGACCGGCTCCAGCCCCACCATGCGCTCCAGCTCGGCGAGCGCCTCCTCAAGGAGTGCGGGGTCGGTCGGCCCGGCCGGCAGGGGCGAGGACGGCACCCCGCTCTTCACCCGCACCGCCGGATCGGAGACCGAGGGCAGCGGCCCGGTCGGCAGATCCGGGTCCGGCAGCCGCAGATCGCGGCCTTCGGTACCGAAGAGCGGATCCAGCGTGTCCGGCCCGTCCATGGCGTCCGCACCGGCACCGGTCAGGGTGATCGCCGCGAGGTCGGCCGGATCGTCGTACCCGTCCCCCTCGGCGATCGCGGCGAGCCGGGCCGAGGTGTCCATGAACGCGGGGTCGACCCGGTGCACGGCGCGGTACAGCGGCAGCGCCGCGGCGCTGCGCCCGGTTCCCTCGTGCGCCCGCGCCAGCCAGTACCGCAGCTCCTTGCGCTGCGGCTGCTCACTGCGGCAGCGCATCAGCGCCGCGGACAGCAGCGGCTCGGCCTGTCCGTACATCTCCAGCCGCACCCGTGCCATGCCACCGAACAGTCCCGCCTCGATGCCGAGCAGGGGATCGTCGAGCAGTGGGTCGGTGTGCCGGACCAGCTGGTCCCAGTCCTTGACGAGATAGGCCCGGCAGGCGTGCAGGAAGCGGACCTGCGGGTCGGTGTCCACCGGGGGCAGTCCGGCGAGCGCCCGGTCCAGCTCCGGGACGTGCCGGCCGTCCAGCCAGTGCGAGGCGTGCGCCAGCAGCAGATCGCGGGGGCTCTCCAGCACCGGCTGCACCCACCAGCCCAGCCAGTACCAGGAGTTGATGGTCCGGCGGTGCCGGGTGCGCTGCTCCCCGAAGCGGTCCCGGTGCCGGAACATCCGCAGCAGTGCGGTCGTCGTGTCGACCCGCAGTGCGTGCAGCCCGAGCCAGGCGTCCGCCATGCCCGGATCCATCCGCGCCGCGGCGCGGAACTCCTCCTCCGCCTGCGGGTAGGCACCCATCGTGTAGGCGTCCACACCTCGCAGCCAGGCGAGGTCGGCCGGGGCATCGGGGCCCTGCGTGCCGAAGTCCATCACGTCCCCCACAGACCGTGCCCCCGTTGGTTCACCGCCGGGCAGTCGCCCGACGGCCGCCGCGGTCGAACCGCTGTGCCGCGGACCGGAGTTGCAGGTGCGCGAGGCAGCCACTCGAAGGTCGCACCGAGGGCATCGTACCCGTGGGAACACCGCGCGCCGAAGGGTGCCGCACGGGCCGTTTGGCGAGGTGGGAGTAGACGGGGCGCACAGGAAAACGGTGACCGAGGGTGAGCGGATCGGTGCGCGGGGCGCCCGGAAGACGGGCTGAGGGCAGAACGAAGCCCCCGATCACGGGGGAACAACCGGGGGCTTCGCGTCTGTGGGCGGCTCCTAATGGCCGCACATTGAGAACGTAAGACCTGTACGGTCCCCGGGTCAAGCGCCGTCGGAGCAGTCAAAGAAGTTCCCCCGCAAGGGTCTTCACAAGTTCAGCACACTGCGGACGGTCCGTCACCGTGGGTGACCTCCTGGTCCGGTCCAAGCATTCCCGCGGGCCCCGGCAACACCGCGTACCCCTCCGGCGTCTGGCGCACCAGGAGGTCGGCGTGGGGGCGCGAGGGGTCCGCGGCGAAGTGCGCGTGCTCCGCGTCGACCCACCCGGCCCAGAATTCCCGCTGTTCCGCGCCGTCCCGCAGTCTGCCCCGCGTCCAGGACTCCTCACGGGGCAACTCCATCCACAGCAGCCGCGCAAGATACGGGCGCAGTGCCCGGCGGCCGGCGCCGACTCCCTCGATCACGACCACGGGCTCGGGCGGCAGCGGACGCGGCGGGCCGAAGGCGCGGGCGTGCCAGTCATAAGGGGTGTAGTGCGCGCTCTCGCCACGGGAGAGCGGGCCGATCACCTGGGTCAGCAGCCGGTCGGTCCAGTCGAAGAGCTGCTCGTGGCTGGCGATGTCGTCCAGATGCAGCACCGGTGCCCCGCCCAGCGCGGCGGCCAACCGCCCGGCGAAGGTGGACTTTCCGGAGCCGGCGTGCCCGTCGACGGCGATCAGCCGGACCGGTCCCGCCGAGGGGGGAAGTCCGCGCAGCCGGGCGGCGAGGTCGTGAATGGCGATTCCTGAGGTGTGGTGCGGTGTGGGGTGTTTTCCGGAAACAGTCTAGTAGCAGCCCATAGCGACGGAACCAGGGGGCCGGGAAAAGTCACTCCTTGAACCACTGGCTGACCTCCGGTCAATCGAAAGGATTAACATTCCCGATCCGCTGACCGATATGTGAAACTCGGCGTTCCCGGTGCGCCGACTGCTGAGTAAGGTGCCAGGTGCGCAACTGCGATGCGTCGAACGGGGACGGACAGGGGTACATGGCCGCGGAGTTATTCGAAGGGCACTATGTATGGCATCCGGCGGCCGACGACCGCGTCCTGGCGAGCGTTTGCGTCGATGTGCGCGCCGGCCGTTATCGATACGCGTCCGAAGCGCTCGTCGAGACGCGTTCCGACTTCGCCCTGCGCGCCCACCGCTCGCTGGTGCTGGCCTCCGAGGCCGCCGGCACCGACCTGGCGGAACGCTGGCTGGCGGAGGAACCGACCCCCGAGGCGGCGCTGCTGTGGGCCCGGGTGGCGGTGCAGCGCGCGATGCGGGCCGCCGACGAGCGCGACGAGCGCGCCGAGGCGCTGGAGCGGATCGCGCTGACCGCCTGCGACCGGGCGGCCGCCCTGGCGCCCGGTGATCCCACCCCGTGGGTCGCCAAGCTGGCCATGGCCCGGCTGCACCGGCTGCGCGACCCCGCCCCGCAGGGGCTGCTCACCGCCCCGCCCGGACCCTGGCGGCTGTTCTCGCACATCCTGTCCCTGGACCCGTGGCACCGGGAGGGTCACCACCGCTTCCTGTCGTCCTTCTTCACGCGCCACGGCGGCTCGGTCAATGCGGCGTGGGACGTGGCCGCCTTCCTCAGCCAGCGGGCGCCCGTCGACTCACCCCTCAGGCTGCTGCCGCTGGTGGCCCTGGTGGAGAGCTACAACCCTACCCAGCTGCTCGCGGACCGAGTCTGGGAACAGCCCCAGTGGCGCTCCACCGCCCTGGCGATCTACCAGAACTGGCTGCCCACCGTGGCCGGATATCGCTTCACCCCGGTGCTCGACCTGGCCTACCTCGCACATGCGCTGGTCATGGGCCAGCGCGAGTTCGAGGCCCGGGCGGTGTTCGCGGCGATGGGCCCGTACGCCTCGCGCATGCCCTGGAGCGCCTTCGGTGACCCCGCCGAACAGCTCTCCCGGGCGCGGCGCGCCTGCGGCCTGCCCGTCCCGGGGCCCGCCTGATCCCGCACGTGCTCTGCCCCCCACCGAGAGAAAGGCCGATCTGTGACGGAACGGATATCGAGCGCACGGGCGAAGGCTCGCGAGGAAGAAGACCTCGTCGTGCTCGACGACGACGCGACCCTGCATGCGATGGGTTATCCGCGGAAACTCACCCGGCGCTTCCAGGCATTCGACAATTTCGCGATATCTTTCACCATCATCAATATCCTTTCGGGCATTTTCTCGTCCTTCGGATACGGCATGAACGCGGGCGGTCCCCGCATTCTCGTGTTCGGCTGGATCGGTGTCTCCATCATGGTGCTGTTCATCGGCGCCGCGATGGCGGAGGTCGCTTCCGCCTATCCGACGAGCGGTGCGCTGTATTTCTCGGCGGGCAAACTCGCCAAGCGGCACAAGGGCGCCTGGTCCTGGTTCACCGGCTGGCTGAACTTCGTGGGCCAGATCGGCGGCACCGCCGCCACCGGCTACGCGGCGGCCACCTTCATCCAGGCCTTCATCCATCTGCAATGGTCCTCGTACCAGCCGACCGCGCACCAGACGGTGCTGATCACGGGCGTGATCATCGTGCTGCAGGGCCTCGCCAACACCTACACCGTCCAGCTCGTCGCCCTGCTGAACCGGATTTCCGTCTGGTGGCTGCTGATCGGACTCGTGGTGATCGTGACCACACTCATCGTGATGCCCGGTCATCATCAGTCGGCGTCCTTCGTGACGCATTTCGAGAACAACACCGGCTTCACTAGCGGGCTTTACGGCGGCATGCTCGGTCTGCTGGTCACCAGCTGGACCTTCACCGGGTTCGACGGCAGCTTCCACATGTCCGAGGAAACGGTCCGGGCGACGGTCAACGCGCCGAAGGGCATCACTCGCGCCATCGGCTATTCGGCGATCACCGGCCTGATCCTGATGCTTGCACTGGTCTACAGCATTAGCGACTACAACAAGGTGGCAGGCTCCGACGCCCCGCCCGTCCAGATTCTCATCGACGGCCTCGGTCTCGGCGTCGCCAAGGTGATGCTGCTCATCGTGATCGGCGCGATGCTCTTCTGCGGTCTCGCCAATCTCACCAGCAACACCCGGCAGATCTTCGCCTTCTCCAGGGACGGCGCGATGCCCGGCTCCCGCTGGTGGCACTCGGTCTCGTTGCGCACCCGCACCCCCGTCAAGGCGGTGTGGCTCGCGGTGGCCTGCTCTCTCGCCCTGGTCGTGCCGGGCTGGTGGTCGCACACCGCGTTCACCGCCATCGTCAGCGTCAACGTGGTCGGACTCTTCCTCGCCTACGCCGTGCCGATCTTCCTGCGGCTGCGGCTCGGCGACGAGTTCCAGCCCGGTCCCTGGCACCTGGGCCGCTGGGGCAGGCCGATCGGCTGGCTCGCGGTGACCTGGATCGTGCTCAGCAGCGTCCTGTTCATGCTGCCGCAGGCCTCGCCGATCACCGTCGACTCCTTCAACTACGCGCCCCTCGCGCTGGCCGTCGTCCTGGTCGTCGCCACCGTGTGGTGGTTCGCCACCGCCCGCCGCCGCTTCCAGGGCCCGGTCAGCTACGGCCGCCCCGACGAGGTCGCCGCGATGGACCTCGTCTGACCCCGACCGGCCACGGCCCCGGCGCGGCTCTCCGCCCGCGCCGGGGCCGTCGCAAGCCCCGCACACGGCGCCAGTGGCTCAGACCAATATTGGTGGCGCGCCATGCGCAGAAGTGCTGGCAGGGGCATGCCGTCTCCTCCATAGTTGGCGCACAACCACGCACCGGATCAGCTCCGACCCGGAACACCTGGGGGTAACCGCGCCCATGAGCAGAGCCCAGCAGCCGTCCCGCCGAACCGTCCTCACCGCCGCCGTGGCCGCCGCGGTCGCCTCAGGAGCCGTACCCGCGGCCGCCGCCGGCGCTCAGCAGTCCGCCGCCGACGCCGACGAGCCCGCCCGGACGCCGGCCCGCCCCGTCGACTACAGCGCCTGGACGACGTACCGCGACTGGCGTCGTGGCACCGGTCAGGGCGTCCGGGCCGTCCCCGGCCCCCGCCCCGGCGTCGAGATCGCCGCACCCGCCGGCCGCACCGACTACACCGACCCGCACACCGGCACCACCGCCACCTGGGAATACGCGACCTGGACCGCTCCGGTCCACCGGCTCGCCGTGCCCGCGACCGAGGCCATCGCCTCCTGGAACGCGCACACCCCCGACGGCACCTGGCTCCAGGTCGAGCTGCAGGGCACATACTCCGACGGCACCGCCACCCCCTGGTACGTGATGGGCCGCTGGGCGGCCGGGGACCAGGACATCAAGCGGACCTCGGTGGACGACCAGAGCGACGGCAGGAGCACGATCTGGACCGACACCTTCGCCATCGACGACGCGAGCACCGGCCTGCGCCTGGTCTCGTACCGGCTGCGGCTGACCCTCTACCGCAAGCCGGGCACCCGGCTCACCCCGACCGTCTGGCGGCTCGGCGCCATGGGCTCCGACATCCCCGACCGCTTCACCGTCCCGGCCTCCACGCCGGGGCTCCACCGCGAACTGGCCGTCCCGCGCTACTCGCAGGAGATCCACAAGGGCCAGTACCCGGAGTACGACAACGGCGGCGAGGCCTGGTGCAGCCCGACCTCCTCGCAGATGATCGTCGAGTACTGGGGCGGCCGGCTCACCCCCGGGCAGCTGTCCTGGGTCGACCCGTCCTACGCCGACCCGCAGGTCGACCACGCGGCCCGGTTCACCTACGACCACCAGTACCAGGGCTGCGGGAACTGGCCGTTCAACGCCGCCTACGCGGCCACGTTCAAGGACCTCCAGGGTGTGGTGACCCGGCTCGCCTCGCTCACCGACCTGGAGACGCTGGTCGCGGCCGGCATCCCGGCCATAACGTCCCAGTCCTTCCTGAAGGACGAGCTGACCGGCGCCGGCTACGGCACCTCGGGTCATCTGATGACGGTGATCGGCTTCACACCCGAAGGCGACGTGATCGCCAACGACCCGGCCTCGCCCAGCGACGAGGCGGTACGGCGGGTCTACCGGCGGCGGGAGTTCGAGAACATCTGGCTGCGGACCAAGCGGTACAACGCCTCCGGGAACGTCGCCTCCGGCACCGGAGGGGTCTGCTACCTCTACTTCCCGGCCCACCCGAACCCGCGTCAGCGCAAGGCGCTCCAGGCGGTGGGCGTGCGCTGACCCGGCCTGTGTGAGCAAGGTCTCTGCCGCAAACGCCGTCGCGGGTGGCAAGGTGGACAAATGGGTGGGGGGATTCCACTCCGTACGTCCGACCTCTGCGAGAAGACATGACCGCACACCCGGCCACCGCCACCCGCGTCCGCACCGGCGGCCCCAAGGATGACGGCCCGAAGATCCTCGAGCACGTCATGGGCTGGGTGCTCGTCGCGGTGATCGCGATGCTCGTGACCCAGCTCGGTCTGCTCTGACCCGATCGCTCGCGCGGCCGCGCGCCGACGCATCACTCAAACGGCCCAACTTGTTCTGACATACTGCGGATGTCCCGCCGACCGCCTAGACCAGGGTCGAAATTGAATATGCGTCAACAGCGTGCCGCCGTCCGTCCCCGGGCGCGCGGCACCGAGCGCTCTGTGGCGCGTCGCGCCGAACTCATCGCCATCGGGCGGAAGTTGTTCGCCGACACGTCCTACGACGCGCTGTCCATGGACGACATCGCCCGGCAGGCGCATGTCGCCAAGGGGCTGATCTACTACTACTTCCAGTCCAAGCGTGGCTACTACCTGGCGATCATCCGGGACTCGGTCGCCGGCCTGGTCACCTTCGCCGCGAGCGGCCTGGAACTGCCCGCCGTGGACCGCGTCCACCGCACGGTCGACAGCTATCTGCGCTTCGCCGAGCACCACCAGGCGGCCTACCGCACCATCGTCAGCGGCGGGGTCGGCTTCGACACGGAGGTGCACGCCGTCCGGGACGGTGTGCGCGAGGCGATCGTCGCCACCATCGCCGAAGGGGCCTACGGCCGCATCGACATCGCCCCGCTGGCCCGCATGGGCCTGCTCTCCTGGGTGTGCAGCGTCGAGGGGGCGACCCTCGACTGGATCGACCGCCCCGGACTCTCCCGCGACACCATGCGCGACCTGCTGGTGAAGACCCTCGGCGGAGCCCTGCGCGCCATCGAGGAACTGGACCCGTCCTACCCGGCCCCGCCCCCGGCCCGCCGCGACGGATGACGGCTGGGGAGCGGAGGCTCGTGGTCCTCCGCTCCCCGTCCCCCTCTCCCGGGCCGGTCGGTTCCCGGGGCTAGTTGATGGCCTTGATCAGCTCACCGTTCGAGGTGTCGCCGCTCAGCTCCCAGAAGAAGGTGCCGCCGAGGCCCTGCTGGTTCTTGTAAGTCATCTTCGTGCCGATGGTCGCGGGGGTGTCGTAACTCCACCAGTTGTTCCCGCACTTGGCGTAGGCCGTGCCGCCGACCGTGCCGGTCGCCGGGCACTTGGTCTTGAGCACCTTGTAGTCGTCGATGCCCTGCTCGTACGTTCCCGCCGCCGGGCCTGTCGCCGTGCCGCCCGGCGCCGCCTGGGTGACGCCGGTCCAGCCGCGCCCGTAGAAGCCGATACCGAGCAGCAGCTTGCCGGCCGGGATGCCGAGGCCCTTGAGCTTGGCGATCGTCGCCGAGGTGTGGAAATTCGCCTTCGGGATGCCCGAGTAGGAGTTGAGCGGGGAGTGCGGGGCGGTCGGGCCGGCCGAGTCCCAGGCGCCGAAGTAGTCGTACGTCATCGGGTTGTACCAGTCGACGTACGGGGCGGCTCCCGCGTAGTTCGCCGCGTCGATCTTGCCGCCGCTCGTGGCGTCGGCGGTGATCGCGGCGGTGACGAGGCTGCCGGAGCCGAACTTCGAACGCAGCGCCGCCATCACGTTCTTGAAGGCCTCGCGGCCGCTGGTGTCACAGGTGTTGCCGCAGGCGTTCGGATACTCCCAGTCGATGTCGATACCGTCGAAGACGCCCGCCCACTTGGAGTTCTTCACCAGGTCGTAGCAGGACTGGGCGAAGGCGGCCGGGTTCTTCGCGGCCTCGCCGAAGCCGCTCGACCAGGTCCAGCCGCCGAAGGACCACAGGACCTTCAGGCCCGGGTGCTTCTTCTTGAGCTTCAGCAGTTGGTTGAAGTTGCCGCGCAGCGGCTGGTCCCAGGTGTCGGCGACGCCGTCGACCGACTCGGCGGCGGTGTAGGCGCGGTCGGTGGCCGCGTAGGAGTCGCCCAGCGCGCACTTGCCGCCGGTGACGTTGCCGAAGGCGTAGTTGATATGGGTCAGCTTGGCCGCGGAGCCCGAGGTCTCGATGTTCTTGACGTAGTACTTGCGGTCGTAGGTGCCCCATTCGGTGAAGTAGCCGACGACCTTGGAGCCGGCCGCCAACCGCGGAGCGGCCGGAGCGGCCGGAGCGTCGGGGGCGGCCGCGGTCGCGGTGCCCGCGCCGGCCAGCAGTCCGGCGCCGAGGACGGCGGAACAGACGGCGGCGACGAACGCCCGGACGGGGGTACCCCCTGCTCGGACGAAGTGGCGAGCCCGGGAGAGGGCACGGGGGCGGTGGGGAGCGTGCATCGGGTGTCTCCTCGTGGGGGAGAGGGAGGGCGCGCCGATTGGCATGAACGCGGTAAAGCGTTGGCAATGCACAGTAGGAGGACTAGACCACTACGTCAATGGTTCGGACCAATTCCGGGCGGGTGGGGAGTTCCGGCTGGATTCTTGAAGTAAGCGGTCGTTAACTGGTGACGTGAGGTCGCTGATCGGGCATACTCACGGCACAGAGCCGCTGGTCAGCAGCTTCCGAGACCCGGGAGCGGGCGCCCTCGGCCGAACTGGAACGATCAGGCGGAGCCGCCCCCACCCAACGGGCCAGACCGCCGGTGCCCGACAGGGAGGAGACCGACGCCATGTCCGACCGCGACCCGCAGCCGGTGGAGCGTCAACTGCCCACGGAAGAGGCGAGGGATCTGCTCGTGCTCGTCCGTGAGATCGCGCAGCGCGAGATCGCGCCGAAGGCGGCCGAGGAGGAGGACGCCGGACGCTTCCCGCGCGAGGTCTTCACCCTGCTGTCCGCATCGGGGCTGCTGGGCCTGCCCTACGACTCCGAGTACGGCGGCGGCGACCAGCCCTACGAGGTCTACCTCCAGGTTCTGGAGGAGCTGGCCGCGGCCCGCCTCACCGTCGGCCTCGGCGTCAGCGTGCACACGCTCGCCTCCTACGCCCTCGCCGCCTACGGCACCAAGCAGCAGCAGGTCGAGCACCTGCCCGCGATGCTCGGCGGCGGCCTGCTCGGCGCCTACTGCCTCTCCGAGCCGGCCTCCGGCTCCGACGCGGCCTCCCTGCGCACCAAAGCGGTCCGGGACGGAGACCACTGGGTGCTCACCGGCACCAAGGCCTGGATCACGCACGGCGGGATCGCGGACTTCTACACCGTGATGGCCCGCACCGGCGAGGACGGCTCGCGCGGGATCAGCGCCTTCCTGGTGCCGGGCGACGCCGAGGGGCTGAGCGGCGCGGTGCCCGAGCGGAAGATGGGCATGAAGGGCTCGCCCACCGCCCAGGTGCACCTCGACGGCGTCCGGGTCCCCGACGAGCGGCGCATCGGCGAGGAGGGCCAGGGCTTCTCCATCGCGCTGGCCGCCCTCGACTCCGGACGGCTCGGCATCGCGGCCTGTGCCATCGGCCTGGCCCAGGCGGCGCTGGACGAGGCCGTCGGCTACGCCACCCAGCGCCGGCAGTTCGGCCACCCCATCGCCGACTTCCAGGGCCTGCGCTTCATGATCGCCGACATGGCGACCCGGATCGAGGCCGGCCGCGCCCTCTATCTCGCGGCCGCCCGGCTGCGCGACGCCGGCAAGCCGTTCGCGAAGCAGGCGGCCATGGCCAAGCTGCACTGCACCGACACTGCCATGCAGGTCACCACGGACGCCGTGCAGATCCTGGGCGGCTACGGCTACACCGCCGACTTCCCGGCCGAGCGCTATATGCGCGAGGCCAAGGTCCTGCAGATCGTCGAGGGCACCAACCAGATCCAGCGGATGGTCATCGCCCGTCACGTGGCAGGGCCGGAGGGTCGCTGAACTGCCCCCTGCGGACCGTCGGGGCCGCCAGCCTGATCCACTCCGGGTCGTGGCGGCCCGGCAGGGTGCGGCCCCGGTCGGCCCAGACGCGCATCAGATCGCGGTAGATGGGCGGGTCCTGCGGCGGAGGCGGCGGAACCGATTCTGCGGGGCGGGGCACGAAGATGCGGTGCTGACGCCCGGTCGCCGAGTACGTGGGGGGCATACCTGGGGAACGCGGCGGGCGCCGGGCAGGTCACCGCCCCGCGGAATCGCGCGTGAGTTCACGGACGTCGGGTTCCGCCTCTGGTTTCCTCACATTGTCTGACGTACCGTCAGCGGACTGTCTCCCAGGGGGTGTCCGTGGCCGACGACCGTCCCATCGCACTCGACGAGTACCCCGTCCACCAGGTGCCGCTGTCCATGAAGCACGTGGCGACCGGGGACCGGAACGCCTACGACCGCTGCATCTTCCACGTGTTCGACCATGCGGGCCGCGCCCTGCTCATCCTCGGTCTCGGGGTCTACCCCAACCTGGGCGTGATCGACGCCTACGCGACCCTGCGTGCCGGGGGCACCCTGCACGCCGTGCGCGCCTCGGACGCGCTCGGCGAGGACCGGATGCGGCTCGCCGTCGGCCCGCTGCGCATCGAGGTCCAGGAGCCGCTGAGGCGGCTTCGCCTGGTCTGCGAGGACGAGCTGTCGTACGACCTCACCTGGACCGCGGCCTTCCCCGCCCTGTGGGAGCCGCACCACCTCCAGCGCCGCGGCGACCGGCTCACCCTGGAGGGGCGCAGGTTCGTCCAGGCGGGCACGGTGCAGGGCGTGATCCGGGCCGGCGGTGCGCGGTTCGACGTCTCCTCGCAGGACTGGACCGGCACCCGGGACCGCAGCTGGGGCGTGCGGCCGATGCCGGGGGAGGAGGGCGGACGGCTCGCCGCGGAGCACCCGACCGAGGGCTTCCACTGGATCTGGTGCCCGGTCCGCTTCGAGGACCGCTTCCTGATGCTCATCACCCAGGAGGACGCCGACGGCCACCGCTCCCTGAACGACGCCACCCTGGTCCGCCCCGGTCACCGCGATCGCCAACTGGGCTGGCCCCAGGCCGAGATCAGCTACCGCCCGGGCACCCGCCACCCCGAGCGTGCGGTCGTCCACCTGGGCGATCCCCGCAAACCGCAGGAGGTGGAGGCGGAGATCCTGACCTCCTCGCCGCTCGCGGTCGGCGCAGGCTATCCGCCGGCGGACGACTGGCAGCACGGGACGTGGCAGGGCCGGGCGTGGGTCGACCGCCGCACGTACGACATGACGTCGCCGCACCCCCTGGCCGCCTACGGGGTCACGGACCACTCCGCCCGCTTCCGGATGGACGGGCGGACGGGCTACGGCGTCTTCGAGCACGGTTCGTTCGGCCGGCACGATCCGAGCGGCTTCACCGGCTTCGACTCGGTCGCGCCGTGAGGGAGGACGAGACGGCCATGGCACCGCGTCCCCGCACCAGCACCCGCGATCCCGAGGATCTCGCCCGGCGCCTGACGGCCTGGCTGGGCACCCGGCTGCCCGGCGCCAAGGCGGTCGGCGTCACGGTCCCGGCCTCCAACGGCATGTCCAGCGAGACCCTGCTGTTCGACATCGAGCACCCCGGGCCACCGTTGCGCTCCTGCGCACTGCGGCTCGCGGCGGACCCGGCGGCGTACACCGTCTTCCCGGAGTACGACATGGCCCGCCAGTACCGCACCCTGAAGCTCGTGGCCGACCACACCGACGTTCCGGTGCCCCGGGTGCTGTGGCTGGAGGAGGACCCGGACGCGCTCGGAGCGCCGTTCTTCGTCATGGAGCGGGTCGCCGGGCGGGTACCCCCGGACGTCATGCCGTATACGTACGAGGGCAGTTGGCTGCACGCGGCGAGCGACGCGGAGCGCGAGCACCTGGAAGCCGCCACGGTCGGTCTGCTCGCCCGGCTGCATGACCAAGTCCCGTCCGAAGAAGCCGAATTCCTTGCGCCGGCCGGCGAAGGGGACGCCCTGCGCCGGCATGTGACGGCCCAACGGGCCTACTACGCCTGGGTGATCGACGGCCTCGCCCGCTCACCCCTCATCGAGGCCGCGTTCGAGCGATTGGAGCGGCTGTGGCCGCGCGAGCCCGGCGAACCCGTCCTGAGCTGGGGCGACGCGCGCATCGGGAACGTCGTCTACGACGGATTCGACCCCGTCGCCGTCCTCGACTGGGAGATGGCGGCGCCGGCCCCGCGCGAGGTGGACCTCGGCTGGACCATCTACCTGCACCGCTTCTTCCACGATCTGACGGTCACCTCCGGACAGTCCGGACTGCCCGACTTCCTGCGCCGCGACCGCGTCGAGGCCCGTTACGCCCGGCTCACCGGCCACACCCCGCGGGACATGGAGTTCCACACCCTCTACGCCGCCCTGCGGCACGCGATCGTCATGCTGCGCGTCGCCTACCGGCAGGCGTACTTCGGGGAGGTCGCCGTCCCGGCGGACCCGGACACACTGATCCTGCACCACGACAGTCTGCGTGCCATGGTGCAGGGCAGCTACTGGGATTGATCCAGGCCCCGCGGCGGGGCTCAGGCGGCCTGGCGGCGCATCGACGGTACGCGCATCGGGCGCGAGGCCGGGCCTCCGACGTGCGAGAAGGGCTGCGTCCGCCAGTTCAGACCCTGGGGGAGCGTGAGCAGCAGGGCCGTGTCCTGCTCCTGCGGTACGACGGACTCGTCCGCGGGGCAGGCCTCGGCGGCCGTACGGCCCGTGCCCGCGCAGACCGTGAGCCCGAAGGGGTTCCACGGCGAGGCGCACAGCGCGTGCTCCGGCAGGATCTCCTCGTCCGCCAGCAGCGAGATGGGCTGCGCGCAGTCCGGGCAGATCACCCGGTACATCTCCAAGGTGTCGTAGGCGTCCAGCTCCTCGGCCTCGAAGGCGTCGGGTTCGACGCCCTCCGGCTCGGGCTCGACGACGGGCTGCTGCCGCTTGGACGCTGAACGACCAGGGCGCTTGAGACTCTGCATGGGACTCCCCCTAAGGCTGGGCCGTGAAGGCACTGCGGCCTCGACCACAGCAAGCACTTCCCGTCCGCTCTCGGCGGTAATCACGAGAACATCACGGAGCGCGCCCGAGTGCTGTGGCGTTCGTCACATGCCGCGCGCAGGTGCCCGGTGCGGTGCTGTTTGTCCCACGGGAGCCGCCCCTGAAACCCTCCGGACGGCTCACAGCCTGTTCCCGGATACATCACAAACCGGGTGTGACCTGCGTTGCTCAGGTATCCGCGGAGATCAGGCGCACTGTAGGTTTTGGCGCCATGGAGGAGCTGGACCGTCAGATCGTGCAGCTGCTCGTCAAAGACGGGCGGATGAGCTACACAGACCTGGGCAAGGCCACGGGCCTGTCCACGTCGGCCGTGCACCAGCGGGTGCGCCGGCTCGAACAGCGTGGCGTCATCCGCGGTTACGCCGCGGTCGTCGACCCCGAGGCCGTCGGGCTGCCCATGACGGCGTTCATCTCGGTGAAACCCTTCGACCCCAGCGCCCCCGACGACATCGCGGACCGCCTCGCCGGCGTCCCCGAGATCGAGGCCTGCCACAGTGTCGCCGGCGACGAGAACTACATCCTCAAGGTGCGGGTGGCCACCCCGCACGAACTGGAGGAACTGCTCGCCCGGGTGCGCAGCCTGGCCGGGGTCTCCACCCGCACCACCGTCGTGCTGTCGACGCCGTACGAGGCGCGCCCCCCGATGATCTGAACCGCCCGCCCCGATGCCCGGCCTCTCTCGCGCACGCGAGAGACTGTCGGCATGAGTGAGCAGTCCGCCGCCCCCCAGACCGTCCTCCTGCGCCGCGGAGAGGTCCACAGCCCCGCCGACCCCTTCGCCACCGCGATGGTGGTGGAGCGCGGCCAGGTCGCCTGGGTCGGCTCCGAGGGCGCCGCCGACGCCTTCGCCGACGGCGTGGACGAGGTGATCGACCTCGGGGGCGCCCTGGTCACCCCGGCCTTCACCGACGCGCATGTGCACACCACCGCCACCGGCCTCGCCCTGACCGGCCTGGACCTGTCCGGCGCCCCGTCCCTGGAGGCGGCCCTCGCGCTCGTCCGCGACTTCGCCGCCGCCCGCCCGGACGACCGGGTCCTGCTCGGTCACGGCTGGGACGCCGCCCGCTGGCCCGGCGGCCGTCCGCCGGTTCGCGCGGAACTCGACGCGGCCACCGGCGGCCGCCCCCTGTACCTCTCCCGCATCGACGTCCACTCGGCGGTCGTCAGCACCGCACTCCTGGACCTGGTGTCGAGCGACATCACCCGCGAGGACGCGCCGCTCACCCGCGACGCCCACCACGTCGTACGCGAAGCCGCGCTCGGCGCCATCACCCCCGCCCAGCGCGACGAGGCCCAGCGCACCGCCCTCGCGCACGCCGCCTCCCTCGGCGTCGGCTCCGTGCACGAATGCGGCGGCCCGCAGATCTCCTCCGAGGACGACTTCACGGACCTGCTGAAGCTGGCCGCCGAGGTGCCGGGGCCGCGGGTGATCGGCTACTGGGCGGAACAGGCCGACGAAGGCGTGGCCAAGGCCCGGGAACTGGGCGCGGTGGGCGCCGCCGGTGACCTCTTCGTGGACGGCGCCCTCGGCTCGCACACCGCCTGTCTGCACCAGCCCTACGCCGACGCCGAGCACACCGGCACCGCCTATCTGGACGCCGACGCGGTCGCCGGCCACGTCGTCGCCTGCACCGAGGCGGGGCTCCAGGCGGGCTTCCACGCCATCGGCGACGCTGCCGTGAACGCGGTCGTGGAGGGGGTGCGCGCCGCCGCCGAGAAGGTCGGCCTCGACCGAGTCCGGGCCGCCCGGCACCGTGTCGAGCACGCCGAGATGCTCACCCCCGAGACCGTCGCCGCCTTCGCCGAGCTGGGCCTGATCGCCTCCGTCCAGCCCGCCTTCGACGCGCTCTGGGGCGGCGAGGACGGCATGTACGCCCAGCGTCTGGGTGCCGAACGGGCCCGCACCCTCAACCCGTTCGCCGCCCTGCTGCGGGCCGGGGTCCCCCTGGCGTTCGGCTCCGACAGCCCGGTCACCCCGCTCGACCCCTGGGGCACGGTCCGCGCCGCCGCCTTCCACCGGACCCCCGAGCACCGGGTCTCCGTACGGGCCGCGTTCACCGCGCACACGCGCGGCGGCTGGCGGGCCATCGGCCGCGACGACGCGGGCGTCCTGGTGCCCGGCGCGCCCGCCGACTACGCCGTCTGGCGGACCGACGAACTGATCGTCCAGGCTCCCGACGACCGAGTGGCCCGCTGGTCGACCGACCCGCGCTCCGGCACGCCCGGTCTGCCCGACCTGACTCCGGGCCGTGACCTGCCGCTCTGTCTGCGCACCGTCGTGGGCGGACGGACGGTTTTCGTACGGCCGGGCGAGTGATCTCCCGGGGTGGCGCGGCGGTGATCGTTTCCCGCCGCAGCCTCGCCCGACCTGCGCATCCACCGTGCTCACCGCGGTCCGGTAGGCGTTCGCGCAGGTCAGGAACCTGTTGACAGTCGATGGCCGCGGGCCGGTAGGTTCGGCCGAGTCCACCACCGGACGCCCGACCGGGGAGTGTTCACGCACTCGTCGCAGCGCCGCTGGGTCAGGGACGGTGTGCCGCACCGGGGCACCGTCACTGGGAGCCAGGCTCAGCGCCCGCGCCGACGAGGGAACGTTCCGGCCGGTCGGCAAGGTGTGACCCGGGTGGGGCCCGGGCGCTCAGTAGACAACGGCTCTCGGTCGTCCCGCAGCCAGCGGGTCCCAGGTCGGCCCGAAGAGCGCCGGGCCCCCATCCGTCGCGGAACGTAGGTACCCAAAAGCACGTTCTTACCCCACTCTTGTGGAATCGACACCACCGTACGACCGAGCGGTCACGTCATCCCAGGCCGCGGCCACTATGGTGGACGCCTGCGTACGACATGAAGGGGCAGTAGTGAACGACGGCGACGGGACCCTTGCGGCCAAGGCCCAGGGGAGGCAGTTCGGTCCGCTCGGCACAACCTTGGTGATCATCCCGACCTACAACGAGGCGGAGAACATCAAGGCGATCGTGGGCCGGGTACGCAGGGCCGTCCCCGAGGCGCACGTCCTGGTGGCGGACGACAACAGCCCCGACGGCACGGGCAAGCTCGCCGACGAGCTGGCCGTCGAGGACGACCATGTCCAGGTGCTGCACCGCAAGGGCAAGGAGGGCCTGGGCGCCGCCTACCTCGCGGGCTTCCGCTGGGGCATGGAGCACGGCTACGGCGTGCTGGTCGAGATGGACGCCGACGGCTCCCACCAGCCCGAGGAGCTCCCCCGGCTGCTGATCGCCCTCAAGGGCGCCGATCTGGTGCTCGGCTCGCGCTGGGTGCCCGGCGGCCGGGTGGTGAACTGGCCCAAGTCCCGCGAGTTCATCTCGCGTGGCGGCAGCCTCTACTCCCGCCTGGCCCTCGACCTGCCGCTGCGCGACATCACCGGCGGCTTCCGTGCCTTCCGCAGTGAGACCCTGGAGGGCCTGGGCCTGGAGGAGGTCGCCTCGCAGGGCTACTGCTTCCAGGTCGACCTGGCCCGCCGCACGGTCAAGGCCGGCTACCACGTGGTCGAGGTCCCCATCACCTTCGTGGAGCGCGAGCTCGGCGACTCCAAGATGAGCCGCGACATCCTCGTCGAGGCGCTGTGGCGGGTCACCGCCTGGGGCGTCGGGGACCGCGTCGCCAAGGTCACGGGCAAGGGCAGGGGCCAGGGCAAGCAGGCCTAGCTCCTGGTTCCACAACCGCGGCTCGTCGCCCCTTATCCCGCATTGAGCCGCGTCCAGGCACACTGGGGGCATGACGACTGGTGCTCCCACCTCTGCGCCCACCACCTCCCGGCCCCGGCGCTCCCGGTTGCGCAGGTACCTGCCGCTGGGGCTCGCCGTGTGGCTGGTGCTGGAGATCTGGCTGCTGACCCAGGTGGCGGGCGCGGCGGGCGGTCTCACCGTGTTCCTGCTCCTGGTGGCGGGCTTCGTCGCCGGCTCCGTGGTCATCAAGCGGGCCGGCCGTCGCGCCTTCCAGAGTCTGAACGAGGTGCTGCAGCGCGGCGGCTCGCCGTCCCGTGGCGGTGGCAACGGCCTGATGATGCTCGGCGGCCTGCTGCTGATGATCCCGGGCCTGATCTCGGACGCGGCCGGCCTGCTCCTGCTGCTCCCGCCGGTTCAGAAGGCGGTGAGCCGTTACACGGAGCGCGCCCTCGACAAGAGCCTCCGCCGAGCCGCCCCGGGCAGCCTGGGCGACGCCTTCCAGCAGGCCCGTATCCACCGCCCCGACGGGAAGGTGGTGCAGGGCGAGGTGATCAGGGAGGACCGGCCCGAGCCGGGGGAACCGTGGCCACCGCTGACCCGCTGAGACCGCCCCGCGAGGCTGCCTTCGGCAGGCGGGGCCGATTCCGGCGAGGCTGCTGATTCCGAGGCTGCTGATTCCGGCGAGGCTGATTCCTGACAGCACGAAACCGCGGGCGCCGTACGTCTTCACGTACGGCGCCCGCGGTTACTCGTGTGTCTTGTGTTATGCGCTCTTACGGCTGTCCCGGGGGTGAACAGCGATGTTCATCGCCCCCGAGCGCAGAACCGCCAGGCGCTCCTCGAGGACCTCTTCGAGCTCCTCACGGGTGCGCCGCTCCATCAGCATGTCCCAATGGGTACGCGCGGGCTTGGCCTTCTTCTCTTCAGGGCCGTCGCCGTCCACCAGGAGTGCCTGGGCCCCGCAGACCTTGCACTCCCACTCCGGCGGAATCTCCGCCTCGACCGAGAAGGGCATCTCGAACCGGTGCCCCTTCTCACATGCGTACTCCACGGCCTGGCGCGGAGCCAAGTCGATACCGCGGTCCGTCTCGTAGCTGGTCACTACGAGGCGCGTTCCGCGAAGAGCTCGCTCACTCATGAATCGTGCCTCCCGGGCTTGTCGCCCACAGGACAGGTGTCGCTGTCGTCGTCATCCGGTCAACGTCCGGTCGGCGGTAAAGATTCCCGTTCCGGGTCCCGTTCCGGGTCGTGCGTCGCCGTCGTAGCCGCCCCTTGTTGTACCCACCAGCGCCCGGTTTGTCACATCTGCTAGCAGATGTCACCCAGCGTTTCGGCATCTTTGACGCGCAGTAACGGTCCGCCTGGCAGGCCAAACGCGTACACTACCGCCCTTTCGCGTCGAGCGCTAAATCCTGTCCGGAATCGGGTTGCCCGCCTCGCCGATCGCCCGCCGCACCGGGACCCGGGCGAGCAGGGCGAAGCCGATCACGAAGAAGGCCACGAGCGAGATGATCGCGGACCGGTAGCTCCCGGTCAGCTGGTAGGTCAGGCCGAACAGCAGTGGGCCGAGCCAGCTCATCCCCCGGTCGCTCATCTCGTACGCGGAGAAGTACTCGGCCTCCTTGCCGGGCGGCACCAGGTGCGAGAACAGCGACCGGGACAGCGCCTGGCTGCCGCCGAGGACCAGTCCGATCCCGGAGGCCAGCACGAAGAACCACACCGGAACCCCGGCGGGCAGGAAGTAACCTGCGCCCAGCGTCACCGTCCAGGCCACCAGCGAACCGAGGATCGTGCGCTTGGCCCCGTAGGTCCGGGCCAGCCGCCCCATCGCCAGCGCGCCCGCCACGGCCAGCACCTGCACCAGCAGCACGGCCACGATGAGGGTCGACTGCCCGAGCCCAAGTTCCTCGGAGCCGTAGACCGAGGCCTGGGAGATCACCGTCTGGATGCCGTCGTTGTAGATGAGGTACGCCAGCAGGAAGGCGAGCGTCAGGGGGTGCCTGCGCATGTCCCGGACGGTCGCCGCGAGCTGCCGCAGCCCGGGGGCGGTGGCACCCGCCACGCGCGCCTGCCGGTCGCGCAGCCGCCGCAGCGGTACGAGCGTGAAGGCGCCCCACCACAGTCCGGCCGAGGCCAGGCAGACGCGTACGGCGGCCGTCTCGGAGAGGCCGAAGGAGTCGTGCGCCGAGTACAGGACGAGGTCGGCCACCAGGACCAGGGCGCCCGCCGCGTAGCCGAAGGCCCAGCCCCGGGAGGAGACCGCGTCGCGCTCCTCGGGCGGCGCGATCTGCGGCAGGTAGGAGTTGTAGAGCATCATCGCCACGGACTGTGCCGCGTTGGCCGCCACGAGGAGCAGCCCGCCGAGCAGATAGCGGTCGCCGTCGAGGAAGAACATGCCCGTCGTCGCGGCCGCCCCCGTGTACGCCGCGGCCGCGAGCAGCGGTTTCTTCCGGCCGGTGCGGTCCGCCGCCGCGCCCACCAGGGGCATCAGCACGACGGCCACGATCACCGACAGGGACACCGAGTAGGCGAAGAAGGAGCCCGCCCGGACCGGCACGCCCAGCGGATGCACATAGCCGTCCGCATCGGCCGCCTTCTCGGCGACCGAGGTGAGGTACGGGCCCAGGAAGACGGTCAGAACACTCGTCGAGTAGACCGAGCACGCCCAGTCGTAGAAGTACCAGCCGCGCTGCTCGCGGCGCAGTCCCGCGGCCTGGTCGGCCGTCCCTGCCCGCACGGTGTCGGTGCCCACCCGTGCCCTCGCTTCCCCGCCGAAGTGCCGTGCGAAGGCGCGGCCCGGTCGCCCCGGGCGCTCAGACCCAGACGCCGCGGTCCTCCATGACCTTGCGCAACGTGTCGATGTGATCGGTCATGATGCCATCGACGCCCAGGTCGAGGAGCCGGTGCATCCGCTCCGCTTCGTTGATCGTCCACACGTGCACCTGCAGCCCGCGCGCGTGGGCGGCGCGGACGAAGCGGTGGTCGACCACCGGGACGCCCGACTGCGCCTCGGGCACCTGCGCCGCGACCGCGGACCGGCGCACGGAGGCCGGCAGCCCCCAGGAGCGCAGCCGCAGGCTGAGCACCCCGCGCGTGCCGAACGAGGTCGCCAGGCGCGGCCCGGCGAGCCGCTGCGCTCGCAGTACCCGCGCCTCGGAGAAGGAGCCCACGCAGACCCGGTCCCAGGCGCCCGTGCGCTCGATCAGCTCGAGGAAGGGCCGCAGGGCCGGCTCCGCCTTCAGATCCACGTTCCAGCGGACCCCGGGGAAGGTCTCCAGCAGCTCCTCGAAGAGCGGTACCGGTTCCTGGCCTCCCACGCGTGCCTGGCGTACGTCCGCCCACGGCAGGTCGGCGATGCGGCCCGCCCCGTCGGAGACACGGTCCAGGGTCGAGTCGTGGAAGGCGACGAGCTTGCCGTCGGCCGTCGTGTGCACGTCGGTCTCGATGTACCGGTAGCCCATCTCCACCGCGCGCCGGAACTGCGCCACGGTGTTCTCCAGCCCGTCGGCGGCCCCGCCGCGGTGGGCGAAGGCGATGGGGCCGGGATGGTCGAGGTAGGGGTGGCGTATCGCGGTGGTCACGGACGCAGTATCGCGCGTTCCGGTTGCCCGACGGCAAAGACCGTGCTGCGACCCGGTGCCGAAGGGGCGGCGAACACACGCAGGAAGAACTGCGAGAGCGGGCCGATGGCCAGCGCGTACAGGACCGTGCCCACGCCGACGGTGCCGCCGAGGGCGAAGCCGGTCGCGACGACGGTGATCTCCACGGCGGTGCGGAGGATCCGGATCGAGCGGCCCGTGCGACGGTGCAGCCCGGTCATCAGGCCGTCGCGCGGACCCGGTCCGAAGGCGGCGGAGATGTAGAGGCCGGTCGCCATGCCGTTGAGCACCACGCCCGCGAGGAGAAGGGGCACCCGGACCGCCAGGGAGTGCGCGTCCGGCAGCGCGGCCAGAGTGGCGTCCATCGCGAAACCGATCACCAGCACGTTGGAGACGGTGCCGAGCCCGGGGCGCTGCCGCAGCGGAATCCACAGCAGCAGGACGGCCGCCCCCACGATCGTCAGCACCAGGCCCATGGAGAGTCCGGTGAGTTCGGCGAGACCCTGGTGCAGGACGTTCCAGGGCTCGAGCCCGAGACCTGCCTTCACCAGGAGAGCGGAACTCACGCCGTACAGGGCGAGTCCTGCGTACAGCTGGAACAGGCGTCGACCGAGACGGCCGGGAGCCGAAGGGTCGGCAGTCGGACGGTCGGGAGCCGGACGGTCGGGAGTCTGCCGGTCGGCTGTGGGACGGCCGGGACCGGGACTGCTGGGAGTGGACACGATATTCCCCCCTGGGTGGTGGCGGTGGCCTGCTGCATGACACTCTGTGGCTTGGGATGAAATCCCATCCATGGCCAATTCGGGGAAGGTGGACTGATCGTCATGGCGCAGTGGACCTCAGCGGTGGGGGCGGCGCAGCTCGCCCGGCTGCTCAACTCCCAGCAGGACCGCCCGGCCGGCCCCGGCACACGCCGGCCGCCCGCCTACCGCGCCCTTGCCGACGGCGTCCGGCTCCTGGTGCTCGAAGGGCGCGTCCCGGTGGCCGCCCGGCTTCCTGCCGAGCGCGAACTGGCCCTGGGCCTCTCCGTCAGCCGCACCACCGTCGCGGCCGCCTACGAGGCCCTGCGCAGCGAGGGATTCCTGGAGTCCCGGCGCGGCGCCGGCAGCTGGACCGCCGTACCGGCGGGCAACCCGCTTCCCGCGCGCGGTCTGGAGCCCCTGCCCCCGGAGGCCCTCGGCTCGCTGATCGACCTGGGCTGCGCCTCGCTCCCGGCCCCGGAGCCCTGGCTCACCCGTGCCGTACAGGGCGCGCTGGAGGAGCTGCCGCCGTACGCGCAGACGCACGGCGACTACCCCGCCGGACTGCCCGCCCTGCGCGCGATGATCGCCGAGCGCTACACCGCGCGCGGGATCCCCACCATGCCCGAGCAGATCATGGTGACGACCGGCGCGATGGGCGCCATCGACGCGATCTGCCACCTCTTCGCCGGCCGCGGCGAACGCATCGCCGTTGAGTCGCCGTCCTACGCCAACATCCTTCAGCTGATGCGGGAGGCGGGCGCGCGACTCGTGCCCGTCGCTCTTGCCGAGGGGCTGAGCGGCTGGGACATGGACCGCTGGCGTCAGGTTCTGCGTGAGGCCGCGCCCCGGCTCGCCTATGTCGTCGCCGACTTCCACAACCCGACCGGTGCGCTCGCCGACGAGGACCAGCGGCGCCGGCTGGTGGACGCGGCCCGCTCGGCCGGGACCGTCCTCGTGGCCGACGAGACGATGACCGAGCTGTGGCTGGACGAGGAGGCCGGCGGCCGGATGCCCCGCCCGGTCTGCGGCTTCGACCCGGCCGGCTCGACCGTCATCACGGTCGGCTCGGCCAGCAAGGCGTTCTGGGCGGGCATGCGGATCGGGTGGGTACGCGCCGCCCCGGACGTGATCCGCAGCCTGGTCTCGGCCCGCGCGTACGCGGATCTCGGCACCCCCGTCCTGGAACAGCTGGCCGTGAACTGGCTGTTCAGCACCGGCGGCTGGGAACAGGCGGTCGAACTGCGGCGGATCCAGGCGCGCGAGAACCGGGCGGCCCTGGTGGCCGCGGTCCGCCGCGAGCTGCCCGACTGGGAGTTCGAGATCCCCAAGGGCGGCCTGACCCTGTGGGTCCGGGCCGGCGGCCTCTCGGGATCGCGGCTGGCCGAAGCGGGGGAGCGGGTCGGCGTCCGGGTCCCTGCCGGCCCCCGCTTCGGCGTCGACGGCGCCTTCGAGGGCTACGTCCGTCTCCCGTTCACGGTCGGCGGAGCGGTCGCGGACGAGGCGGCCGCACGACTGGCCGCAGCGGCGCGCCTGGTGGAGACGGGTGCGACCGGGGGAGCGGAGGCTCTCCGCACGTTTGTGGCGTAGCTGCGGGGCGGGGCGGGTCGGCGTGGGTCCACGGAGCTGTGGGCCGACGGGGGCAGCCCAGGATCCGGTGGGGGCTGGTCGCGCAGTTCCCCGCGCTCCTGGGGAGGTGCGGCGGTCCTCCCCGTAGCGCGCCGTGGCTGTGGGCAGCCGTCGGGCACCCGTGCCCCGGCCGGCGCCGGTGAGGCGACCCCCTGCCCCGAAGCGGCACCGAGCCGGCTACGAACTCTCGGCGGCCACGGCCTCCGCAGCCGGCGGTGCCGCCTCGACGGCCTCCGCCGGCGCGGCGTCGCCGGGAGTCGTACGCGGCGGCAGCAACCCCAGCACCGCCTGCCGGTCGGCTTCACTGGTCGCATCGTCGTAGGGATCCGGAGTCGACGGCACCTGAAGCCGATGCACCGGCCCCGACCCCAGCCGTGCGTACCCCCGCCCCGGCGGCACCTGCGCCAGCGGCGTCGTGTGCGGCCGCACCCCGAGCACCGCCTCCACCTGATCGGGCGCCGCGGGCCCGAGCACGACACGCGCGCGCGTGTGCTGCCGTACCCCGTCGCTCAGCGCCTCCGCGCTGTCGAACTGCTCGGCCACCGCCACCGTCACGTTTGCCGCGCGGCCGTGCCGCAGCGGCATCTGGAGCAGCGTCTGCGGGTCCTTGCGGCCGTCCGCGGCGCTGAGGTGGGTGAAGACGGTCGGCCGGTCCAGGAGGATCCACAGCGGGCGCCGGGTGTCCTCGGGCGGCTGGTCGCCCGCCTGCCGGGCCCGGTTGATGGCGATGATCCGCCGCTCGGTCTCCTGCGCGGCCCACTCCAGACTGGCCAGCGCCCCGGCCGGGGCGCACTCCACGGCCAGCACGCCGTCCCGGCCGATCAGGCAGGCGTACTCACCGGTGCCGCCGCCGTCGACGATCAGTACGTCGCCGTACTGGAGCGCCTGCAGGGCGATCGAGCGCAGCAGGGTCGATGTGCCGCTGCCGGGGTGGCCCATGGCCAGCAGGTGCGGCTCGGTCGAGCGGATGCCGGTACGCCAGACGACCGGCGGGACGTCGCGCTGTTCCTCCCCGTAGGACAGGGGAAGCGTGCGCTGGACCTCGCTCGGATCGGTGAAACCGAGGACGGTCTCGCCCGGCGCGGTGACGAAGCGCTGGGCGGCGATGTCGGTGGGCAGCGGGGCGAGGACGGTCACGGTCAGCCGGTTGCCCTCCTCGTCCCACCCGAAGTGGTACTCGCGGCCCCGCCCGGCCTTCGCGGTGAGCAGCTTCTCGATCCGCGCGCGGGCCCGGGGCTCGCCGTCCGGGAAGTAGGCGGGGTAGCGGATCACGAGGTGGCCGACGCGCCCGCCGTCGTCGAACTCGTGTGTCTCGAAGGCCTTCTCCCACTCCCCGCCGTGCGTGTACAGCGGCGCCGGGTCCTCGGCGGTGGCGAAGTACGGCACCAGTGCCTCGTACAGGGACTGGAGCCGCTCGGTCTGCGACTCGTCCGGCCCTTCGGGCTCCGGCGGGGTGCGGTCGCGGCCCTGCCAGGCCGCTGCCGCCATCAGCGTGATGGCGGCGAGCAGCGGCCCGTACGGCACCAGTGCCACGACCAGGACGACGGAGGCCGCCAGGAACAGCAGCGGACCGCGTTTGTCCTTGGGTGTCTCGGCCCACTTGCGCCGTCCGGCCGAGGCCAGCCGGCGCAGCCCGCGCGAGATGGTGATCAGTGGGTGGAGGACGTCGGTGGCGCTGTCGGCCGCCGTCCGGGCCAGCTCCCGGCTCCGGGCGATCTGCATCCGGGCGATCTGCGCGCTGTCTTTGCTCAGAATGCGGGGGAGAGGGCGCCGGGCCACTGCTGTCTCCTGTTGGTGCGTACGGGCGGGACGGGCGGCGGCGTCAGAACTTGATGCCGCCGAGGAGACTCGCCAGGCTCTCGCCGCCCGCCTTGATGCTGGGGGCGATGCCCGTGCTGGCCAGGTAGAAGCCGAACAGGGCCGACGTGCATGCGTGCGAACCCTTGAGGCCGTCCTTGCGGAAGAAGAGGAAGACGACGACGCCGAGCAGCATGACGCCTGAGATGGAGAGGATCATTTGAGGTCTCCTGGTGTCGAGAGGGGACAGTCACCATGAGTACTTCCAGGATCACAGGATGTGTCTATACGATAAAAGGTGCAACTGGGTGAAATTCGGTCGATTTCCCCCAGGTGGTGGAGTCGTCCCTGGGCCGGTTGAGCAGGGCGCTTGCGTCCGGCGGCGTCAGCAGTGATCTTTACCTCGGGCACATCGGGTCATGTGAGGCGCGAGCCAGTACTCTTGCGATTCACCTGAACGGTTGTAACGAGAGGCGGTCCGGCCGATGAGTGAAGCCCCCGACCCCGAGGTCGTGGAGCTGGCGACCAAGATCTTCGATCTGGCCCGCCAGGGCCGGACGGAGGAGCTCGTGGGGTACGTCGACGCGGGCGTTCCGGCCAACCTCACGAACGACCGCGGTGACTCCCTCGTGATGCTCGCCGCCTACCACGGTCACGCCGACGCGGTACGCGCCCTGCTCGCCCGGGGTGCCGAGGGGAACCGGATCAACGACCGGGGCCAGACCCCGCTCGCGGGGGCCGTCTTCAAGGGTGAGACAGAAGTGATCAAGGCTCTCCTGGAGGGCGGCGCCGATCCTGCCGCGGGCACTCCCTCGGCCGTCGACACGGCGCGCATGTTCGGTAAGACGGAACTACTGGAATTGTTCGGCGCACACTGATGCGAACGTCCTGAGCAGTTAGGACACGGAAAACGGGGGAGGCGGTAAAGGGCCGCCGGAAATACGGTCGCGGCAGCACACACCGCGGGTCATCATGACGACGTGATTCACGGACGCGATGGCCGGGCAGGTGTTGCCGCACCGCGCGGACCGTGATGCGGTCCGCATGGGCCACCGACGAGAGGCAGAGAGAGATGGTCTACAGCAAGCAAGAGACGGCGGGCGCTCCGACGTTGTGTCACGCGGCCAGGTAGTGCGTGTTTCCCGGTTGCGTCGACGCTTGATGTGAGGCTGTTTCCCATGTTCGATCCGGTCATAGCGCCCAGCGGTACGCTGCTCGGCCTGCTCCAGCGCGGCCGTGGCGACGGCACGTTGCACGCGCTCACCGCCCCGCGCGCGGAAGCGCTCGCGGCCCTGAACCACTGCGTGCTCCGCGACCCCCGCCACGACTGGCAGGTGGAGAACCGCTCCCTCTACTACGCCCGGCTCTACCTCGACCTGAACGGCGAGCTGGACGCCATCGAGGCGCACCTCTTCGACCCCGAGGACGTCCTCGACACCGACGAGTCCCGCACCGGCCTCGCCCTGGCCGTCCTCGGGCACCTCGCCTCCTACGGCAGGCTGGACGCGCTCGAACTGCTGCGCAGGTACGCCGCCCACGGTTCCAGCTGGGCCTGGGCCCTGGACGAGCTGGCCCTGCGGGACGACGACGCGGGCCTGCGTGCCCTCGCCGCTCCCGTCCTGGCCCGCTTCCCCACCGATCCCGAGGGCGAGGCCGAACTGGCCGCCGCCGTCCGCGACGCCTTCGAGCCGCGGCCCTGGCGGCTGTGGGCCGAGGATCCGCGCACGTCGATCGCCACGCGCGTGCGTGCCGCTCAGGAAGCCGGCTGTTTCGACCGCTGGCAGCGTCAGATGCAGCCCACCGGGCCCCGCCCCGGGTGGAGCGTGCGAGCCGTCTTCGAGTGGGCCCAGCAGGGCATCGAACGTGGCGCCGCACTCCATGTGCCGGCCGCCCGCTGCCTGGTCGCCGTGGCCGGCCCGGAGGACCGGCCGGAGATTCTCCAGGCCGCCAGGAACGGCTTCGAGGGCGCCCGCTGCACGGCATTGCGCTACCTCGCCGACAGCAACGACCCCGACGCCCTCGACCTGATCGAGGCCGCGGTCGCCGACGGACCGGCACTCGTCGTGGAGGCCGCCGTCGACGCCTTCGAGCGGATGCGCAGTATCGCCGCCGTCAGCCGGGCGCGCGGCTGGGCCCAGCGCCCCGACGTCCTCGGTGCCGCCGCTGGACGCATGCTCGCCTGTCGCGGCGGAGCCCAGGACAGCGACCTCGTCCTCGGCGCCCTGCGCGAGGCCGTACGCGGTGAGGGCCCCGACGCGCCCACCCTGTGGTCCCTGGTCGACGGCACCGGACGCCTCGGTATCGTCTGCGCGGCCCCCGTGCTGCGCCACATCTACCGGGAGACGGCGTCCTCCCACCTCCGTGGCCGCGCCGCCCGCGCCCTGGCCGCCACCGATCCCTCCTTCGCCGCCGGCTTCGCCGTCGAGTGCCTGTGGGACTGCGAGGAGACCACCCGGGAGATCGCCGCCCGGCACGCCGAGACCGGTGACGCCCGGGTCGTCGAACGACTCCGCCGACTCGCCGCCGACCCGGCCGAGGAGGACGAGGTACAGACCGCGGTCCGCAGCCGCTTCGGGCCGGACGCACAGGCCATGTGACCTCACCGAGCGTCGTCGTACGCACACGGGACGGGCGGGAGACCGCCCGCCGTGTGAACATCGGGTGACCCGGAGGTCAGTCGCGCATGACGGCCGTCTGACCTGCTCGGGTGTGCAGTCCAACGCTCATGGGACGTTCCCCGTTCGGAAAGATCGACGTTGACGCCGCCACGTCCGGCGCGGCGACAACACCCGTATGCGTGTCGTCATAGTGACCGAATCCTTTCCCCCCGATGTGAACGGCGTCGCCCACTGCGCGCTCCAGACCGCCCAGCACCTCGTGGATCGCGGCCACCTCCCGCTCGTCGTTGCGCCGGCCACCGCGCCCGGCACCAAGGCCGACGTCCTCGAGGCGCCGTGTCCCGTCGTCCGTATCCCCTCCCTCCCGCTCCCCGGCTACCCCCAGGTCCGCGTCGCGCTCCCCAGCCGGCGCCTCGCCGCGGCGCTCACCGAGCACCGCGCCGACGTCGTCCACCTGGCAAGTCCCTTCATCCTCGGCGTCCGCGGCATGGCCGCCGCCGCCCGGCTCGGCATCCCCGCCGTCGCCGTCTACCAGACCGACCTGGCCGGTTACGCCCGTACCTACGTGGGCGCCGGCGAGGCCGCCGCCTGGCGTCGGATCCGCTCCGTGCACTCCGCCGCCGACCGCACCCTGGCCCCGTCCAGCGCCGCCATGCAGGACCTTGAGGCGCACGGCGTGCCCCGGCTGCGACTGTGGCCGCGCGGCGTGGACACCGTCCGTTTCCGGCCGGACCATCGCGACGAGGCACTGCGCCGCGAACTGGCCCCGAACGGCGAGCTGATCGTCGGCTACGTCGGCCGGCTCGCCCCCGAGAAGCAGGTCGAACTCCTGGCCGGTGTGTGCGGCCTTGAGGGCGTCCGGGTCGTGGTGGTCGGCGACGGCCCCAGCCGGCCCCACCTGAGCGAGAGCCTGCCCGGCGCCGTCTTCCTGGGGCGCCGCACCGGCGACGAACTCGCCCGGATCTTCGCCTCGCTCGACCTGTTCGTGCACACAGGCCCCTTCGAGACCTTCTGCCAGACCGTCCAGGAGGCCATGGCCAGCGGGGTGCCGGTGGTCGCGCCCGCCGCCGGCGGCCCGCTCGACCTGGTCGCCCACGGCCGCACCGGACTGCTCGTCCCGCCGCGCGACGCGGACGCCGTGACGGAGGCCGTACGCACCCTGACCGCCGATCCGAACCTGCTGGCCGCGTACGGCGCCGCCGGCCGGGCCATGGTCGAGGGACGCACCTGGGCCGCGGTCGGCGACCAGCTGATCGCGCACTACGAGGACGTGCTCGCGAAGCGGAAGACGGCGGTGGCGGCATGACCGGCGCACCCCTGCGCATCGTCCGGCTCGCCAACTTCGTCACCCCGGCCTCCGGCGGACTGCGCACGGCCCTGCACGAACTCGGCAGGGGCTTCCGGGCCGCCGGCCACGACCCGGTGCTGATCGTGCCGGGCGAGCGGTACACCGACCGCGACACGGAGCAGGGCCGGGTCATCACCCTGCCCGGCCCGGTGCTGCCCGGCACCGGCGGCTACCGCGTCCTGACCGACAAGCGGCGCGTCGCCTCCCTCCTGGAGGACCTGGCCCCGGACCGCCTGGAGGTCTCCGACCGCACGACCCTGCGGTGGACCGGCCGCTGGGCCCGCCGCGCGCGCGTGCCCGCCGTGATGGTCTCCCACGAGACCGCCGACGGCGTGCTGCGCACCTGGGGGCTGTCCGAGCACCTCGCCCGCCGGGCCGCCGACTCCCTCAACACCCGTACCGCGCACGTCTACTCGCGGATCGTGTGCACCACGGAGTTCGCCGAGCGCGAGTTCGTACGGATCGGCGCGCGCAACGTCGTACGCGCCCCGCTCGGTGTCGACCTCATGGAGCGCCACCCCGCGCTGCGCGACCCGGGGCTGCGTGCCCGGCACGCGCGCGGGGACGAGGCGCTGCTCGTGATGTGCTCCCGGCTGTCCGTGGAGAAGCGGCCCGGCACCGCCCTGGACGCCCTGGACGCGCTGCTGCGGCGCGGGCGGCGGGCGGTGCTCGTGGTGGCCGGGGACGGCCCGCTGCGGGCGCGCCTTGAGCAGCGTGCGCGGGAGCGCGGGCTGCCGGTGACCTTCCTGGGGTACGTCTCCGACCGGGCCACGCTCGGCGCGCTCCAGGCGTCCGCGGACGTCTGCCTGGCGCCCGGGCCCGCCGAGACCTTCGGGCTGGCCGCACTGGAGGCCCTGGCGTGCGGGACGCCCGTGGTGGCGAGCGCGTCGTCGGCGTTGCCCGAGGTGATCGGGTCCGCGGGAGTGGCGGCGGCCGACCGGGCCGAGGCGTTCGCGGACGCCTTGGAGCTGCTCCTGTCGCGCTCCGAGCCCGAGCGGAGGGACGCGGCACGCGCGCGTGCCGAGTGCTTCGGGTGGGAAACGGCCGTGGAGGCGTTCCTGGCGGCGCACGACGCACAGGTGCTGAGGCCCGCGGACGCCTCGGCCCGGCCCGCCGCCCGGGAGGGCGTGGCATGAGATCCGTCCGCTTCGTGGCGCTCGGGGACTCGCTGACCGAAGGTGTGGGCGACCCCGTCGGGGACGGCTGGCGGGGCTGGGCGGCGCTGCTGGCCGGCGGCCTCGCCGGAGACACCGAGGGCGTGGAGTTCACCAACCTCGCGGTCAGCGGGGCCCAGACGCGGGACGTGCTGGAGCGGCAGACTCCGGCCGGTCTCGCGCTGCGCCCCGACCTGGTGGCCGTGGTCATCGGCGTCAACGACACCCTGCGCGCCACCTTCGACATCCATGCGGTCGCCGCCCGGCTCGACCAGGTCTACGCGGCCTTCACGAGCCAGGGGGCGACCCTGCTCACCGCCTGCCTGCCCGATCCCGGTGCGATGCTGGGGCTCCCGGCCGCGCTGGCCCGGCCGCTGGCGCGCCGGCAGCGGGCGGTCAACGCGGTGGTCCACGCGCTGTCCGACCGCTACGGGGCCGTCCACCTGCACGCCTCGGAGGGCGTCTGGCTCACCGACCGCGCTCTGTGGAGCGCGGACCGGCTGCACCCGGGCGAGCGCGGTCACCGGCAGCTGGCCGTCCGCTTCCACGCCCTGCTCGCACAGGCGGGCCTGGGCATGGGCACACCGCCGTCCCCCGAACCGGAGCGCGCCGCACCGACCCGGTCGGCGAGCCTGCTGTGGCTGGCCACCGCGGGCACCGCCTGGGTGGTCCGGCGGTGCAAGGACCTGCTGCCGCAGCTGCTCCAGCTGGCCGCCGACGAGCTGCGGCATCGCGCGCGGGGCACCAGCGGCCGCCTCGACCTGCGTGCCACGGCCGCGGTGTCCGCGGCGCTGGCCGCCCTGCCGGTGGCCGAGCGGTCGCAGGACACCCCTGACGACGCCGAGGCTCAGCGGCGCCGTACGACCACGAACCTGACCGGGGTGCCCGGCACCGCCTGCGCCGCCGCCGGGAGGTCGGCGGCGCGGACCACCGCGATCACCGGGTAGCCCCCGGTGGTCGGATGGTCGGCCAGGAAGACCACCGGACGGCCGTCCGGCGGGACCTGGACCGCACCGAGCACCATGCCCTCGCTGGGGAGTTCACCGGTCCGGGCCCGCTCCAGGGCGGGCCCGTCGGTGCGCAGGCCGATGCGGTTGCTCGCCGAGGACACCCGGTACGCGCGCGTGGTGAGATCCCGGACCGCGCGCGCCGTGAACCAGTCGTCGCGCGGCCCCAGGGTCACCCGGAGCACGAGTTCGGCCGGTGGACGCGGCTGCGGCACGGCGTCCACGCGCGCGGGCGGGCCGGCCGGGGTGCCGAGCGGCAGCACCATGCCGCCCGTGAGCGGTGCGGGTCCGAGGCCGGACAGCAGGTCCGTGGCGCGGCTGCCGAGGACCGGCTCCACGGCGATGCCGCCGGACACCGCCACATAGGCGCGTACGCCGGCCACGGGCGCTCCCACCTCCAGCAGCGTGCCGGCGGGCACCAGGACCGGGGCGCCCCAGGCCACCGGGCGGCCGTCCACGGTGACCGGGCAGGGTGCGCCCCCGACCGCCACGGTCACCGTCGAACGGGGGCGCAATGCACAGCCGTTGAGGGTGGTCTCCAGGACGGCGGCGTCCGGCGCATTGCCGGCCAACCGGTTGACGAGGGCCGCCGTGCGCGGGTCGAGCGCCCCGGAGCGGGGCACGCCGAGGTGCGCGTACCCGGGCCGCCCGCGGTCCTGCACGGTCGTCAGCGCCCCGGCCCGCACGACGACGAGCGCGCGGTCGCTCATGCGCTCACCCTGGGTACGAGGTGCAGGCGCGCGTGGGCGGTCATGTGTCCTCCACCGGTACGAGGTGCAGGCGGGCGGGGGCCGTCATGCGTCCCCCACCGGTACGAAGCGCACACGCGCGCCCGGTGCGAGCAACGCGGCCGGTATGCGCGCGTGGTCCCACAGCACCGCCTCGGTGGTGCCGATCAGCTGCCAGCCACCGGGTGACGAGCGCGGGTACACGCCCGTGTACGGTCCCGCCAGCGCCACGGCGCCGGCCGGCACCGACGTGCGCGGCGTGTCCCGGCGCGGGACGTCGTAGCGGGCGGGCAGCCCGGTGAGGTAGCCGAAGCCGGGCGCGAACCCGCAGAAGGCCACGGTGAATTCGGTGCCCGCGTGGATCCGGGCGACCTCGCGCTCGGACACCTTCCAGTGGGCCGCGACCTCGGCGAGGTCCGGGCCGTCGTAGCGCACGGGCAGTTCGATCAGCTCCCGCGCGCGCGGGAGAGTGGGAGGTGCCGCGGAGGAGGTCAGTTCGGATGCCCAACGGACCGGGTCGGCCAGGCCGTCGAGCAGGACCGTTCGGGCCGCCGGGACAATCTCGCGGACGGTCAGCGAGCCCTCGGTGCGGCGGCGCAGCAGCTCCGCGTGCAGGGCCTGCGCCTCCGCACCCGAGGCGACCTCCACCAGCAGGGCGTCGTCGCCGACGGGGAGTGCCCTCATGCGAACGCCTTCACCCGCACACCGGCCGCCACCAGCCGTTCGCGCACTCGGCGGGCCAGTTCCACCGCGCCGGGTGTGTCGCCGTGCAGGCACAACGAGCGGGCGCGCACCAGAATGTGCGCGCCGGAATGCGCCACGACCGCGCCGGAGCGCGCGAGGTTCAGCGAGCGCTCCACGACCGTGTCCGGATCGGTCACCACGGCGCCGTCCAGGTCACGCGGCACCAGGGTGCCCTCGTCGGTGTAGGCGCGGTCGGCGAACGCCTCCCTGACGGCCGGCAGGCCGGCCTTCGCGGCCAGCTCGAGCAGACGCGACCCCGGCAGGCCCAGCACCGGCAGCGAGCCGTCGGCCAGCACCACGCCCTCGACCACCGCCCCCGCCTGCTCCTCGTCGTGCACGACCCGGTTGTAGAGCGCGCCGTGCGGTTTGACGTACGCCACGCGCGCGCCCGCCGCCCGGGCGAACACCTCCAGGGCGCCGATCTGGTAGGCCACTTCGGCCGCCAGCTCGGCGGGCGGCACGTCCATCGCGCGCCGCCCGAAGCCGGCGAGGTCCCGGTAGGAGACCTGCGCGCCGATCGTCACCCCGCGCTCGGCGGCCAGCTCGCACACCCGGCGCATGGTGGCCGCATCCCCGGCGTGGAACCCGCAGGCCACGTTGGCGCTGGTGACGACGGACAGCAGCTGTTCGTCGTCGGTCAGCCGCCAGCGGCCGAAGCCCTCGCCGAGGTCGGCGTTCAGATCGATCGCGGTCATGGTCTCCGGTGTCTCCGGTCCTCGTGCGGTGTGTTCTGTGTTCTGGGTGCGGGTGTCACGTGTGTGCCGCCTGCCGGTGTCAGTCGACACCGACCACGCGGTACTGCTCGTCGCGGGCGTCGGTCAGGAACATCTGGCCCGGTGCGTGGGTGATGGCGAACGGCGGCCGGGAGGCCATCACCGCCGCCTGCGGGGTCACCCCGCACGCCCAGAACACCGGGATGTCGTCCGGAGCGGCATCGACCGCGTCGCCGAAGTCGGGCCGGCCGAGGCCCTCGATGCCGAGTGCCGTGGGATCGCCGCAGTGCACGGGGCCGCCGTGCACGGCCGGCAGCAGGCTGCTCTCCCGGATCGCGGTACGCAGGTGCTCCGGCGGAACCGGGCGCATCGACACCACCATCGGACCGCGCAGCCGGCCCGCCGGACGGCACTGCCTGCCGGTCACGTACATCGGCACGTTGCGGCCCTGTTCGACGTGCCGGATCGGCACGCCCGCCCCGGCCAGCGCCCACTCGAAGGTGAAGCTGCACCCGAGCAGGAACGACACCAGGTCGTCCCGCCAGTGCGCGCGCACGTCGGTCGGCTCCTCGACCAGCTCGCCGTCCTGCCAGACGCGGTAGCGCGGCAGGTCGGTGCGCAGGTCGGCGCCCTCCGCGAGGACGGTGGTGACGGAGCCGGCGTCCGTGACGTCCAGCACCGGGCAGGGCTTCGGGTTGCGCTGGCAGAACAGCAGCATGTCGTACGCCCAGTCGGCCGGCACCGCGATCAGGTTGGCCTGCGCGTGGCCGGACGCGACGCCCGCCGTGGGGCCCGCCAGGCCCTCCCGGAAGCGGGCCCGCGCGGTTTTCGGGCTCCACGCGTGCGCGTGCTCGTCGACGAGGGTCACGGGCCGGTCCTCGGTACGGTTCACCCGCATCACGCCAGCTCCTTCCCGCGCGTCTCCGGCAGCCCGAGCAGCGCCAGAGCCGCGAGGCCGTAACCGATCGCGCCGAAGACCAGCGCCCCGCCCACGCCCCAGCTGTCGGCCAGGAAGCCCACGAGGGTCGGGAACACCGCACCCACCGCGCGGCCCGTGTTGTACGTGAAGCCCTGCCCGGTGCCGCGCACCGCCGTCGGGTACAGCTCGCTCAGGTAGGAGCCGAAGCCGCTGAAGATCGCCGACATGCAGAAGCCGAGCGGGAAACCGAGCACCAGCAGCAGGGTGTCGGCGCCCTGCGGGATGTTCGCGTACGCCAGGATGCACACGGCCGAGAGCAGGGCGAACAGCCAGATGTTGCGGCGCCGTCCGAGCCGGTCGGTGAGGTAGCCGCCGGTCAGGTAGCCGAGGAAGGCGCCGGAGATCAGGAAGGTCAGGTAGCCGCCGGTGCCGACGACGGACAGGCCGCGGTCGGTCTTCAGGTACGTCGGCACCCAGGTCGCCAGCGTGTAGTAGCCACCCTGCACGCCCGTGGACAACAGGCCCGCGAAGACCGTCGTGCGCAGCAGGCCCGGCTCGCCGTCCCTGCCGGGACGGAAGATCGCCGTGAACGAGCCCCGCCGCGGGCTCTGTTCGCGGGCCGCCGTCGACTGCGGCGCGTCGTGCACCCGGCGACGCAGCCACACCACGAGCAGCGCGGGCAGTGCCCCGGTCCAGAACATGATGCGCCAGGCCATGTCGTCGCCGGCGAAGGAGAAGACCAGCGTGTAGACGATCGCGGCAAGTGCCCAGCCGACCGCCCAGGAACTCTGGATCGCGCCGAGCGTACGGCCCCGGTGCTTCGCACTCGCGTACTCGGCGACCAGGATCGCCCCGACCGCCCACTCGCCGCCGAAGCCGAGGCCCTGCAGGGCGCGGAAGACCAGGAGGGTCTCGTAGTCGGGTGCGAATCCGCAGGCCACGGTGAAGACGGCATACGTGATCACGGTGATCATCAGCGCCCGGACCCGGCCTATGCGGTCCGCGATCACACCCGCCACGGCACCGCCGATCGCGGAGACCACCAGAGTGACGGTGGTGAACAGGCCGGTCTGGCCGCTGTCCAGACCGAAGTACGCCGCGAGCGCCACCATGCTCAGCGGCAGTGTGAAGTAGTCGTAGGAATCCAGGGCATATCCGCCGAAAGCTCCGGCGAACGCGCGCCGGCCGCGCGGGCCGAGGGCATGCAGCCAGCCGAACGTGCCGTCCTCGGCGGCGCGTTCGCCTTGCGTCTGTCGTGGGTCTGAGGTCACGGACCGGGGCGGAGGGGTCGTGCTCATGGGCACCTCGCAGAGAGGGGACGGAGGGTGCGGGCAACTGAGCAGTGCGCCGTGCGGAAGCTGTGCCGTGCGGAGCACCGTAGGGGATCGTTCAACGATCCTTCAATACCCGCGTTGATTCGTTCCTGGGTCTGCGATTGAATTCCGGGCATGGCAGAGCAGCTGACGGGACTGGCCGGCGACCGTGCCCTCCTGGGGCGGACCAGCACCGCCGAACGGGTCTCCGACATCCTCAGGAGCCGTATCGCCGAGGGCTATTTCCCGCCGGGCACCCGCTTGTCCGAGGACGCCATCGGCGGCGCGCTCGGGGTCTCCCGCAACACCCTGCGCGAGGCGTTCCGGCTGCTCACCCATGAGCGCCTGCTCGTCCACGAACTCAACCGCGGCGTCTTCGTCCGGGTCCTGACCGTGGAAGACGTCGAGGACATCTACCGCACCCGGGCGCTCGTCGAGTGCGCCGTCGTACGGGGACTCGGCGAGCCGCCGTACGGGCTCGACGGCCTGGCCGCCGCCGTCACCGGGGGACAGCTGGCCGCGCACGAGAATGACTGGAAAGCGCTGGGCACGGCCAACATCCACTTCCACCGGGAGCTGGTCGCGCTGGCCGGCAGCGAACGCACCGACGAGCTGATGCGCAGCGTCTTCGCCGAGCTGCGGCTCGCCTTCCACGTCGTGGACGACCCGCGCCGGCTGCACGAGCCGTACCTCGCTCGCAACCGCCAGATCCTGCAGGCGCTGCAGGCCGGCGACCGGCGCGGGGCGGAGCGACTGCTGGAGACCTACCTCACGGACTCGCTGGAGCGGGTCGTCGAGGTCTACCGGCGACGGGTCGGCGAGGACGGCACCGGCGCCTCTTGATGCTTGATGACGGCCGTCGCTTCTGCGTCGTTTGGGTCGTTGTCACACCGAGGACCTACTCTGTGCACCGTGACTTCGCCTGCATCGACGGACAGCGCTCCGCCCCAGCTCAGCGCGGGGCCGCGCCCGGCACCGGGCCCGGCCGCCGACGAGGGGCTGGCGCGTCGGCTGCGCGCGCTCGCCTGCACCGCGCCGCTGCACGACCTCGACGCGCGCAAGGCCAACCTGGCCGGCGAGTACTCGGTGTACGGCATGGCCGAGGTGGCCCTGGCCGGCATCGACCTGGTCACGCTGAACATGGACTTCGACACGGGCGCCGACCACGAGCAGATAGTGGCCCGGCTCATCCCGCGCATCGCCGCCCAGGCCCCGCAGCGGCCCGTCGCCGAGCACGAGCGCGTGGCGCGCTGGGTCCTGGAGAACCTGATCAACGTCGGCAGCGTGGACCGCGGCTTCCGCGCGGTGTACGGCACGTTCACGCCGGACGGCACCTATGTCCGCCGTGACTACGACTTCAAGCTGATCGAGGAGGTCCCCGGCCCCGGCGGCACGGTCTACCTCCGCACGACGGACGAGGCGGTCAACGTCCTGGTCGGCGCCCTGGACACCGACGTCACCAGCGCGCAGATCGCGGCCGAGGTCAAGCTGGAGGTGCTGATCAACCGCGGCCGCCTCGCGGACGCCCAGCTCGCCGCCGAGCAGGCCCGGTACCGCACCGTGCAGTACTCGGAGACCCTGCGCCGCGCCCTGGACGCCACACGGCGCAACGTGCGCGCGGTCGACTGGCTCAACGCCGTACCCGACATGATCGTCGAGGCACTGGACCACGTGGCGGACCGGTACCGTCACGAAAACGCGATCCTCACCAACATCCGCAAGGCCCGCGACGAGACCGAGGACCCCGAGCACAAGCGGCGCGCCGCCGAGCTCGTGGACATCGTCAAGGACTGCATCCGGCGGCACACCCAGCTCCAGTCGCGCCTGCTGGAGGCCGGCCCCCTCTTCCGCGCCGAACAGGACCGGCAGGCCTTCGCCACGCCCACCACGACCTCCGGGATCGACCTGTACAGCCACCTGGTCGCACCGGTGCTGCCGCTGCCCCTCGACCGGGCGATCCGGGTCACGGACGCGTTCTTCACGAACGGCACGGGGCTGCGCACACCGGTGTCGGTGCGGCTCGCCGACCTCGTCGACATACTGCTGACACCACCGGTGGAGCGGGAGCACCTGGGCGCGGAGATGCCCGAGCCCGACCTGATCGCGACGCCGGACGACAGCCGGTTCAGCGAGGAGCAGCTGGCCGCCGCCAGAGAGCTGCTCGACCTGCCGGCCGACGCGCCGCGCAGGCTGTCGGGGCTGCTGGCGCAGGCCCGGGACTCCGGTGGCTTCGATCTCGCCTATCTGGTCGCCCTGTTGGCGATCCACGCGGCCAGTCCCGCCGTGGGCACCGCGTACCGCCAGGGCGAGCAGAAGCTGCTGTTCGCCGTGGACGACGGGACGGAGCTGGACGACCCGGACTTCGGCGGGGCCGACTTCATCGTGGGGACCGCGCTGCTGGACGCGGCGGGAATGGCGGCCGACCGGACGGAAGCAGCATGAGTGAGCAAGAGCGCGACAAGGAGCCCAAGCCGTGAGCGAGCACGTCGAGTGGAGTGAGGCGGAGACCCCCGCCACGCCGGCGACCCCCGCCGTCACCCCCGCCGACGCCGCCGACGCGGCGCGGCTCGTCGCCTTCGGACTGCAGCCCAAGCTGCAGCCGGCCCGCGACCAGGAGTACACGGAGCTGCTGCGCCGCTACCGTGACGACCCGGCGTTCGCGCGGCTCGCGGACGCCGTCGCCGCCGGTCTCGGACTCGTCGTGCTGGAGGTGTCCCCGCGCGCGGGGATGGCCGTGACGGCCGCCGAGGACTCGGTGTTCGCCGTCCGCATGGGCGACTACGCGCGTCGCACCGCCGCCGACTCCGCAGACCGGTTCCTGCACGGGCTCGCCCATCTCGCAGTCGCCGCACTGGCGTTCCCGCGCCCGGAGGACCTGGCCGACGACTCCTACATCGGCCGGGTCACCGTCAACGGCGTCGACGCCTTCGTACGACAGGCCTGCCGCCGCCTGGAGGAACGCGCCGAGGAGCAGGGCGAGAACACCGACCCGGCGACCGACGCACCCGGACTGGAGGCCGCCTGGCGGATCTGGGCCAGACGCAGCGCGGCCGGCGCCACCAAGGACGCGCGCCGGCTGGCCGGTTCCACCACGGGCATCGTCGGCAAGGCGGCCGTCTTCCTCACCGACTCCGGGTTCCTGCAGCGCACCGGGGACGACCACGGCGGCACCTACCGCACCACGGCCCGTTACCAGCTGCAGGTGCGCGACATGGCCGGCAGCGCCGCGATGGCCGAGCTGCTGGAGCTGGGCGTCGTCCCGGTCACCGACGGCACGGCAGGCCTGCTGCCCGCCGAGGACACCGACGACCTGGATCTGGTGGCCGACGCCGGGCTGCCCTTCCACGCGCCCTCGCACCCCTGAAAAACCACCCTGATCTGCCGGAAGACTGACGAGAGTCCGCCATGTACGAGCTGTCCCGGGTCCGCCTCTACTCCATCGGGCCCGCCGGTGCGCGCTACGCCGACACCGTGCTTGACCTGCGCGGCGTGGGCGAGCCCGTGCCCGACCCCGCGCCCACGCAGGCGGAGTTCTTCGAGGAGGAGCCGGCCGGCCCGCCGCGCCGCCCCGCGCCCGCGGGCGTGCTGTTCCTGGAGAACGGCGGCGGCAAGTCCGTCCTGCTCAAGCTGATCTTCTCGGTGATGCTCCCGGGCCACCGCAACACCCTCGGCGGCGCCAGCTCAGGCGTCCTGCGCAAGTTCCTGCTCGCCGACGACTGCGGGCACGTGGCGCTGGAGTGGCAGCATGTGCAGACCGGCGAGTGCGTGGTCGTCGGCAAGGCCAGCGAGTGGCGCGGACGCCAGGTCTCCAACGACCCACGGAAGTTCGCCGAGGCCTGGTACTCCTTCCGGCCCGGCCCCGGCCTGAGCCTGGACAACCTGCCGGTCGCCGAGTCCACCGCCGTGCGGCCGCCCGTCGAGGGCACCTCGGGCGCCCAGGGCCGCCGACGCACCATGAAGGGCTTCCGTGACGCCCTCACGGAGGCCGGGAAGGCCTACCCGCACCTGGAGGTGCACTGGGAGGAGATCCACGACCGCTGGATCGAGCACCTCGGCGACCTCGGCCTCGACCCCGAACTCTTCCGCTACCAGCGGGAGATGAACGCCGACGAGGGCGAGGCGGCCGGTCTCTTCGCGGTCAAGAAGGACTCCGACTTCACCGACCTGCTGCTGCGCGCGGTCACCGACACCCGCGACACCGACGGCCTCGCCGACCTGGTCGGCGGCTTCGGCAACAAGCTCGGCCGACGCGCCGAGCTGATCGCCGAAAGGGACTTCACCGCCGGTTCCGTGGACCTGCTCGGGCGGATCGTGGAGGCTGCCGAGGCACGTGCGCGTGCCCGTGACATCCACGCCGCCGCCGAGCGGCGTACCGGCATACTGGCGAGGCGGCTGTCCGCACGGGCCGTGCAGGAGCGGGTGCGGGCCGGCGACCTCGCACAGCGCGTCACGGCCGCCGCCTATGCCGTCACCCACTCCGAGGGCGCGCGGGAGCGCAGCGCTCTGATCGCCGCAGAACTCGCCTTCCGGCACGCCTCCCTGGCGCTCGCCGCAACCGAGAAGTCCGCCGCCGCGCAGAAGCGCGAGCTGGCCGACGCGCGCACACTGCACTCCGCCTGGCAGGCCGCCGAAGTCGTACTGCGCCACCGTGCCGCCGCCGACCGCGTCGCCCGCGTGTCCGCGGCGATCCAGGAGGCCGAGCGGGACGCGGCGCCCGCGCTCGCCGCACGCGCCAAGGCCGCCGTTGACCTGGTACGGGCCCTGCACGCGGCCGCCGAGAGCGCCGAGGTCCTCGCCAACGAGGAGGAGGAGCGCTCCGCCGCGCTCCAGGAGGTCAGCGACTCCGCCTACCGCGACTCCACGGCCGCCGCCACCGAGGCACAGCGCGCCCGCAGTGAGGCCGGGCATCTGCGCCAGCGACTCACCGAGGTCGAGCAGGAGACGGCCGAGGCGGTCCGCGCGGGCTGGCTCGACGACAGCGCCCCGGACTCCGACCCGGCCCGTGCCGCGCTCGCCGCCAGCGACGCCGAGAAGACCGCCGTGGGCGCCTGGGACGCGGCCCGTGAGGCCGCACGCAAGGCGACCGAGCACGCGCGCGAGGCGGCCTCCGCCGAGTCCCGTGCGGAGCTGACCGCGGCCCGCGCGGCCGACGCGGCCACGGCGGCCGAGCGCGGCCACGACGCCGAGCGGCGTCTCGCCGAGGCGCTGGCAGCCGAGGAACGCCTCGCGGAGCTGCTGAGCCTGCCGGGCGCACCCGGGACGGCCCGCGCCGGAGTGCCCGCACCCAGGACGGGAGGGGCGGACTCGATCGGCTCGCCCGCGCGCGCGGGCGAGCCGGACGACGGCTCCCGTTCCGTCGCCGAGGGCCCTCTCGGCCCTGAGGAACTGGACCGCTTCGCGGACGAGCTGCGCGGACTGCTCGACGACGCGGTGTCGAGCGCCGAGCGTCATCTCTTCGAGCTGCGCACCGCCGCCGCCGACGACGCCCGCATCCTCGGGGCCCTCGGTGACGGCGGGCTGCTGCCGCCCGGGCCCGACGTCCTGGCCACCGTGGAGTTCCTCGGCGAGCAGGGCATCCCCGCCCTGCCCGGCTGGCGCTACCTCGCGCAGGCCGTCGACCCCGCCGACCACGCGCGCGTGCTCGCCGCGCGCCCCGAACTGGTCGACGGCGTGATCATCACCGACCCGGACACGCACACGCGTGCCCGCGAGGCGCTCAGCGACGCCGCCCTGCTGCCACGCTCCGCCGTGGCCGTCGGCACGGCCGCCGCCCTGCTCGCCCCCACCCCGGCGCCCGACGCCGCCCCTGGCGACGTCTTCCTGGTGCCGCCGAACCCCGCCATGCACGACGAGCACGCGGCCGACGAGGAGCGTCAGGCGCTGCGCGCGCGGGCCACCGCGCGCGACGAGGAGATCCGGGCCCTGGCCGCCCGGCTCGGCAAGGACCGCGAGCTGGCCGCCCGGCTCGCGTCCTGGCGCACCGGCTGCCCGGCCGGACGGCTCACCGAACTGGCCGAGGCCGCCCGGGAGACGCGCGGGTTCGCGGAGGAGGCCGCGGCCGAGCTGGCCGAGGCGCGCACCACGCGCGCGGAGGTCGACGAGGCCGCCGCCGAGGCCGCACAGGTCCGCGACGAGCGGCAGGAGGCGGCACAGAAGGCCCGCCGTGCCGCCGACGCCCTCGCCGGACTCGCCTACCGGCTGCGCGAGCGCGCCGGCTGGCAGGTCAAACTCCGTGAACTCGCCGACGACGGCGCCGAGTCCGAGGCCCGCGCCCAGACCTGCCTGGACCGGGCCCGCGCCGCCGACGAGGACCGCCGCGCCACCCAGCGCGCCGCCGACGACGCCCGCCGCACCGCGCGTGCGCTGCGCGCCGAGCGTTCCGAGATCGCGGGCGCGCCCGACGACGTACCGGCGGCGGACGCGGAGGCGCCGAAGGCGTCCCTGCCCGCCCTTCGCGAGGCCTACCGGGCCGCCTCCCAGGTCTACGAGAAGGTCGGCGTCGGTGCCGATCTGCGGGCCGAGCAGGCCCGCGCGGAGAGCGACGACAGCGCGGCCCTCGCCGAGCTGAACCGGCTCAGCAACAAGGTCCGCACGCGCGCCGAGCAGCTCCTCCAGTCGCCCGACGGCTCCGACGGCCCCTCCCGGCAGGCCGCCGCCGCACGCTCGGAGGAACTGGTGCAGCTCCTGGAGACCCGGATGTCGACGGCGAGCGAGCAGCTCGGCCGGCTGCGCGGCGAGGCCGAGCGGCACGCCCCCGAGGACGGCGAGGCGCACACCGAGCTGCCCGAGGAACTCGTCCCGCGCGACGCCGAGCATGCCCAGGCCCTCCTGCGCACCGCCACCGCCGAACTCGCCACCCGCACCGAGGCGCTGGCCGAGGCCCGCGAGGCTCACGCCGAGCTGCTGGAGGCCCACCGGGCCGCCGAGGACGCGGCCGGCGGCTTCGACGAGATCGCCGCGATGCTCCGCGACCTGCTGCGCGAGCACACCCCCGACGAGGAGCGGGAGGAGCCGGAGCCGTACCCCGGCAGCCCGGAGGAGGCCCGCCACTCGGCCGCCGAGGCCCGCCGTTCGCTGCGTGGCTGTGCCGCCGACCTGTCGGCCGCCGAGGCGGCCGTGCGCGAGGCGAGCGACGTGCTCGTCCGGCACGCCAACTCCACGCGCTACGAACAGGTCCGCACCCCCGCCCGGCAGCAGATCCGTGAGCTGCCCGCCTCCGCGCTGCCCGAGCACGCCCAGAAGTGGGCGGACGCGTTCGCACCTCGACTGCGCGTGCTCACCGACGAGCTGGCGCAGCTCGAGCGCAACCGGGACTCGATCGTGGACCGGCTCAGGGGACTGGTCGAGTCGGCGCTCGCCACCCTGCGCTCCGCCCAGCGCCTCTCCCGCCTCCCGGAAGGGCTCGGTGAGTGGTCGGGGCAGGAGTTCCTGCGCATCCGCTTCGAGGAGCCCGACCAGGCCACGCTCACCGAGCGGCTCGGCGAGGTCGTCGACGAGGCCACGCGCGCGGCGGTCAAGAAGAACTCGGACCTGCGCCGCGACGGCATGTCCCTGCTGCTGCGCGGAGTCGCGGCCGCGCTGCAGCCGAAGGGCGTGGCCGTCGAGATCCTCAAACCGGACGCTGTACTGCGTGCCGAACGCGTGGCCGTCGGGCAGATGGGCGACGTGTTCTCCGGCGGCCAGCTGCTCACCGCGGCCATCGCCCTGTACTGCACGATGGCCGCGCTCCGGTCCAACGACCGGGGCCGCGACAAGCACCGGCACGCGGGCACGCTGTTCCTGGACAACCCCATCGGCCGCGCCAACGCGACGTACCTGCTGGAGCTGCAGCGTGCCGTATCCGACGCCCTGGGCGTCCAGCTGCTGTACACCACCGGTCTGTTCGACACGACCGCTCTGGCGGAGTTCCCGCTGGTCATCCGGCTGCGCAACGACGCCGACCTCAGGGCGGGCCTGAAGTACATCAGCGTGGAGGAACACCTCCGGCCCGGCCTGCCACAGCAGCCCCAGGCCGGAGAGGCGGTACACAGCGAGATCACGGCGACACGGATGTACAAGCGCCCGGCCTAGCCGACGGCCTGCTCCCTGATCGGGTCGGCGGCCGCCCGAAGGTCAGGAGTGCGACAGCCGTCCGGAGCCGCCGCGCCGGCGTATCCGCTCCTGCTCCCGCAGGGCGGCCCGCTCCTGGCGGCGGCGGGCGCGACGCTCGCGGCGCAGCGACCGGGCCGTGCTGCTCGGCTCGGAGACCACACCGTGCCGCTGGTTCCACACCTGGCGGGTCACCCATACGTCGACCGCGGCCCAGGTGGCCACCACCGTGCTGGTCACGCTGCTGATGACCATCGGGAACGCCAGCCAGGACCCGGCCAGTGTGCACAGGAACGCCACCATGGCCTGTATGAGCGTCACCGCGATGACCAGCACCGCCCGCACCGCCGCCGAACGCACCGGGTCGGGCATCCGGCGCCGTAGCGCCGGCTCCTCGACCCACAGCGGTCGTTGGTGCAGCAGCTGTTGCCCGCCGACGGACCCATCGCCACCCGTACGCGCCGGAATGTCGCGATACGGCGCCTCATGGCCCCGACGTGCCGCCGAGCGCTCCGCCGCGCTCTCCTCGGGCGCCTCGCGCCGCTCCGCCGTGCCCGTCACCGTCTCACTCCCCACCGCCAGCATCCCCTCGCCCCGGTGCCCGAAGAACCCGACTCCCCAGTGGCTGCCCGGCTTGCGCTGTTTTACGCCGCCAGGGTGGGGGATGCGGCTCCTGTGGCCGATTCCGCCCCCATTTCCCGTAGAGAAGACGAACAACGACCCGCGAAGATTCCCCACTTGCGAAAAATTTCGGCCAACTGGCTGTCCGTACTGCTTCGGCCGGTCGCGCCACGGGCATGCGCATCCCGGGCGCAATCTCCCGCAATGCCCGGACAACTCGCCATGTCTTGCCGCCGGTGCGGAAGTTCATCCTCCGGACATGTCTTCGAGTTACCTGTGGGGCGGTAGTAGGCTCGCGCCGTTTGCTGACTGACATGTGTACCCCCGACCGGCGGGGGTCGAGCTGGGGGAGGCCATGCGCTTTCGCGGGAAGTCGATCCGCCGGAAGATCGTGGCGCTGCTTCTCGTGCCGCTGGTGTCCCTGGTCGCCATCTGGGGCTTCGCCACGGTACTCACGGGGCGTGAAGTCACCCGGCTCTTCCATGTGACCGATGTCGTCCAGAACATCGCCTACCCCACCGAGGACACCGTCCGCGTTCTGCAGCAGGAACGCCGGCAGACCCTCGTCTACCTCGCAGACCCACGGGCGGCCGACGCCCTCTCGGCGCTGCACCGCACCCGCACGGCCACCGACCGGGCCGTCGCCGAGATCCGCGAGAACGCCAGGGACCACGACCTCCGTGGCGCCATGGACGCGGACGACAGCGATCGACTCACCACCGTCCTGGACGCCTTCGACGGCCTCGACTCCCTGCGCCGCAGCGTCGAGGAACGCACGGTCAGCCGCGCTCAGGCCCTCGACCTGTACAACCGGCTCATCGACCCCTGCTACACCCTCTTCGACGCCCTCGGCGGCATCGACGACGTCGACATGGACAAGCAGGCCCGGGCCCTGGTCAACGTCACCCGAGCCCGCGAGCTGCTCTCCCGCGAGGACGCCCTGCTCGGCTCCGCGCTGGTGGTCGGCAAGCTCTCTCACGACGAGACCCGCGACATCTCCGACCTCGTCGCCCAGCGCACCCTCCTGTACGACATCAGCCTGCCGCTGCTGCCCGCCTCGGAGCGCGAACGGTACGAGCGCTTCTGGAAGAACGCCACCACCGCCCCGCTGCGGGTGGCCGAACAGACCGCCATCGGCACCGATTCCGGAACCCCGCGCGGTGTCACCGCCCAGAGCTGGGACTCCGCCGCGGCGAGCGTCCTCGACGAACTCGGCACCCTGGACAACCAGGTCGGCGACCGCTTCCAGGACCGTGTGCAGCCCGTGGCCATGGGCGTGATCGTGCAGGCGGCCGTCGCGGGCATCCTCGGACTCGTCGCTCTTCTGCTCTCCATCGTCCTGTCCGTGCGCGTCGGCCGCAGTCTCATCCGCGACCTGCGGCAGCTGCGCCTGGAGGCACACGAGGCGTCCGGCGTCCGGCTGCCCAGCGTGATGCGCCGTCTCTCCACCGGTGAACAGGTCGACGTCGAGACCGAGGTGCCACGGCTGGAGTACGACAAGAACGAGATCGGCGAGGTCGGCCAGGCCCTCAACACGCTCCAGCGCGCGGCCGTCGAGGCCGCCGTCAAGCAGGCCGAACTGCGGGCCGGAGTCTCCGAGGTCTTCGTCAACCTCGCCCGCCGCAGCCAGGTCCTCCTGCACAAGCAGCTCACCCTGCTCGACACCATGGAGCGCAGGACCGAGGACACCGACGAACTCGCCGACCTGTTCCGCCTGGACCACCTCACCACCCGGATGCGACGGCACGCCGAGGGCCTGGTGATCCTCTCCGGCGCCGCACCCTCGCGGCAGTGGCGCCGCCCCGTGCAGCTGATGGACATCGTCCGCGCCGCCGTCGCCGAGGTCGAGGACTACGAGCGCATCGAGGTCCGGCGCCTGCCGCGGGTCGCCGTCACCGGACCGGCCGTCGCGGACGTCACGCACCTCGTGGCCGAGCTCCTGGAGAACGCCACGGTCTTCTCGCCGCCGCACACCGCCGTCCAGGTACTCGGCGAGCGCGTCGCCAACGGCTTCACCCTGGAGATCCACGACCGCGGACTCGGCATGACGGCCGAAGCGCTGCTGGACGCGAACCTCCGGCTCGCCGAGACCCCCGAGTTCGAACTCTCGGACACCGATAGGCTCGGCCTCTTCGTGGTCAGCCGCCTCGCCCAGCGCCAGAACGTCAGGGTCTCCCTGCAGCCGTCCCCCTACGGGGGCACCACGGCCGTCATCTTCATCCCCGACGCGCTGCTGTCCGACGACGTCCCGGACACCAACGGCATCGGCTTCCGCCTCGACCGTGACCGCCCCTCGAAGGAAATCAAGCAGGCGGCGAGCCTCACCCCTGCCCGGTCGCAGGCCCCGGTGCAGCTGCCCGGCCTGCCGACCTCCCTGCTGGACGGCCCGGTTGAGCTGGAGGCACCGGTGGACCTGGACGCCATCGACGACTTCCCCGGCGCCCTCCCGGACGAGGAGAGCGAGCGCGGCGGCCTGTTCCGGCCCCGCCGCGGCCGCGGCCACTCCGACGACCAGGCGGCCACCCGGCCGGGAGAGCCCCATCAGCCGGCCTCCGTCCGTGCCGACGACAGCCAGGCAGTCGACCGCCCCGGCGGACCCGTACCGCTGCCCCGCCGGCACGTGCCGAAGCTGGTCAGCTCGCACGGCAGGCCCGTCACCGAGCAGCCCTCCCGACGCGGCGAAGCGGACGAGCCGCCCGCGGCCGGCCCGCGCCGCCCCGACACCGGCGGACTGGCCCCCTTGCCCGCCCGCCGCCGCGGTGAGGCAGCTCGACGCACCACCGGAATCGGCGACCCCGTCGGCGAGCGCACGGCCCCTGCGGCCGGCGGCGCGGACCAGACCGCCCAGGCCCCGGCGCTGCCCCGACGGACCCAGCCCGCGCAGGCCGCTCCCGCCGCCGGCCCGGGCGACGGCGCCCCGCCCAGTGGCGGCGCGGTCCCCGCGTCCGGCACCGGCACCGGGCCACTGCCCCGGCGGGTACGACAGGCCAACCTGGCCCCACAGCTGAAGCAGGAAACCGAACGGCGCCCCGACCACACGGCGCAGCCCGCCGACCGGGACGCCGATGAGGTCCGCAGCCGGATGGCCTCGCTCCAGCGCGGCTGGCAGCGCGGCCGTGACGAAAACGCCGCGGGCGACCAGGCCCGGAACGGCACAGCACAAGGAACGACAAAGGGGGACGGTCGATGACCGCACCGAAGGCCACCGGCCACACGGAGACGAACAGGGGAGAGCTGAACTGGCTCCTGGACGACCTCGTCGACCGGGTCGCCAGCATCCGCAAGGCCGTCGTGCTCTCCGGCGACGGTCTGCCCACGGGGGTGTCCAAGGACCTGACCAGGGAGGACAGCGAGCACCTGGCCGCGGTCGCGTCCGGCTTCCACAGCCTCGCCAAGGGGGTGGGCCGCCACTTCGAGGCGGGCAGCGTCCGGCAGACCGTGGTCGAGCTCGACGACGCCTTCCTGTTCGTCACGGCCGCCGGGGACGGCAGCTGCCTCGCCGTCCTCTCGGATGCCGAGTCCGACGTCGGGCAGGTCGCCTACGAGATGACGTTGCTGGTCAAGCGGGTCGGCGTACATCTCCGCTCCGCTCCGCGCACCGATCTGCCCGCAGGCGGGTAGTGGGATGACATGAGCGGAGACGGTCAGGGAAGAAGCCACTGGTTCGACGACGAGGCCGGACCGGTCGTCCGGCCGTACGCCATGACACGCGGTCGCACCACCAGTCCGGCCCAGCACCGCCTCGATCTGATCGCGGTGGTCGTCACCGAACCCGCGGCGGGAGATCCGGAGACGGACCCGACACTCGCCCCGGAACACACGGAGATCGTCGGACTCTGTCGCACGGCACCGCAGTCGGTCGCGGAGCTCGCCGCGGGACTCGACCTGCCGATCGGTGTGGTCCGCGTGCTCATCGGGGACCTCGTGCACGCGGAACTCGTCCATGTGACGCGTCCGGTGCCCCCGGCAGAGCTGCCGGACGAGAGTATTCTGCGCGACGTGATCAACGGCCTCCGGGCGCTGTGACCGGCGCGGAAGCGGAGTAGTGACGTGACAGGCTGGCAGTTCTGGGTCGACAGAGGCGGCACCTTCACCGACATCGTCGCGCGTCGCCCGGACGGCCGCCTGCTCACGCACAAACTGCTGTCCGACAACCCCGCCCGGTACGCCGACGCGGCCGTCGCCGGCGTGCGCGAACTGCTCGACGGCTCCGGGGAACCCGTCGACGCCGTCCGCATGGGCACCACCGTCGCCACCAACGCGCTGCTGGAACGCAAGGGCGAACGCACCCTCCTGGTGATCACCCGCGGTTTCCGCGACGCCCTTCGCATCGCCTACCAGAACCGCCCCAGCATTTTCGCCCGCCGGATCGAACTGCCCGAGCTGCTCTACGAGCGGGTGATCGAGGCCGACGAACGCATCGCCGCCGACGGCACCGTCCTGCGGGCCCCCGACCTGGACGCCCTCGCGGGGCCGCTCCAGGAGGCGTACGACGACGGGATCCGCGCGGTCGCCGTCGTCTGCCTGCACAGCCACCTCCACCCCGCACACGAACGCGCGATCGGCGACCTCGCGGCACGCACCGGCTTCCCGCAGATCTCGCTGTCCAGCGAGGCCAGCCCGCTGATGAAGCTCGTGCCGCGCGGGGACACCGCCGTGGTCGACGCCTACCTCTCGCCCGTGCTGCGCCGCTATGTGCGACACGTCGCCGACGAACTCCGGGGCGTGCGACTGATGTTCATGCAGTCCAACGGCGGGCTCACCGAGGCCGGGCAGTTCCGTGGCAAGGACGCCATCCTCTCCGGGCCGGCCGGCGGCATCGTCGGCATGGCCCGCATGTCGCAGCGCGCCGGCTTCGACCGCGTCATCGGCTTCGACATGGGCGGCACCTCCACCGACGTCTCGCACTTCGCCGGCGAGTACGAGCGTGTCTTCACCACGCAGATCGCGGGCGTCCGGCTGCGCGCTCCCATGCTCGACATCCACACCGTCGCCGCAGGCGGCGGCTCCGTGCTCCACTTCGACGGCTCCCGCTACCGCGTCGGCCCCGACTCGGCCGGCGCCGACCCCGGACCCGCCTGCTACCGCGCCGGCGGCCCGCTCACCGTCACCGACGCCAACGTGATGCTCGGCCGCATCCAACCCGCCCACTTCCCCGCGGTCTTCGGCCCCGACGGCGACCGGCCGCTCGACGCCGCCGTGGTCCATGACCGCTTCACCGCCCTCGCGCACGAGATCCGTGAACGGACCGGCGACGACCGCACCCCCGAGCAGGTGGCCGAGGGGTACCTGCAGATCGCCGTCGCCAACATCGCCAACGCCGTGAAGCGGATCTCCGTCCAGAAGGGCCACGACGTCACCCGCTACGCCCTCACCACCTTCGGCGGGGCGGGCGGCCAGCACGCCTGCAGGGTCGCCGACTCGCTCGGCATCCGTACCGTCCTCGTGCCCCCCATGGCCGGTGTCCTCTCCGCACTCGGCATCGGCCTCGCCGACACCACCGCCATGCGCGAACAGTCCGTAGAGGCACCCCTGGAGGCCGCCTCGATGCCCGGCGTCCGCAAGACCGCCGACGACCTGGAAAGCGCCACCCGGGCCGAACTCCTCGCCGAGGACGTCCCGGAGGACCGCATCGAGATCACCCGGCGCGCCCAACTGCGCTACGACGGCACCGACACCACCCTCACCGTCGAGCTCACCGAGCCCGACTCCATGCGTCACACCTTCGAAGAGCGTCATCGCGCCACGTACTCCTTCACGCTCGACCGCCCGATCGTCGTCGAGGCCCTCTCCGTCGAAGCCACCGGCATCACCGCACCCCCCGATCTCTCCGCCCTCACCCCGTACGAGGGCCACCGCGCCGCCCCCGAGACCGTCCGCCTCCACACCGACGGCGCCTGGCGCGACGTACCCCTCCATCGCCGGGAGGCCCTTCCGCCCGGCGAAACCGTCACCGGCCCCGCGGTCATCGCCGAGGCCGGCGCCACGACCGTCGTCGACGACGGCTGGCGGGCCGCTGCGACCGACGACGGGCATCTGCTCATGGAACGCGCGGCGATTACGCAGAGTTCCGATCTGGACACGAAAGCGGACCCGGTTCTGCTTGAGGTCTTCAACAACCTCTTCATGTCGATCGCCGAGCAGATGGGCGCCCGGCTGGAGTCCACGGCCCAGTCCGTCAACATCAAGGAACGCCTGGACTTCTCCTGCGCGCTCTTCGACCCGGACGGAAACCTGGTGGCCAACGCGCCCCACATCCCCGTCCACCTGGGCTCCATGGGCACCAGCGTCAAAGAGGTCATCCGCCGCCGCGGCACCTCGATGCGGTCCGGCGACACCTACGCCGTCAACGACCCGTACCACGGCGGCACCCACCTGCCCGACGTCACCGTGATCACCCCGGTCTTCGACACCGACTCCGCGAAGGACACGGAGAGTGAGTCGAAGATCCTCTTCTATGTCGCCTCCCGCGGTCACCACGCCGAGATCGGCGGCATCGCCCCGGGCTCCATGCCCGCCGACAGCCGGACCATCGAGGAGGAGGGCGTCCTCTTCGACAACTGGCTGCTCGCCGAGAGCGGTCGCTTCCGGGAGGAAGAGACCCGCCGCCTGCTCACCGAGGCGCCCCATCCCTCCCGCAACGTCCGCACCAACCTCGCCGACCTGCGCGCCCAGATCGCAGCCAACCGGAAGGGCGTCGACGAAGTCCGCCGCATGATCGAGGAGTTCGGCCTCGACGTCGTACAGGCCTACATGCGGCACGTCCAGGACAACGCGGAGGAGGCGGTCCGCCGGGTCGTCGACGCACTGGACGACGGAGAGTACGCCTACGAGACGGACTCGGGCGCCGTCATCCGCGTCCGCGTGCGCGTCGATCGTGCCGAACGCCGCGCGATCATCGACTTCACGGGCACCTCCGCACAGCTCACCACCAACTTCAACGCCCCCTTCTCGGTGGTCAACGCCGCGGTCCTGTATGTCTTCCGCACCCTGGTCGCCGACGACATCCCGCTCAACGACGGCTGCCTGCGCCCTCTGGACATCGTCGTACCCCCGGGCTCGATGCTCTCCCCCGAACCGCCCGCCGCCGTGGTCGCGGGCAACGTCGAGACCTCCCAGGCCGTCACCGGCGCCCTGTACGCCGCGCTCGGCGTCCAGGCCGAGGGCTCGGGGACCATGAACAACGTCACCTTCGGCAACGAACGCCACCAGTATTACGAGACGGTCGCCTCCGGATCCGGAGCCGGCGACGACTTCCCCGGTGCAGACGTCGTACAGACGCACATGACCAACTCGCGGCTCACCGACCCCGAAGTGCTGGAGTGGCGGCTGCCCGTCAGGCTCGACCAGTTCGCCGTCCGGCGCGGGAGCGGCGGCGCAGGACGCCGGCGCGGCGGGGACGGTGCCGTGCGCCGCATCCGTTTCCTCGAACCCATGACCGTCTCCACGCTCTCCCAGCACCGCCGCGTGCCGCCGTACGGCATGGCGGGCGGCGAGCCCGGCGCGCTCGGCACCAACCGGGTGGAGCGGGCCGACGGCACGGTCACCGAACTCGGCGGGAGCGGATCGGCGGACGTCGGTCCCGGCGACGTACTCGTCATCGAAACCCCTGGTGGCGGCGGCTACGGCCGACCGTCGCCCGACCACCATCAAGCAGGAGAAGAGATCGATGATCTTCGGGCGTTCTGAACGCGGCATGCCCCCGGTCGAGCCCGTCACGCTCAAGATCCTCGTGGCCGGCGGCTTCGGCGTGGGCAAGACGACCCTCGTCGGCGCCGTCAGCGAGATCAGGCCGCTGCGCACCGAGGAGTCGCTGAGCGAGGCCGGGCGCCCGGTCGACGACACGAGCGGCGTGGAGGGCAAGCACACGACCACCGTGGCCATGGACTTCGGCCGTATCACCCTGCGCGAGGACCTTGTGCTGTACCTGTTCGGAACCCCCGGGCAGGAACGGTTCTGGTTCATGTGGGACGAGCTGTCCGAGGGCGCGCTCGGAGCCGTCGTCCTCGCCGACACGCGCCGTTTGGAGGACTGCTTCGCGGCCGTCGACTACTTCGAGAGGCGCTCCATACCCTTCCTCGTCGGCGTCAACTGCTTCGAAGGGGCCGCCCGTTATCCCGATGAGGCCGTGCGTCAGGCCCTGGACCTGGACCAGGACGTGCCCGTCCTGCTGTGTGACGCCCGCGACCGCGAGTCGGTCAAGGAGGTGCTCATCGGAGTCGTCCAGCATGCGATGGACTACGGGGCCGACCGCCGTGGGGCCCTCACCAGCTGACCCGAGGCACGGCCCGTACCCCCGCCGACAGGGGTACGGGCCGTGGTCTCTGGGCGCAGCCGCACGCGCGCGTGGAGCGCGCGGCACCTAGGCCCGGTCGTCCTCGAGCCAGCCGAAGCTCTTCTCCACCGCCTTGCGCCAGTTGCGGTATTCGCGGTCGCGTACCGACGTCTCCATCGCCGGTGTCCACTCCGCGTCCTTCTGCCAGTGCGACTTCAGCTCGTCCAGGTCGTTCCAGACGCCGGTCGCCAGGCCGGCCGCGTAGGCGGCGCCCAGACAGGTGGTCTCGGAGACCCGGGGCCGGATCACCGGCACCCCGAGGACGTCCGCCTGGTGCTGCATCAGCAGGTTGTTCTTCGTCATGCCGCCGTCGACCTTCAGGGTCGTGATCCGCACCCCGGAGTCCTGGTACATGGCGTCCACGACCTCCCTCGTCTGCCAGCTCGTCGCCTCCAGCACCGCGCGCGCGAGATGGGCCTTGGTGACGTACCGGGTCAGCCCGGTGACGACCCCGCGCGCGTCGGAGCGCCAGTAGGGAGCGAACAGGCCCGAGAAGGCGGGCACGATGTAGGCGCCGCCGTTGTCGTCGACGCTCGCCGCAAGGGTCTCGATCTCGTCGGCGGTGCGGATGATGCCGAGCTGGTCGCGGAACCACTGGACGAGCGCGCCCGTTATCGCTATGGACCCCTCCAGGCAGTACACCGGCGCCTCCTCGCCGATCTTGTACCCCATCGTCGTCAGCAGCCCGCTCTTGGACGGCACGGGCCGGTCACCGGTGTTGAGCAGGAGGAAGCTGCCGGTGCCGTAGGTGTTCTTCGCGGTGCCGACGTCGTAACAGGCCTGCCCGAACACGGCGGCCTGCTGGTCGCCCAGAGCCGAGGCCACGGGCACACCGGCGAGCTGGCCGACGGCGGTGCCGTACACCTCGGCGGACGACCTGATCTCGGGCAGGACCACCTCGGGAACGTTCATCGCGGAGAGGATGGAGGGATCCCACTGGAGAGTCTCCAGGTTCATCAGCATGGTGCGGCCGGCGTTCGTGACGTCGGTGAGATGCCGGCCGCCGTCCGTGCCGCCGGTGAGGTTCCAGATCAGCCACGAGTCGATGGTGCCGAAGGCGATCTCGCCGCGTTCGGCGCGGTCCCTGAGTCCCGGCACGTTGTCCAGCAGCCAGGCCGCCTTGGGGCCGGAGAAGTAGCTGGCCAGCGGCAGTCCGGTCTGGTCGCGGAAGCGGTCCTGGCCGTCGGTGCCGCCGAGTTCGTGACACAGGCCCGCGGTGCGGGTGTCCTGCCAGACGATCGCGTTGTGCACGGGCTTGCCGGTGGCGCGGTCCCACAGGACCGTGGTCTCCCGCTGGTTCGTGATGCCGAGGGCGCTCAGCTGGTCCGCGCGCAGTCCGGCCTTGGCGAGCGCCCCCGCCACCACGGCCTGCACCTTGGACCAGATCTCGGTGGCGTCGTGTTCCACCCAGCCCGGCTTGGGGAAGATCTGGCGGTGCTCGCGCTGGTCCACGGCGACGATCGCGCCACCGTGGTCGAAGATGATGCAGCGGCTGGACGTGGTGCCCTGGTCGATGGCGGCGACGTACTTCTCGGCGGTGTCCGTCATGGCTGTCCCTGGGTCGCTGGGTCGGGTCGCTGGGTCAGAAGGCCGCGTTGTAGAGGAGGCCGGCGAGCGCCCCGCCGATCAGCGGGCCGGCGACCGGGATCCACGCGTAACCCCAGTCGGACGTGCCCTTGTTCGGGATCGGCAGGACGGTGTGCACGATGCGCGGGCCGAGGTCTCGCGTCGGGTTGATGGCGTATCCGGTGGGCCCGCCGAGGGAGAGTCCGATGCCGACGACGAGCAAGGAGACGATCAGCACGGTGATGCCGGACTCACCGAGCCCTTTCGTCAGGCCGAAGGCCAGGATCGGCAGCACGAGGGCCATCGTCGCGATGATCTCGGTGATGAGATTGGCGACCGGGTTCCTGATCTCCGGGATGGTCGAGAAGATACCGAGGGTCGGCACCGGTTCTTCGGCGGTGCCCTCTGCCGTGCCCTCCTTGCGGACGTTGGCCTGGAACTGCGCCAGATACACCAGGTAGGCGAGGACGGCGCCCAGCATCGCGCCGACGAACTGGCCCAGCAGATAGACCCAGACCTTGTCCCACTTGCCGGTGTCCACGGCGATTCCGATGGTGACCGCGGGGTTGAGCTGACCGCCGGAGAGCGGAGCGGCGGTGTACGCGCCCGCGAGCACGCCGAACCCCCAGCCGAACGCGATGACGACCCAGCCGGAGGCGCGTGCCTTGGAGTGTCTGAGGGTGACGGCGGCGCAGACACCGGCACCGAAGAGGATCAGGATCGCGGTGCCGATGACTTCGCCGACGAAAATGTCTCCGTTGCTCATGGCGGCTCCCTAGGCGCCGGCCCGGGGCTAGCAGCCCCGGCCCTCCGTACAGGAACGGTTCCCTTGGCGACTTCAGCCGAAGGCAGGGAGGGTCCCGCGCCCCGCCCGGCATCCGTGACGAGCGTGCCGTCGCAGCCGGATCGCCCTTGGGGGACGGGCCATTGCGCAGGAACGGCCCGTGGCACAGTGCCTGATAACGCCGAGAATGTACGGCGATGTCGGCTGACACCCGGAAGTGTTCACCGGCACCACGGGACCGTCAAGGTTGCTGACGGCAACGGTGACAGCGGTTTCCCGCGACCGGCGGTCTACGCCTCTCTTCCCGCAGGTGGGCGCTCAACGGGCCGACAGGGCAGGTTCGTTCATCCGAGGGGCTCGGCCGCCGCGTACCCCGCCTGGGCCGGGGCCGCCGCGGAACCGCGCCGGATCTCGTGTCCGGGCAGACCCGGGCGCGCGAGCACCCAGCTCGTCCCGCCCAGTGCCTTCGCCGCCCTTTTCAGCGGAGCGAGATGGGCGGCCGCCTGCCGGTGGTCGGACACGCTGCCGGGCCGGCACACGACGGTCGCGAGGGACAGTGTGACGGGGCGCCCGCCCGCCGACCAGCGCGCATCGAGCACCGCGGCGGCCAGCGGGTCCAGGGCCTCCTCCTCGGCCAGCACCAGGAAGTCGTCCCCGCCGATATGACCCACGCGCGCGTGCCGTGCGGCCGCCTGCTGCAGCGCCCGGCCCACCGAGCGGATCAGCTCGTCGCCCGCGGCGAACCCGGCACCGTCGTTGACCTGTTTGAAGTGGTCGATGTCCAGCCAGCTGAGTGCGAACGTCCGCCCGTCGACGATCCGCCGGTCCACCTCACTCGTGATCATGTCCGAACCGGGCAGCCGGGTCAGCGGATTGAGTCCCGCCGCCTCCTCCACCCGGGTCTCGGCCAGCGCCCGTACGAGGTCCGCGAGCCGTACGACGCCCACGCACCGGCTGCGGTGGTCGACCACCGCCACGTCGTCCGAGGTGCGGTCGCGGCCGCCGATCGCGACCACGTCCAACACCTCCCAGGCGGTCGCGTCGACACCCACCGTGCGCGGCGCGTCGCCCAGCTTGAAGGCGGGCCGGTCCGCGTACAGGGCATGCCCGTACCGGCCGGACATCGACAGCAGGAAGCGTGACCGGTGCACCGACCGGACGGGCACCCCGGCCTGGTCCACGAGCAGCACCCCGGAGACGTCCGGCTTGCCGGTCAGCAGCGCGCGTACCTGCCCTGCCGAAGCGGTGACCGGCAGGAGGGCGGCGGGCCGCACGAACTCCCGTACCGACGGCCCGGTCCGGGGCACGGCCACGGCGCCGGGGGAGCGGGCCGGAACGTATACGTCCGCCGCGGGGATCCGGGCCGGTGGCGCGAACAGCTCGCCCTGGGCCAGCTGCGCACCGGCCGACAGCGCCGCCGCACACTGCAGTTCGGTCTCCACACCCTCCACCGCCACCAGCGCGCCCAGTTGCTCGGACAGCGTCCGCATGGCCCGCACCGCGGCCGGACGGGCCAGCAGAGAGGGGTCGAGCTTGATCAGGTCGGGGGAGAGGTCGGTGAGCAGCCTCAGGGGCACGTCCCCGTCACCGATGCCGTCCGCGCTGACCCGGAACCCCTGCTCGCGTACCGAGGCCACCGCCTCCAGCAGCGCCCGCTGGGGCACGTGGGTGTAGGGCGGCACGATGTCGAGGGTCACCTCCCAGGGCATCCGGCCCACCGCGCGCACGGCGTCGTGCAGCGGCGTGAGGCCGCCCAGGTCGGCGAGCGTGGCCGCGAACACGTTGACATGCAGGGGCAGCAGCGTCTCCTTGAGAGTCGCCGTCCGCAGCGCCGACACGGCCAGCCTGCCGTCGAGTTCGGGGTCCCGGCGGGCCTCGGCCAGGATGTCACCGGTCTCCGGGCGTGCGAGTATCTCCAGTGCGGCGACCGCACCCGTCCTCAGGTTCACCACCGGCTGGAAGGCGAAGCGGAGAGTATCCGTCCAGGAGTGCACGGGAGCATGATGGCGCTGCCCGCGTACACCCGGGCGCAGGTTCATGAGACGTTCACGCAGCATTCCGGGGTGGTCACAGAGCGTGGACAACCCCATGGGTCCCGGCTGTCACACGACGCGCTTGCCGGGCACTGTCAGCGCACGGCGACCACCGAGGATCCGTGCCCGAACAGCCCCTGGTTCGCCGTGATCCCCACGCGCGCCCCGGCGACCTGCCGGTCGCCCGCGGCCTCCCGCAGCTGCCAGGTCACCTCGCACACCTGGGCGATGGCCTGGGCCGGTACAGCCTCACCGAAGGACGCGAGCCCGCCACTGGTGTTGACGGGTATGCGCCCGCCCGGGGACGTCGCGCCCTCCCGCAGGAGTTTGGCTCCCTCGCCTTCGCCGCACAGTCCGAGATCCTCGTACCACTGCAGCTCCAGCGCGGTGGACAGGTCGTACACCTCCGCCAGGGACAGGTCCTCGGGGCCGATGCCCGCCTCTTCGTAGGCGGTCCGGGCGATGGAGGCGCGGAAGGTCTCGTCCGGAGGGGCCACGGCGACGGCGGAGTCCGTCGCGATGTCGGGGAGATCCAGCACGGTGCTGGGGAACCGCGGAGTCACCGTCGACACCGCCCGGATCCGCACCGGCCGCGCGGCACCGTGCCGGCGCGCGAAGTCCAGGCTGCACAACACCAGCGCGGCGCCGCCGTCGGAGGTCGCGCAGATGTCGAGCAGCCGCAGCGGATCGGCCACCACGGCGGACGCGGCGACCTCCTCGGGGGTGACCCGCTTGCGGTAGCGCGCGTACGGGTTCAGCGCCCCCAGAGCCGCGTTCTTCACCTTGACCAGGGCGAAGTCCTCGGGCGTGTCACCGTGCACCGCCATGCGCCGGCGCGCGTACAGCCCGAAGTACGTCGGGTTCGTCGCCCCCAGCAGGCGGAAGCGCAGCCAGTCCGGATCGTCGGGGCGGTCGCCGCCGGCGGGCCGGAAGAATCCCTTGGGCGCGGCATCCGCCCCCACCACGAGCACCACGTCCGCGAGCCCGGCGAGGATCTGTGCCCGCGCCGTCGCGATCGCCTGCGCGCCGGAGGCGCACGCCGCGTACACGCTCGCGACCCGGGCCCCCTGCCAGCCCAAGGCCCTGGCGAACGTCGCCCCCGCCACGTACCCCGGATATCCGCCACGCACCGTGTCCGCGCCCACGACAGAGCCGACGTCCGGCCAGTCGAGACCGGCGTCGTCGAGGGCCGCGCGGGCCGCCGCCGTCCCGTACTCGACGAAGCTGCGCCCCCACTTGCCCCAGGGGTGCATGCCCACACCGAGCACCGCCACGTCCGCCGTCATCCCGCCACCCCCGTCGGCCGCCACTGCCAGGTCGTCCACACCGTCTCCGCGTCCTCGTGGAGCACTCCGGGAACGACCTCCACCTCCATGCCCACCGCCAGATCGGCGGCGGTGACCCCGGGAACCGTCTGTCCCAGCAGCACGATCCGCTCGGACTCCAGCTCCACCGCGATCAACGCGTACGGCTCCCACGGAAGTTCCGGATTGCTCACATAGGGTGACGGAGGACGGTACCGGCTGTCGGTGTACGACCAGATCCGGCCCGTTCGTGACAGCGGGACTTCCTCCAGGGTGCCGCCCGCGCAGTGCGGATTGCGGCAGTGGACGTCCTCCCGCGGGAAGAAGACCGAGGCGCAGGATGCGCAGCGGGTGCCCAGGAGCCGGAAGCGGTCTTCTTCGCCGGTGAACCAGTCGGAGACCGCGGGTGTGCGTGTGCGCGTCAACATTCCTCCCGGCCAGCAGATCTGACGATGCGTCAGAAGTGTGTCACGGGCAACCGGAATTGGGCAGGCGTCCCGGCGAACCGGACGGCCCCCTCCTGCGTCGTGGTAGCAGGAGGGGCGGGCGGAGCCGACGGGGGTGGTCCCGGCCGCCCCTCCGGATCCTCGTCGCATCCCTGGGCACAGCTGGCGGAAGACGTGCTTCCTCTGATCGGATACAGTCCGCGCGTGTCCGAAATTCAGCACCCTACTGTCAACTCCGTACCGGGCTCGCACTGTTCGAGCTGCGGAGTGCCCTACGGAGAGGGCGTCTCCGGCTGGCCGCGCACCTGCCCGTCCTGCGGGACCGTCGTCTACCGCAACCCCCTGCCGGTGGCGATCGCGCTCCAGCCCGTCTACGACACCAAGGGCACGGCCCTGGTCGTCATCACCCGAACCATCGCCCCCGCGCGCGGAGGCACCGCACTGCCCGGCGGCTACATCGACGACCGGGAGGACTGGAGGCACGCCGTCGTCCGCGAACTCAAGGAGGAGACGGGCATCGACGCGGCTGCCCGCGAAGTGCGCCTCGTGGACGCCATGAGCTCGCCCGACGGGCATCTGCTGCTGTTCGGACTCCTTCCGGAACGCCCGGCCGAAGGGCTGCCGCCCTCCGGCGCCACGGACGAGACCGAGGGCTGGCATCTGCTGCGCAGGCCCGAGGAACTCGCTTTCCCGCTGCACACCGTGGCCGCGCGGGCGTGGTTCGAGGGCCGCTACGTCTGAGCCCGCCGCTCAGCCGAGCCCCCGTATGCGCACCGGGTAGGGCGGCTCGACCGCGCCGTCCTCCCGCTCCCGGGTGACGACCACCTGCCGGCCCTGCCGGCGGACGGCATAGCGCTGGACCTCCGGCTCGTCCCACCCGTCGCCCGCGTCCGGCACGATCAGCCCGCCCCCGGTCCGTCCCCCGGCGGGTGCCCACACCTCCAGCTCGAGCCCGCCGTCCTCGCCGCGCACGGGAACGACCGCACCCGCGCGCGCGAGCACCGGAATCCGCGACAGCGGCGCGTCGACGAGAATCTGTGCCGGACCCTCGTACGCCTCCTCCGTCACCGTGTCGTACCAACGGCCCCGTGGCAGCTGCACCGCACGCCGGTCCGCACCCGGGTCCACAACGGGCGCCACCAGGAGGGAGTCGCCCAGCAGGAACGCGTCCTCGCAGTCGCGCAGCGCGCGGTCCTCCGGCGCCCCCCACCACAGCGGCCGCACATACGGAGCGCCGGTGCGCCGGGCCAGGTGGGCCAGCGTCACGAAGTACGGCAGCAGACGCCGGCGTTCGAGCAGCGCCTCGCGTGCGTGCTCCAGAACCTCGGGACCGAACTCCCAGGGCTCCCTGCGCCCCGCCCGCAGACTCGCGTGCGTACGGAACAGCGGCAGGTACGCGCCGAGCTGGAACCACCGCAGATACAGCTCCGGCGACGGAGACCCGTCGAACCCGCCGACGTCCGGCCCCGAGTACGGCACCCCGCACAGGCCGAGTCCCAGCACCAGCGACAGGGATACGCGCAGCCCCGGCCAGCCCGTCGCGACGTCTCCGGACCACGTGCCCCCGTAGCGGTGCATGCCCGCCCAGCCGGACCGTGAGAACAGGAACGGCCGCTCCTGGGGCGACAGTTCGCGCAGCCCCTCGTAACCCGCTCTGGCCATGCAGAGCGCGTACACGTTGTGGGCCTCGCGGTGATCGCCGCCGCGCCCTTCCAGGGCGTGCCGGGCCGAACGCGGCAGCGTCGACTCGCCGAAGGCGCTGAACGACGTCGGCTCGTTCATGTCGTGCCAGAACCCCGCGAAGCCCTGCCCCAGCCGCTCCTCGTACAGCCCGCCCCACCACTTGCGCACGCGCGCGTGCGTGAAGTCAGGGAAGACCGACTCGCCGGCCCACATCTCGCCCCGCACCGTCCGCCCCGCGGCGTCCCGCACGAACGCGTCCAGGGCCGCCCCGCTGTCGTACACGGCGTTGCCCGGCGCGGCCTTCACCGCCGGATCGACGATCGACACCAGCCGGATGCCGTCCCGGCGCAGCTCCTCCGCGAGCCCGGGCAGCTTCGCGAAGCGCTCCTGGTCGACGGTGAACACCTGGTGGTCCGCGTAGTGGTCGATGTCCAGGTGGACGGCGTCCAGCGGCAGATCGTGCTCCTGGTAGCCCGCGACGATCCGGCGCACCTCCTGCTCGCTGCCGAAGCCCCAGCGCGCGTGATGGTGGCCGAGCGCCCACGCCGGCGGCAGCGCGGGTGCCCCGGTCAGCGACGCCCAGGTGTGCAGCACGCGCGCGGGGGTGCCCACCATCACCCAGCAGCGCAGCGGACCTCCGTCCATCCGCACCTCGCAGCGCCCCGCGCGATCGTGTCCGGACCCCGCGCCCTCCTCGCCCTCGCCCAGGGTCACCGTGCCGTCCCACGTGGTGTCGTGGAACACCAGATGAGCCGCGGCGTCGGCGACCACCAGCTGCACCGGCATGGTCAGGTACAGCGGATCGTCCCCGGGGCCGAACGCCTGGCCCGGGTCGGTGTTCCACAGCCGGTAGGTGCCGTCCCGCAGCCGCGGGCCGGCCGCGCGCCCGCCCAGTCCGAAGAACCGGGCGTCCGCCGCCACCTCGGACCGCTGCATCCAGCGCGCCGTACCCCCGCCGACCGGCTCCCACCAGCGCGGCGGCAACTCACGTCGCAGCATCACACCGCCGGGTGTGCACACCTCCAGCGCGCCGTGGCGGGAGACCACGACAGTCACCCGCTCGGCCACCACCCGCCAGCCGCCGTCCTTGTCCGGCTCCAGCACCGCCCGCGGATCCGGCTCGGGGCAGTTCCCGGCCAGTGCGTACGACGGCTCCGGACCCGCCCCGTCCCAGCCCCAGAAGACGGCCCCGTTGACCGCGACCGTGATCCGCAGCTCGGACCGGCTGAACCGGATCAGGCCGCCCCCCGGCCCCGGCTCCGCACCCTGCACCTGCCCCGGCACCCGCGCGCGCTCGGCACCACGTGGCGGCAGCCCGGCGGCGTCGATACGCCTCCTGCGCCATGCGGCCCGCACGGTACGCAACCCCTGAGCCGCCCTCCCCGAACCGACCACACTCACCGAACGCACCAGGTCACGACCGTCCATGCTGCTCACCCTGCCACTCACCGCCCCACACGCGCGTGTCGTTCAACTGCCGTTCACCCGTGCTTGGACCACATCTTCACGACACGGACTATGTGGGGCGCACCCTGGTGTGGAAGTCGATCACATGGCATCGTCCCTGTCAGCCGTGTCACGCGCACACCCCAGCCCGTGCGCGGACCGCCGCACACGACGCGCACAGCCCGGGAGCCGCCCCATGTCGACCGCGAACCCCCAGCCGCTCTGGCAGCCCGATCCCGAGCGGATCGCCCGGGCGCGCATCACCGCGTTCCAGGCATGGGCCGCCGAGCACCACGGCGCCCCGGCCGAGGGAGGCTATCCGGCACTCCACCGGTGGTCCGTCGAGCAGCTGGACACCTTCTGGAAAGCCCTCACGGAGTGGTTCGACGTCCGGTTCTCGACCCCCTACGCGCGCGTGCTGGGCGACCGCTCGATGCCGGGCGCCCAGTGGTTCCCCGGAGCCGCCCTCAACTACGCCGAGCACGCCCTGCGCGCCGCCGCCGACCGAGCGGACGAGCCCGCGCTCCTGTACGTCGACGAGACCCAGGAGCCGCGCCCGGTGACCTGGTCCGAGCTGCGCCGCCAGGTGGGCTCCCTCGCCGCCGAACTCCGTACCCTCGGCGTCCGCCCCGGCGACCGCGTCAGCGGCTACCTCCCGAACATCCCCGAGGCCGTCGTCGCGCTCCTCGCGACGGCCGCCGTCGGCGCCGTATGGACCTCCTGCGCCCCCGACTTCGGCGCCCGCAGCGTCCTCGACCGCTTCCAGCAGGTCGAACCTGTCGTCCTGTTCACCGTCGACGGCTACCGCTACGGCGGCAAGCAGCACGACCGCCGCGAGATCGTCGCCGAACTGCGCCAGGAGCTGCCCACCCTGCGCGCCGTCGTCCACATCCCGCTCCTGGGCACCGAGGCCCCGGAGGGCGCCCTGGAGTGGTCGGCGCTGACGGCCGCCGACACCGAGCCCGTCTTCGAGCAGGTCCCGTTCGACCACCCCCTGTGGGTGCTGTACTCCTCCGGTACGACCGGTCTGCCCAAGGCCATCGTGCAGTCCCAGGGCGGCATCCTCGTCGAGCACCTCAAGCAGCTCGGCCTGCACTGCGACCTCGGCCCCGGGGACCGTTTCTTCTGGTACACCTCGACCGGCTGGATGATGTGGAACTTCCTCGTCTCCGGCCTGCTCACGGGCACGACGATCGTCCTGTACGACGGCAGCCCCGGCTACCCGGACACCGGCGCCCAGTGGCGGATCGCCGAACGCACCGGAGCCACCGTCTACGGCACCTCCGCCGCCTACGTCATGGCCTGCCGCAAGGCCGGCGTGCACCCCTCCCGCGACTTCGACCTCTCCCGGGTGCAGTGCGTCGCCACCACCGGCTCGCCCCTGCCGCCCGACGGGTTCCGCTGGCTGCGCGACGAGGTCCGCGAGGACCTGTGGATCGCCTCCGTCAGCGGAGGCACCGACGTCTGCTCCTGCTTCGCGGGAGCCGTACCGACCCTGCCGGTGTACACGGGCGAACTCCAGGCGCCCGGGCTCGGCACCGACCTGCAGTCCTGGGACCCGAGCGGCAAGCCCCTCGTCGACGAGGTGGGCGAACTGGTCGTCGCCAACCCCATGCCCTCGATGCCGATCCACTTCTGGAACGACCCCGACGGCAGCCGCTACCACGACAGCTACTTCGACACCTACCCGGGCGTCTGGCGCCACGGCGACTGGATCACCGTCACCTCGCGCGGCTCCGTGATCATCCACGGACGCTCGGACTCCACCCTCAACCGGCAGGGCGTACGCATGGGCTCGGCCGACATCTACGAGGTGGTCGAACGCCTGCCCGATATCAAGGAGTCCCTCGTCATCGGCATCGAGCAGCCCGACGGGGGCTACTGGATGCCGCTGTTCGTGCACCTGGCGCCCGGCGCGGTCCTGGACGAGGCACTTGTGAACCGCATCAAGCAGGCCATCCGCGAACAGCTCTCGCCCCGCCATGTGCCCGACGAGATCATCGAGGTCCCGGGGGTCCCGCACACCCTGACCGGGAAGCGCATCGAGGTCCCGGTCAAGCGCCTCCTTCAGGGCACGCCCCTGGAGAAGGCCGTCAACCCCGGGTCCATCGACAACCTCGCCCTGCTGGGCTTCTACGAGGAACTGGCCCGCAAGCGCGGCTGACCCGCCGGCGCCTCACCCTCCATAGGTGGCCTCGGACTCGCCCAGCACGGTGGCGAAGTCCGAGGCCAGCCGTGCCGCCTCGGCCGGATCCAGACCCGCGGCCGTGATCCGGACCCCCGGTGCGGACGCCAGCCGGAACCTCGCCCCGGCCGCGACCCACCAGCCGTACGACCGCAGCCCGTTCACCACCGCCGACTCGTCCCGCACCGGCACCCACAGGTTCATCCCGCTCGCGCCGTGCGACGCGACACCCCGCTCGGCCAGCTCCGCGGCCAAAGTCGTGCGGCGCAGCGCGTACGCCTCACGCGCGCGTGCCACCAACGACCGCGTGGCCTCGTCCGTCATCAGCCCGTGGACGGTCTCCTGAAGCAGGTGACTGACCCAGCCGGAGGTCAGCAGCTGCCGCCCGTCGTGCCGGGCGAGCGTGACCGGGTCGCAGACCGCGGCCGCCCACCGCAGATCGGTGCCCAGGTACTTGCTCACGGTCCGTACATGCAGCCAGCGGGCAAGCCCGGCGCCGGTCACGGTGTGCAGGACGGCGCCGGCCACTTCGGAGGCGTGGTCGTTCTCGATCACGAGCACGTCGGACGCGTCCCGCAGCATCTCGGCCAGCGCATCACGGCGCGCCACGGAGAAACAGCCGCCGTACGGATTCTGCGCCCGCGGACTGAACACCACGGCCCGCGCACCGGCCCGCAGCGCCACCTCCAGAGCCTGCGGACGCATCCCCTCGCCGTCCACGGCGACCGGAACCGGACGCAGCCCCAACGCCGTGACCAGATCCAGTAGATGGTGATAGCCCGGATCCTCCATGGCCACCGCGTCCCCGGGGCGCAGCTCGACCGACAGCACCCGGCCGATCAGGTCGAGCGCACCGTACGCGAACGTCACATGCTCCACGGGCACACCGTCCGCCCCGAACCAGTCGCGCACGGCGCCCTCGAGCCGCGCCAGCCGGGGAGCGGAGCGATGGGAGCGGGCACCCGGTGAGAGCCGTGACGGCGGCACCAGAGCGGGCAACAGCGCAGGATCCGGATGCCCGCCGGCCAGGTCCCGCAGCCCCTCAGGGACCTTCGGCGGGCGCCGCGACGCGATCGCCGGCGCCGGCGCGACCACCGTGCCGCCCCGCCCGCGCGTGACCACGATGCCCCGCCCGCGCAGCTCCTTGTAGGCCGTGGCGACCGTGCCCGGGCTCACCCCCAGCTCGTCCGCGAGCCGTCGTACGGGAGGCAGCGCGGCTCCCGGCGCCAGGCCTCCTTCGGCCACGCCACATTCGACGGATGCGGCAATTCCCTTGGCCGTCGTACCACTGATCCCATATTGTGTTGCCACGTTAGACATTATGTATCAATACATAATTCCCAGGCAAGCTCCACCCGAGGGGGAACAGTGGAAGCCAAGCCCCGCGCCGCCGACCGGCCCCCGCGCATACCAGGAGGCCACGACGGACGCCGGATGCTCCTGGTCACCTTCCTCGACCGCATCGGCAGCGGGTTGTGGGCAGCCGTCTCCGTCCTCTACTTCACCTACGTCTCGGGCCTTTCCATCGCCCAGGTCGGCACGCTCGCCGCGGTCTCAGGTGCCATCGGCATCGCGGGCGCGCCCCTGGGCGGCCGCATCGCCGACCGCTTCCCCCTCACCCGCGTCCTGATCGCGCTCCAACTCCTGCGCGCCCTCGCCTCCTTCGCCCTGCTCACCACCGACCACTACCCGCTGCTGCTCGCCTTCTCGGCCGTCGGCAGCCTCGGCGACCGCGCCGCGAGCGTCCTCACCAAGCTCTACGCCACCCGCATCGCCGGACCCGACCGTGTCCGGTACCAGGCGGTCAACCGGACCGCCTCCAACGCCGGCTGGGCCCTGGGCGGCCTCGCCGCGGCGGCCGCCCTCACCCTCGGCACCACCGCGGCCTACCGCTGGCTCCTCGCCGGGGACGGCCTCTCCTTCATCACGGTCGCGCTCCTCACCCTGACCTGTGCGGAACCCCCGTCGACCACCCGCATCGCCGCCACCGCCGGCGACACGCCCCACAGCCGCCCGCAAACCGGCCCCTGGCGCGATCGCACCTACCTCGCCTACGTCGCGACCGAAATGGTCCTCTTCCTCGACGACACCGTCTTCAAGATCGGCCTGCCCCTGTGGATCGCCCACAGCCAGGGCGTGCCGCACGGTCTCGCACCTCTGCTGCTCGTCCTCAACAGCGTGATGGTCGTAGCCCACCAAGTGCCACTCGCCCGCTACGGCACCACCACCGCGGCAGCCCGAAAGCTCCTCGCCCCGCTGTCCGCAGCCTTCGCCCTCGGCGGCATCGCCATGGCCCTGTCCGCCACCGGCGGCACCGTCCAGGCCGTATGCCTGCTCACCACCTCGGCCATCGCCTTCACCCTCGCCGAGATGATCCACGCCACCGTCTCCTGGGAACTGTCCGTGGCCCTCGCCCCCGACACCGCGCTGGGCGCCTACCTCGGCGTCCACGGACTCGCCCAGTCCGCCCAGCGCAGCATGGGCCCGCTCGTCGTCACCGCGGCCATCGCCACCGGCCCCCTCGGCTGGACCGCCTTCGGCACCGCCATCGCCCTGACCTGCGCAATCCAGCACCGCCTGGTTCGCGACCGCCTCCGGCTGAGCCCGTTGTCAGTACCGCCGGTTACTGTGAGTGAGCATTGATCGACTGTGCATTGGGGGAAACATGGCGCACACCGACCACCGGACCATGCGACGCGTCCTGCGCCGCGAAATCGCCGGCACGATCGGCCTGCTCACCGACGACCACGATTTCCGCGCCATGCGGCGCTACCGCAGCTTCGCCTTCGACGACCACGTCGCCTACCTCCAGCAGGTGGAGGCTCTCCTCAAGACCCGGGCGGCACAGGGCAGCCACACGACACTGGCTCTCTTCGACCCCGAGGAGTACGCCGATTTCTGCGCGGAGACCGGCCTCGACCCGGAAGCCCCGGCCAGCCGCACGCGGTTCACGGCAGAACTCGCGGCCACCGGCCCCACGATCCCCTATGACGGCAGCCCCCTCAGCACACTCCTGCCCGCCCTCGTCGACGAGGCCGTACGACAGGCCACCTGGGAGTACGCCACCACTCTCCTGACCCGCCTCGGCCCCTGCCGTACCTGCGGCGAGGACATCGGCCGCGCCGCCTTCACCCGCGCCTCCGACCTCGTCGTCCGCATCCTCGACACCGCCCCGCCCGGCGACCGGCACCTGGTCTGCAGCGTCTCCGGACCGCCGGAAACACTCGTCTCCGTCCTGTACGCCGACCAGGGCACCGAAGGCGCCACCGAACTCGACGAGGCCGAAGCCCTCGAATTCACCGGAGTCCTCGCCCTGGGCCTGGCCACCCGCAGCCCCGGCGGACTCGTCATGCGCATCAGCGCCCCCGGCACAGCCGACCGCGTCCACGGGTGGCGGCTGCGCGGCGGCGGCCTCGAACCACTCACCGCCGCCGAGGTCTTCGACGCCTACTGCACCGACGTCGAATCCGGCGACCTCATCTCGCCCGAGTCGGGCGTCGACTACTGCGCACCCCCCGACCTCGGAGAGGAGAGCACGGACCAGGGACACCGCCACTGAACGCGCCAGGGGCGCCCCACCCGAAGGCGGGACGCCCCTGAACCCGGCAGACGCCGACGGACAACGACTACCGGTAGGACTACTCGCCGGACAACACAGCCTGAGCCGCGCCGCGTGCCTCCTCGGCACTGTCCGCCGCACGCGCGGCCGCGGCAGCCCGCTCACACTGCGCCAGCGTGTACTTCGCCAGCGTCGCCCGGACATAAGGAATCGACGCCGCACCCATGGACAGGGAGGTGACACCCAGACCCGTCAGCACACAGGCAAGCAGCGGGTCGGACGCGGCCTCGCCGCACACACCGCAGCTCTTGCCCTCGGCCTTGGCCGCCTCGGCGGACAGCGCGACCAGGTCGAGCAGTGCGGGCTGCCACGGGTCCTGCAGCCGCGACACCGCACCCACCTGCCGGTCCGCCGCGAACGTGTACTGCGCGAGGTCGTTGGTCCCCAATGACAGGAACTCGACCTCCTGCAGGATCGACCGCGCCCGCAGCGCGGCCGACGGGATCTCGACCATCGCACCGAACTTGGCCCGCAGACCCGCCTCCCGGCAGGCGTCCGCGAACGCCTTGGCGTCCGCACGGTCCGCCACCATGGGAGCCATGACCTCGAGATAGACCGGCAGCCCCTCCGCGGCCTTCGCCAGCGCGGTCAGCTGCGTGCGCAGGACCTCGGGGTGGTCCAGCAGGGTCCGCAGACCGCGCACGCCCAGCGCCGGGTTCGGCTCGTCCGCCGGAGTCAGGAAGTCCAGCGGCTTGTCGGCGCCCGCGTCCAGTACCCGCACGACCACACGGCCCTCGGGGAACGCCTCCAGCACCTGCCGGTAGGCCTCGACCTGCTTCTGCTCGGACGGCGCGTTCTTGCTGTCGTCCAGGAACAGGAACTCGGTACGGAACAGACCGACACCCTCGGCGCCGGCCTCCACGGCCGCCGGCACATCAGCCGGCCCGCCGACGTTGGCCAGCAGCGGCATCTTGTGCCCGTCGGCCGTCACACCCGGGCCGGTCGAGGCGGCCAGCGCGGCCCGGCGCTCGGCGGCCGCGGCCTCCAGCTCCGCCTTCTTCTCCTCGCTCGGATTCACGAAGATGTCACCGGTGCTGCCGTCGACGGCGATCATCGTGCCCTCGGCCAGCTCACCGGCACCCGGTAGCGCCACCACGGCCGGAACACCGAGCGCGCGCGCCAGGATCGCGCTGTGACTGGTCGGCCCGCCCTCCTCGGTCACGAAACCGAGCACCAGAGTCGGGTCCAGCAGCGCCGTGTCGGCCGGAGCCAGATCGCGCGCCACCAGCACATAGGGCTCGTCACTGTCCGGGACACCCGGCATCGGGACGCCCAGCAGCCGGGCGACGATGCGATTCCGCACGTCGTCGAGGTCGGCCACGCGCCCGGCCAGGTACTCCCCGGCCCCGGCCAGCAACTCGCGGTACGCCGCGAACGCGTCGTACACCGCACGCTCCGCCGTGCTGCCGACGGCGATCCGGCGATCCACGTCCGCCATCAGCTCGGGGTCCTGCGCCATCATGGCCTGCGCCTCGAGCACGGCCTGGGCCTCGCCCCCCGCAAGATTGCCGCGCGCCACCAGGTCGGCCGCGACAGCGTCCACGGCCTGGCGCGCCCGCCCCTGTTCGCGCTCCGCCTCGTCCGCCGGGATCTGCTTGGCCGGCGGCTCGAGCACCGCTGTCCCCATGTGCCGGACCTCGCCGATCGCCACACCGTGGCTCACGCCGACGCCTCGCAGCGTTGTCTCCATCTCACCCGTCTCCGATTAGTGCGGCGGGTCCCGCCGCCGCGGTGGTTGTCCCGTACGCCGTCCAACGACGGCACTGCCGTCAGCTCCAGGAGAAGAGGCTGTCGCCGGCCTTGACGTCACCGCTGTCACAGAGGTCGGAGAGGGACTCGGCCGTGGCCTCCAGCGCCACGACCGGGCACACCGGTGACTTGCCGGCGGCCTCGACCGCCACGGGGTTCCAGCGCACGATGCTCTGACCCCGGGTCACGGTGTCACCCTTGTTGACGAGCAGCTCGAAGCCCTCGCCATTGAGCTGAACGGTGTCGATGCCGAGGTGGGTGAGCACGCCGTGCCCGCTCGCGTCGACCACGACGAAGGCGTGCGGGTGCAGGGAAACGATGACGCCGTCCACGGGCGATACGGCCTCGGAGGGCTCACGCACGGGGTCGATCGCAGTGCCTGGGCCGACCATGGCCCCGGAGAAGACCGGATCCGGTACGGCGGCCAGTCCGATGGCACGTCCAGCGAGAGGGGACGTCACGGTGGTCATGGGAAGCCTCCCAGGAGTGGAGCTGCATACGGGCCGTCACTGCCAGTCGCAGACGGCACTGAGCAGCAGCGTATGTCATGTGAAGTGGCGGTTCCGTATAGAAGCTACCAGGTAGTGGTCTAGACCACCAGCTCGCTCGATTTGCACGTGCTTCAGCGCCCCGTGTACAGTCGTACTCCTGCTCAAGACGGAGCGACGCGAAAGCGCGCCCCACTAATAAGCAGAACCCAAACTTGTCAGATCCTATCCTGGGATCATCTTCTGCATGCCTGCAGGAGGGTGGTCAGGGAGACGGAAAAACCCTGATAGAGTTTGAAACACCGAAGGGAAGCCCGGAGGAAAGCCCGAGAGGGTGAGTACAAAGGAAGCGACCGTTCCTTGAGAACTCAACAGCGTGCCAAAAATCAAC
>NZ_JBIWPP010000007.1:284627-374843 GCF_044768335.1 Streptomyces sp. NPDC101151 | reverse complement strand
GGTTACATTCCGAACCCGGAAGCTAAGCCTCACAGCGCCGATGGTACTGCAGGGGGGACCCTGTGGGAGAGTAGGACGCCGCCGAACAAATTTTGAGAAAGAGCCCCAACTCCGGGTGAGAATCCGGAGTTGGGGCTCTTTCGCGTTCATAGCCCGGTCATGCGCACGTCAGCTGGGCCGGCTCAGAAGGTGACCTCGGCCGTCTCAACTGTCCCGCCCTGACGGCCGGGAGCGCTGTGCCATCTCCAGTAGAGGTTGGTGTGGGCGATCACCTGTTCCGGAGCGGGAGCGCCGTACTTGGACAGGTCCTCCGTGGTGTGGGCGTCGGCGACCAGCGTCGCGTCGTACCCGCGGACGATGGCGCCGTGCAGGGTCGAGCGGATGCAGACGTCCGTCTGCGCGCCCGTGACGATGAGCCGGCCCACCTTCCGCTCGGCCAGCACCGACTCCAGGTCGGTCTCCTCGAAGGAGTCCGGGTACTTCTTGTGGACAAGGGGCTCGCTGTCCTGGCGGGCCAGCTCCGGCACGTACTGCCAGGTCTCGCTGCCGTACTCCAGTTCCTCGTCGGAGTGCTGCACCCAGACGACCGGCACGTCCGCCGTGCGGGCCTTGTCGATCAGGGCGTTGATGTTCGCGACGACACCGTCGCGGTTGTGGGAGCTCGACACCACGCCGTTCTGGACGTCGATGATGAGCAGTGCGGTGTTCGGCCGATCGGTGAGCGTGGTCATGCGACCACAGTAGGACCGGGCACTGACAGTGGGGCGCCGGTATTTCGGGTGAGGGCTGGGGCGGCCGCGGCTACCGTGGCTGCATGAGCACCCCGACCGGCGACGAGCACACCGTTCGCCCGATACGACCCGATGAGTGGGCCGCCGTGAAGCAGTTGCGTCTGGACGCGCTGCGGGACCCGGCCGCGCCCATCGCCTTCCTGGAGACCTACGAGGACGCCCTGGGCAAGCCGGACTCCTTCTATCAGGAGCGGGCCATCGGGTCCGGTGACGGCTCCGGCTCGGCCCGGCAGTTCATAGCCGAGGCGCCGGACGGCACCTGGGTGGGTACCGTCACCGTTCTTCTGGAAGAGGCCGGGACGGTGGACTGGGCAGGGTATCCGGTCGAACGGCGGCAGGGGCATGTGGTCGGTGTGTTCGTCCGGCCGGAACACCGCGGGAACGGGCTGATCAAGGCCCTGCTCGACGCCGGTGTGGCGTGGGCGTGGGAGCGGGATGCCGAGCAGGTACGGCTGTTCGTCCACGCGGACAACGCGCGGGCGCAAGGGGCTTACCGCAAGGCCGGGTTCGGGCCGAGCGGCCTGGTCGTGGCCTTTGTGAAGGACGAGGCCGAGAACGAGCTGGAGTTCGTTCTGGAGCGCTGATCAGGCCGGTAGTTCCTGGTGGGGCCAGCGGGATCTGGCCTGTTCGCGGGAGCGGAGCAGGGCAAGGGTGGGCATTCCCCGGTCGGCTCCGGCGGCCAGCAGGTCCGGCAGCTGGGGGAGGGGAGCCACGCCCGCGATGTCGTCCAGGACCAGGGTGAGTGGTGGGTCGAGCCGACCGGAGGATGACCGTTCGGCCATGCGCCGGCCGCGCTCGACCACGCTGGAGACGAGGGCCGTCAGGAGGGGCATGGCACCGGGATTGGTCCTGGGGTCCTCGATGGATTCACCTACCACATAAAGCGTGCCCCCCTCGTGGATGAAGGAATCCAGGGCAAGCGCATCAGTTCGGTTTGGGGTGCAGGCCTCGCGGATGTTGACCGTGAAGAGAGCGGACAGCGCCCGGCTGGTCAACGCCTGTGCCATGTCGCGGCGTTCGGGGTGCGCCGTGAGGGCGGCCTCAAGTTCGCCCGCGGCGCCGGGGGCCGCCTTGGGATGCGTACGGAGGGTTCGTACGGCGTCCTGGATCTGGGTGCCCTGGGACCAGCGGTGGACGTGGCGGATGGTGCGGGTCTCCAGGGCGGCGGCGTGGAGGTAGCTCCGCAGGAGCGTTATCGCCGTGTCGGCAACTGCCTGGTCGATCTTGGCGGTGGGCTGGACCGGGCTGAGGAGGGCGGTGGCTCTCTGCAGGGCCGTCTGTTTGTCTTCGCAGCCCGTTGTCGGGGACCAGTGCAGACGGGCGGGAGTGTCGCAGAGGTGCGTGGGGTCGTAGAGGAGGGTGGGGCCCAGTTTGGCTCTGGCGTCCTTGGTTTCCGTCCAGAGGGCCGGGTTCGAGGTGACCACGAGGGTGGGGCCCGGTGCGTCCTGGATCGCTTGGACCGCGCTGGACCCGCGGCTTTCCCGGGTGCCGTAGCGCACCGCGCCTTCGGAGCGGTGCGTCTCCCATCCGCCCACCGGTTCGCCGTCGGCCGCGAAGTCGCCCAAGGGCTCGGGCTCGGCCGCCTCCTGAAAGGCCTCCGTCGGCCGGGGCTTCGGCTGCGGTTCCGCTCGGGGCACCGGGACCTCGTAGTGCTGTTCGGGTGCCGGCGCTGACCCTGCTGCCGGTGCCTGCTCTGCGTCTGTTGCCGACGGCCGGTTGCGCCCCTTCGCCGCACCCCTGTCGAACGCGCGCCTCACCTTCCCCGCCCGCCACCTTGCCACCGTGCCCATCACGAACAGGGCGAGGACGAAGAGGATCATCAGCTGGCCGATGAACAGGCCCCAGAACAGCCCCCAGCCGGAGAGCTGGGACTCGGGGGTGTCCGGCCAGGCGCCGGCGATGTCGTGCGGCCGGCCGATGAGGTGGCGCATGGCCAGGGCGGTGCGGGTGAAGGTGACGCCGTCGGGCCAGGCGCCCTTGGAGAAGAGGGCCGCCAGACCCGTGGCCGTCCACACCAGCAGGGTCATGCCGAGGAGGAAGGCGAGTATCCCGATCAGGAGGCCGTCGGGGATGCCGCCCTGGCCTTCCCGGCGGTTGTCACGGCGGTCGTCACGGCGATCGTCCGGTCTCACTGTTCTCCCCCTACGCCACCGTCGATTCGGAGTCGCCCAGGTGCTGCTCCACGAACGCCGCCGCCCGCTGTTCGGCCTCCAGCTCGGCCGCGCGCAGGGCGTCGTCAGCCGCCAGGTCGCTGGAGGACTCGGTCATCGCGCGGTCGGTGAAGACCAGCGGGCGTTCCGTCTCCGTGACCAGGTGTTTGACCACCTGGACATTGCCGTTGACGTCCCAGACGGCGATGCCGGGGGTGAGGGTGGGGATGATCTCCACGGCCCAGCGCGGCAGGCCGATTACCCGTCCGGTGGCTCTCGCCTCGTCCGCCTTCTGGGCGTAGATGGTCCTGGTCGACGCCATCTTCAGGATCGCGGCCGCCTCCTTCGCGGCCGCGCCGTCCACCACGTCGGACAGGTGGTGGACGACCGCCACGAAGGACAGGCCGAGCCGTCGGCCGAACTTCAGCAGACGCTGGAACAGCTGTGCCACGAACGGGCTGTTGATGATGTGCCAGGCCTCTTCGACCAGGAAGATGCGCTTCTTGCGGTCGGGGCGGATCCAGGTGTGTTCCAGCCACACGCCGACGATCGCCATCAGGATCGGCATGGCGATGGAGTTGCGGTCGATGTGGGACAGGTCGAAGACGATGAGGGGGGCGTCCAGGTCGATGCCCACGGTCGTCGGTCCGTCGAACATGCCGCGGAGGTCACCGTCGACCAACCGGTCCAGGACCAGGGCGACATCGAGACCCCAGGCCCGTACGTCGTCTATGGCGACGTTCATCGCCTCCGCCGACTCGGGCTCGGGGTGCCGTAGCTGCTCCACGATGTCGGTGAGGACCGGCTGGCGGTCCAGGATGGACTCGTTGACGAAGGAGTGGGCGACCTTGAGGGCGAAGCCGGAGCGCTCGTCCAGGCCGTGGCCCATCGCGACCTCGATGATGGTCCTCAGCAGCGCGAGCTGGCCGGTCGTCGTGATCGAGGGGTCCAGCGGGTTCAGGCGGATGCCGTGGTTCAGAGCCGCCGTCGGGTCCAGACGGATGGGAGTTATCCCCAGCTCCTCCGCGATGAGGTTCCACTCGCCGACACCGTCCTCGCCCTGCGCGTCCAGGACGACGACCTGGCGGTCCTTGAAGCGCAGCTGCCGTAGGACGTATGTCTTCTCCAGGGCCGACTTGCCGTTGCCGGACTCGCCGAGGACCAGCCAGTGGGGGGCCGGGAGCTGCTGGCCGTACAGCTGGAAGGGGTCGTAGATGTAGCCCTTTCCGGAGTACACCTCGCGGCCGATGATGACGCCCGAGTCGCCGAGGCCGGGCGCGGCGGTGGGCAGGTAGACCGCCTGGGCCTGGCCCGTGGAGGTGCGCACCGGCAGTCGGGTCGTCTCGACCTTCCCGAACAGGAAGGACGTGAAGGCGTCCGTGAGGACGGACAGCGGGTCCCGCATCAGCGCATCAGCCCCTACCTTCGAATGCCGGTGGCGAAGGGAAGTGTGTTCACGAAGGCCCGGTGGTGCTCGCGGTCGCACCACTCCAGCTTCAGGTACGACTTTCCGGCGGAGGCCCTTATCGTCCGCTTGTCCCGGTTGAGGGCCTCCGGGGAGCGGGCGGAGACGGTGATGTAGCCGACCAGGTTGACGCCGGCCGCGCCGCTGGCGAGGTCCTCGCCGCGCTGGTCGAGGCGGTTGTGGGCGGCGATGTCGCGCGGGTCGACGGTGCGGTTCATCTTGGCGGCGCGGGAGGCCTCGGCCTCGTCGTTGGTCTTCTCGGTCAGCATGCGTTCGATGGCTACCTCGGTGGGTTCGAGATCCATCGTCACGGCGACCGTTCGGATGACGTCAGGGGTGTGGACGAGCAGGGGCGCGAGGAAGTTGACGCCGACGGGGGTCATCGGCCACTCCTTCACCCAGGCCGTGGCGTGGCACCAGGGGGCGCGGGTGGCGGACTCGCGGGTCTTGGCCTGGAGGTAGGTGGGCTCCATGGCGTCCAGCTCGGCCGGCCAGGCGTTGCGCCGGGACATCGCCTGGATGTGGTCGATGGGGTGGTCCGGGTCGTACATGGAGTGGATGAGGGAGGCGAGTCTGCCCTGCCCGAGGGGCTGGCGGACGCGGATGTCGGCCTCCTGGAGGCGCGAGCAGATGTCGGTCAGCTCGCGGGCCATGACGACGGCGAGGCCCGCGTCACGGTCCAGCTTGCGCCCGGACTGGGGACGTGCGGCCCGGGCCATGGCCTGGGCCTCGGATGCCAGTTCGCGGGTGTAGTGCATACAGGCGACGAGGTAGGCGCGGTGCTGCTCGCTGCTGGTGGAGACCATGGACTGGAGCTGGTCGTAGGAGCGGGACAGCCAGTCGGGAGCCTTCTCGTCCCCGCGTACGGCGACGTCCTTGGCGTGGGCGTCGGGGTCGGCGGGCAGGGTGCGGGCGAGCATCTGGAGCCGGGTCACGAAGCCGTCGCCGTTGGCCACGTGCTTGAGCAGCGTGCCGAAGCGGTCGACGAGGGCCTCCTGGTCCTCGGAGTCGCGCAGACCGACGCCCGGGCCCTCGATCTCGATGGCGGCCGTGACCGTCTTGCGGTCGGCGTGCAGGAGTACGGCGATCTCGTCGGGTCCGAAGGGCGCGGCGAGCCAGTTGATCCGCCCGATCCCCGGCGGCGGACCCACCTCCACCTCACGCCCGTCGAGCCGGGTGCCGGCCTCGACGGCACCGGAGCGGTAGACGGCGGCGCGCTTGACCGTGCGCTTGTACGTGCGGTTGATCTCGAACCACTTGTAGAACGTGCGGCGTTTGTACGGCACGTAGACCGCGGCGAGCGCGATCAGCGGGAAGCCCGTGAGCAGCACGATCCGCAGGGACAGGACCGGGACGAGGAGGCCGCACATCATGCCGAGGAACGCGCCGGCGATGATCAGCGCGATCTCGCCGGACTCGCGGTTCCGGCCGACGATCGCGTTCGGCCGGGCGCGGCCGATCAGATACGTACGGCGGGGCGTGACCGGATGGGACATGTGGGACTCGGTCGTCAACGCCCTTCACCTCCCGAGCGATTGCTGCTGCTGTTACGGGTGTTGCTGGCATGCGGGGTGTTGGCCGGGCTTGGTGTGCGCGGCGCGGGCGCGGCGGAGGGGACTGCTCCGCCGCCTCCCTGGGGGCTACGGCTGCTGTGGGCGGCGACGCCGCCGGAGGCGGGGTTGGCGGGGCGGGGGCCGCTGCCGCCCTGGCCTCCGCCACTGTTGTTGTCGGCGCGGGAGCTGTGGGTCTTGATGCCCTGGGCGACGAGAGTGGCCGGGGAGCTGATGACGGCTGCGGCCTTGCCCTCGGCGCCCTGCATGATGCGGTTGTTGCGGCCGTTCGCGATCTCGTCGCCGAAGCCGGGGACGAAGCGGTAGATCATCGCGCTCGCGAAGATGGCGAGCAGGATGATGGCGAGGCCGGAGACGACGGCGGAGAAGGCGTCGGGGCCGCTGTCGCCGGACAGTGCGCCTGCGAGGCCGAGCACTATGACGATCACCGGCTTGACCAGGATGACGGCGATCATGATGCCCGCCCAGCGCCGGACGTGTCCCCACAGGTTCTTGTCCACCAGGCCGGCGTAGACGACCGTGCCGAGGAGGGCGCCGACGTAGAGCAGGGCGGCGCGGATGACCAGTTCCAGCCAGAGGACGCCGGCGGCGAGGATGCTGACCAGGGAGACGACGATCAGCATGATCGGTCCGCCGCCGATGTCGGTGCCCTTGTTGAGGGCGCCGGAGAAGGTGCCGAAGAAGGTGTCCGTCTGGTCGCCGGTGGCCTTCGCGAGGACGTCCGTCACTCCGTCGGCCGCCGAGACGACGGTGTACAGGATCAGCGGGGTGAAGGCGGAGGCGAGCACCGTCAGCCACAGGAAGCCGACTGCTTCGGAGATGGCGGTGGTGAGCGGGACGCCTCGTACGGCCCGCTTGGCCACGGCCAGCAGCCACAGCAGGAGCGTCAGGATCGTGGACGCGGCGAACACGACGGCGTACTGCTGCAGGAACTTCGTGTTCGTGAAGTCGACGTTCGCGGTCTCCTTCACGGCGTCACTGAGCTTCCCGATGGTCCAGGAGGCGGCGTCGGCACAGCCCTTGGACAGGGAGGAGAGGGGGTCGAGGGTGTCGGTGAGGGGGTTGCCGGGGGTGACGCCGGAGGAGCCTCCCTTGGAGCCGTTGTCCTTTTCGCAGAACTGTTTGGCTGCGCCGTGGATCAGGTCGCACGGGTCGTTGCTCTTCGTCGCTGAGGGCGAAGGCGTGGGCGCGGCGAAGGCCTGAGTGGCCAGGAGGACCGCTGCCGTCTGGACGGCCGTGACGGCGCCGGCCAGGGTGAGTACGCGTCGGTTAGCGGGCATACGTGAACCCTCCGTACTCCTCGACGGCCTTCGACATCTCGTCAGAGCTGGAGGCCTTGTCGTCGCCGGGAACAGGAGCCGGGCCCTCCTGCTGGGAATGCGTGATGATCTTCCAGTCGCCGGCGGTCCACTCGAGTTTCATCGTGATGGTGAACCAGCTGTTGGTGACCGGGTTGGTGGACTTCTCGCCTGCGAGGCCCAGGAGCCCGCTGCACCAGACCTCGACCGTGGCGGCGTCATTGGTGGCCTCGGTGACCTTGGTGCCGATCGGGCTCGTACGCGAGACGAACGTGTAGCCCTGTGGAGCCGCCCCGTCCGCGCTCAGGCCGAGGCTCCGGCTGAAGGCAGGCGTGTATGCCTTGTCCATCGCCGCCTCCGAAGGCTGCACCCTGGACGGTGTCATGATGGCCTGCAGGATGAAGTCACGATTGGCCTTGTTGAACATCTCGGCCGACCCCAGCACCACCGCATAGTTGGCCGCGGCGCTCTGGGCCCCCTGTTGCGTACGGGCGAAGCCCGAAGGGATCACCCCGGTCTTCGTCTCCACCGGCTTCGCCCCACTCGCCGCCGTGGAAGAAGCTTTCGGCTGGTCCTTCTTCCCCGTCGAACCGTCGGTGGACGAACCGTCTCCTCTGTTCGCGAAGGCGATTGCGGCGATGAGGAGGACGACCACGCCGACCACCGTGATCAGGCTCCGGGAGGAGGAGCGACCGGTTCTGCGGGGTGCGCCGCCGTAGGGGTCGCCGCCGGGCAGGCGGGTCCTGGTCTGGCCCGTTTCGGTGTAACCCTGCTCGTCTCCGGGACTCATGCCGCGTATGCCCCCTCCACCTCGTAGAGATACGACGGTAGCCGTGCTGGTTCCCGCGCGGGCGCGGTGTGGTGACTCGACATCAGGGAAACGCAACCTCAGCCGGTGGGCACGACGGGTGGGTGGGGGTGGAGGGGACGGCCGGGCGTGCCCGGGAGGGAACGGTGAAGAAGGGGCGTCAGACCGCCATGCCGTACACGATGGTGAACAGGGTGCCGAGGGAGCCGATGATGAAGACCCCGGTGAGGCCGGCGATGATCAGGCCCTTGCCCTGTTCCGCGCTGAAGGTGTCCCGCAGGGCCGTCGCACCGATCCGCTGTTTGGCCGCGCCCCAGACCGCGATGCCGAGGCAGAGCAGGATGGCCACGGCCATCACCACCTCGATCATCACCTTCGCCTCGTTGCCCAGGCTGCCGAAGGGGCCCCAGTCCGGAGCGATCCCGCCAATGATGGTGTTGATGTCTCCCTTGTCGGCCGCAAAGAGCATGTAAGTCACCGCCCCTGGTGGGTAGTTCCGCAAGGCCCCTGCGGTGTGCAGAGGTCAGGTCTAATTGTCGCCGACAACGTCGCCGTCGTATGTCGACTTGACGTCATTGACTGGCGGGTTTCGTACGAATGGCTCGTACGGTCACTCTGTGTATCACGGCAGGTCACGCCGGGCAACGAGGCCTGAGCGGAACCTGTCGTGTGGTTCCGTCGTTGACCCTCTTTACGACCTGGCACGGTTTCTGACGGCTGGTCGGGTGAGGCGTCGAGACGATGTTCTCACGGAAGGGCGGCTCGCGGATTTCTGACTGCCGCCTTGCCGACGGGGGTTGGAGCCTTGCTCGTCCGTGGCTCTGTGCCGGCGCTGTGCCTGCCTGCGCTCGACCCGGGGCGCGGAGGGAGCGCAGGTGCTCAGTGGCTCACCTGGGCTTGAGGCCGTGCAGCAGCAGGTGGACGTGTTCGTCCAGGCCCGCCAGCGCCTCGTCCGCGTCCAGGGCGCAGCCGGCGATGAGGGCGGCGAGGCCGTGCAGGCTCGCGGCGGCGACCATCGTGATCCGCTCGGGGTCGCCCTCGATGATCTCGCCCCGCTCCTGCGCCTCCGCGATCATCCGGGTGAAGGAGCCCAGTGAGCGGTCGACGGCCGAGGCGAGCTGCGCGGAGCTGTCGGGGTCGTGCTTGCGCGCGAACATCAGCTCAAGGAGTTCCGGGTTCTCGACGGCGAAGCCGAGGTAGGCGCGCGCCAGCGCCGCCATGTGCTCCTCGAAGGCCTGGCCGGGGCGCTCGGCGGCGGCGTGCAGGGCCTGGTTGAGGCGCTCGTACCCGTCCAGCGCGAGGGCGTCGAGCAGGGCCTGCTTGTCCTTGAAGTGCCGGCCCGGGGCGGCATGGCTCACCCCGATGTCGCGGGCCAGTTCGCGCAGCGAGAGGGCGCCGGCCCCCTTCTCGCGCAGGGTGCGGTCGGCGCTCTTGAGCAGGGCTGCGCGCAGGTCTCCGTGGTGGTAGGGGCGACTCGTGGACGACGGGGACAGACGCGGCATGCGGACCATCGTATCCCGATGTTGTCGCCGTCTATTTAGTTGTCGTTGGCATCATTGTTGTCATTGACAGCATTGTTGGCGTTGCCTACATTTGGCGGCATGGCTGATACGACCGAAGCGCGCGCTGCGCGCAAGTGGAACGCGACCCATCTCCCCGACCTCTCCGGCCGTACGGCCGTGATCACCGGCGCCAACAGCGGCCTCGGTTTCGCGACCGCCGAGGCGCTGGCCCGTGCGGGCGCGCACGTGGTGTTCGCCGTACGGGACCTGGAGCGCGGCGCCGCGGCCGCGGCGCGGGTGGGCGGCAGCACCGAGGTGCGCCGCCTGGATCTGGCGGACCTGGACTCCGTCCGCGAGTTCGCCGCCTCCTGGGACCGCCCGCTGGATCTGCTGATCAACAACGCGGGCGTGATGATGCTGCCGGAGCGACGCACCAAGGACGGCTTCGAGATGCAGTTCGGCACGAACCACCTCGGGCACTTCGCGCTGACCAACCTGCTGCTGCCGTACGTCACGGACCGGGTGGTGACGGTGTCCTCCGGACTCCATCGCTCGGGCGACGGGGTGATCCACTTCGAGGACGTGAACCTGAGGACGCGCTACTCCCCGACGCGTGCCTACGCCCAGTCCAAGCTGGCCAACCTCCTGTTCACGCTGGAACTTCAGCGCCGCCTGACCGAGGCCGGCTCACGAGTGCGCGCCCTGGCGGCCCACCCCGGCTACGCGGCCACCAACCTGCAGAGCCACACGGCGAACCCCTTCGTACGGGCGTTCATGTCCGTCGGCAACAAGCTCCTCGCCCAGGACGACAGGTCCGGCGCCCTCCCGACGCTGTACGCGGCCGGCCAGGACCTGCCCGGGGCGGCGTACGTCGGCCCCGACGGGCTGGGCGAGATGCGGGGCGCCCCCACGCTGGTCGGCCGCAGTGTGGCGGCCAGCGATCCGGAGTCGGCCCGGAGGTTGTGGACGCTGTCGGAGGAGCTGACCGGGGTCGCGTGGGGGCTCGCGCTGACGAAGGCGTCGTAGCCGGCGGTGCGAGGAGTTCGGCGGTCCGGGCGTGGCGCGGAGGGGGCGCGCCAGAGCCCGTCCGTCCCGGCGGTGCGGCAGTGTCCTACTGCCCGTTGGGTCCCCGGGCCCACTAGGTCTATCGTCGGAATCCTGGGGCCAGGACGAGGAGGACGGCCGGTGATGCCGCAGGACGAGGCCGTGATCGGCTGCACGGGAAAAGTACTCATCGGAACCCGCGGATCCGCGGGCCCCGGCGAGGTTCTGGTGCGGGTCAGAGGCGGCTCCGAGACCTTCCTCGCCTGGTCCGAGGATCCCCTGCCCACAGGCGCCACGGTGCTCGTGATCGAATCACGTGGATGCCGAGAGGTCGGCGTCATCGAGTGGGTGGATCCATTGGACGCGCTCGGCGGAGACGCCGTCGGCGCCGGCTGAGGAGTACAAGCATGTTCGGATACCGCGTTCCCGCTCCCGACGAGGCGATGCTGATCTCGGGGGGCCGGCGGGGACTGGGGGGCGCGCCGTTCCGAGTGGTGACGGGGCACGGCAAGTTCGTGATCCCGTTCTTCCGCAAGACCCGTTTCCTCACCCTCTCCATGTGCGAGTCCGAGGTCACGGAGACCTGTGTGACCCGGCAGGGCATCGCGCTGCACGTCCGCGCCGTCATCGCGTTCAAGGTCGGCAACGACCACGAGAGCATCATCAACGCGGGCCAGCGCTTCCTCTCCGACCAGGAGCAGATGTCGGTCCTGACCGGCCGGATCTTCGCCGGTCACCTGCGGGCGATCATCGGCTCGATGACCGTCGAGGAGATCGTCACCGAGCGGCAGAAGCTCGCCGCGGAGGTCCTGGACACCTCGAAGACCGAGATGGCGAAGATCGGCCTGATCGTCGACTCGCTGCAGATCCAGTCGATCGACGACGGCGACGCGGGCTACATCGACGCGATGTCCGCACCGCACAAGGCGGCCATCCAGCGGCAGGCGCAGATCGCCCAGGCGCAGGCCACTCAGGCCTCGGTCGAGGCGGAGCAGGAAGCGGCCCGTAAGCAGGCTCAGTACGCCCGGCAGACCGCCATCGTCAAGGCGGAGTACTCGGCCGAGGTGGACCGCGCCCAGGCGGAGGCCGCGCAGGCCGGACCGCTGGCGCAGGCGCACGCCCAGCAGGAGGTGCTCGCCGCCCAGACGGAACTGGCCCAGCGCCAGGCCAAGCTGCGCCAGCAGCAGCTGGTGTCCGAGGTCGTCAAGCCCGCCGAGGCCGAGGCCGAGCGGGTCAGGATCCTCGCCGCGGCCGAGGCGCAGCGGATGAAGATCCAGGCGGAGGCGGCCGCCTCGTACGACCGGGTCGCGCTCGACCGGATGCTGATCGACCAGCTCCCGCAGATCGTGAAGGAAGCCGCCGGCGGCCTTGCCGGTGCCAACGTCAACGTCCTCAACGGCGCGGACGGCCTCGGCGAGATCGCTGCCGGCCTGGTGTCCCAGGGCCTGACCATCCTCGACTCGGTCCGGCAGAACCTGAGCGGCCAGGACGCCGACGGCCGCCGCCCCGAGGAGAACAAGAACGACGGCCTGCTGCAGCTGCCCGTGAGCAAGGAGAAGCGGTCGAACGACGGTCCGGTGGACGTCGACTAGTCCTGTCCCGCGGATCATGTGACGGCTGTGCGTTCGGGGTGTCGGACGGTGCCCCGCGGAGGTGGACCGAGATCGGCCCACTTCCGCACCTCCGCAGGACGGGGGAGGCGGACACCCCCTGGACCCTGCCGGCGAGCGCGGCAGCACGTCAGCGGTGCGTCAGGGGGCGGTCAGCCCCTCCTGCCACTCTCATACCTGTGAACGGCAGGGGAAACCGGACGCCGGACACAGGGAGAGGTGCCCGGAGTGGTTGATCGGGGACCAGCGAGCACGCCTCAAGGTCGGGCCCCCCGGGGCCCACGCAGGTTCGAATCCTGCCCTCTCCGCCGGTACGGGTCGTCAGGCGATCGCCTGGAAGTGGTCGAACTCGCCCGCCCGAATGCCGAGTACGAAGGCGTCCCACTTGCGGCGGTCGGTGGTGACGACGGTGTCCGGGGCGCTGGTCTCGTGCAGATGGACGCTGCCCTCTTCACCGATGGTGACCTCGATGGGCGCCCTGCGCCGCGTCTCCTCCTTGAGTACGGCGATGAAGGTGCCGAAGGCGGCGGGGGTGGCCGTGAGTATCGCTCCGCCGGGGTCTGCGGATTCGGTGAGGTGGATCGTTTCGGCAGTGGCGGCCACGTGGACGCAGGACTCTCCCTCGCCGCAGTACGAGGACTTCTGCCAAGGGGTGGAGAACATGTCTGCCTCTCACATGGTCCGGACGATGTCGTGGATGAGGGTCCGTGACTCCAACTCGATGAGGCTGAGGGCCGTCAGACGGTCGAAGATCCGGCGGTACTTGTCGAGCTGGGCCGCCGCGTCCAGCAGGACGATCCCGTGCGACTGGTCGAGCTGGACGGTGTCGAGTTCCTGCACAGGGCCGTGGACGTAGTAGATGGGCTGGCCCGCGCCGGGGTATCCGCCGGCTGCGAACGGCACCACATGGAGGGAGATGTTCGGGTGCTCGCTCATCTTGAGCAGGTGCTTGAGCTGCTGCCTGGCGACGTCCCGGCCACCGAACCTCATGTGCAGCGCCGCCTCGTGGATGACTGCCCGATAGGAGACGGTGTCCTTGCGGAAGAGCACCGCCTGACGCTTGATGCGGAACGAGGCGCGGTGCTCCAGCTCCGGCGGTGAGAGTTCGGGCACGACCTGGCGGAACACCTCCCGCGCGTGGTCCAGCGTCTGGAGCAGACCGGGGATACCCGAGGTGTGGGCGGTGCGCAGCGCCGTGCCGTGGTGCTCCAACTCGGCGAGGTCCAGCAGTCGTGACGGCAGGATTTCGCGGTACTCCTCCCACCAGCCGCGTTTGCGCTCCCCGGTCATTCCGGCGATGGCCTCGACGAGGTCCTTGTCCGGGCAGTCGTACTGGCACGCCATGGTGCGTACGCGGTCCGCGCTCACGGCGAGGCGGCCCGTCTCCATGTTGCTGACCTGCGCCTGCTTGATGCCGAGGAGTCGAGAGGCCTCCGTCGACGTCAGGCCTGCGCGCTCGCGCAGTTTGCGCAGCTCAGCGCCGAACCGCAGCTGCCGTGCTGTCGGGTTGGTCCTCACGGGCATGCCCGTCGCTCCTCCGTACTGCCCGTCACCCACACAGGTGGTTGCAGCATTTATTGCTCTGAATGGGATGAAGAATATATTCCCAAGTCGCTACTTTGGGCTCGGCGCCGCATCGCCCAGAAGTGCACCGACCGACGGGGTGGCAGGCCACTGGGAGCACAGGCAACTCCCTTCAGCGATCGGAGACTTCCATGTCCACCGTATCCCCGCCCTGGACCTACACCCTTCAGCTCCCGCACGATCCACGCGCACCGGGGATCGCCCGGGCAACACTCCGAACCGTCCTCGCCGCACACGACCTCTCCGCCCTCACCCCCGCCGCGGAACTCCTGGCCGCCGAACTCCTCACCAACGCGCATCTGCACACCGCCGGCCCCTACGCCCTCCGCCTCCTCGGACGGGAACCGGGGCGGCTGCGTATCGCCGTCTGGGACACCGACCCCCGGGTCCCGCCCGGATTCAGCAAGGGCGAGGCCGCCTCCGTCGTCCCGGACGACTCCGAGGGCGGACGCGGGCTGCACCTCGTACGAGCCTGCGCCGACTCCTGGGGTGCCTCGGTGTTGCGGGAGCTGGGCGCGTCGAAGGGCGGGAAGCTGCTGTGGGCCGACTGCCGGTGACGGAGGCGGCGAGCCGAGTTCAGAGGAAAATCTCAGTGAAGTCGGGGCAGGTTTCTCACCTTCGTGGGAGAGAGTGAGGCCTGATGAAGCGCATCTCACGCATCTGGCGCACCTCACGCCCCGCCCTCGCGTGCGCCGTGGTGACGCTCGCCCTGACCTCGGCGTCCGTGGCTGCCGCCGATGACGGGCCGGGTCCTTTCGGGGTCACCGCCGCCATGGTCGCGACGCGGCAGAGCGTGCGGGTCGGCGCGTTGTTCGGTGCGGACCGGGCGGGCAAGCCGGCCGGCGGGCACTTCTGCACCGCCTCGGTCGTGCACAGCCGCCGGCGCGATCTCATCGTGACCGCCGCGCACTGCGTGGCCGGGGACGACGGGGATCTGCTCTTCGCGCCGGGGTACCGGGACGGGAAGGCGCCCTTCGGGGTGTGGAAGGTGGGGAAGCGGGTCCTGCCCGACGGGTGGGCCGAGGGGCAGCACGAGGACAGCGACATCGCCTTCGCCCACGTCGAGGAACTGCACGGGAAGCAGGTCGAGGACGTCGTCGGCGGCAATGGGTTCGCCACCGGGACGGACACGGGTGCCACCGCAGTGACCCTCACCGGGTATCCGGACAGGCGCGAGGCGCCCATCACCTGCACCAACAAGCCGACCCTGCACAGCAGGACGCAGCAGCGCATCGACTGCCCGGAGTTCAGCGGCGGCACCAGCGGCAGTCCGTGGGTGAACGGTGACCGGCAGGTCGTCGGGGTGCTCGGCGGACACGAGAAGGGCGGCGCCACCGCTGACACCTCGTACAGCGTGGTGCTGGGCGCGGAGGCCGCGGAGTTGTACAAGGACGCGACGGCCGGCACCTGAGCAGTCCGGCAGACGGCGACCGGCTGCCGTGGGGGCCTGAGGAGCGGTCCGGCACATCCCCGATGCGCTCAGTCGGCGCTCCGATCACGCCGAGCGGTGCACCGAGTTGCGGGCCGTCCCGCCGAAGGCGCCGCGCGGTTGGCCCGGATCCCTACTGGACAGGGTCCGACCAGGGCCGGTTACGACCGGCTGCGGGGGTCCCGGCCGTAGACTGACCCCCGGCGTACTCCCGGGCGGCGAGGGGCGGTTGACGGTGCGTAAGGCATGGATCGCGGCGGGGGCCGGTGTCGGTGCCGCGCTCGCGTTCGTGATGCTGCTCGTCGTCGGTGTCTACGTCGTCGCCGGGAACCTCGTCAACAGCGTCACCACGGGCGGCCGCGGGCTCGCGAAGGGAGCCGTACCTGCCGCCTACAAGGGGCTCGTGCAGCAGTGGGGCAACCTGTGTCCCGCGCTCAGCCCCGCCCTGCTCGCCGCCCAGCTGTATCAGGAGAGCGGCTGGAACCCGACGGTCGTCAGCCCCGCCGACGCGCGGGGCATCGCCCAGTTCATCCCGAGCACCTGGGCGACGCACGGAATCGACGGCAACGGCGACGGCAAGCGCGACATCTGGGACCCGGATGACGCGATTCCATCGGCCGCGTCGTACGACTGCGAACTCGCCAAGTACGTCAAGGACGTTCCCGGCAACGTCTCCGACAACATGCTCGCCGCCTACAACGCGGGTGCCTACCGGGTCATAAAAGCGGGCGGCGTACCGGCCATCAGCGAGACGCAGAACTACGTCGAGCGGATCCGCAGCCTGGAGCAGAGCTTCGCCGCGCCGGTCAGCCGGATCGATCCCACCCGGCAGGCCGCGGGCGCCATCGCCTTCGCCCAGAGCAAGCTCGGCACGCCCTATCTGTGGGGCGGCAACGGCACCTCCGACCAGGGCGGACGCTTCGACTGCTCGGGTCTGACCAAGGCCGCGTACGAGAAGGTCGGCATCGCCCTGCCCCGGGTCGCCAACGACCAGTACAACGCGGGCCCGCACCCCTCGCGGGACCAACTGCTCCCCGGCGACCTGGTCTTCTTCTCCGACGACCTCACCGACTCGCGGGCCATCCGGCACGTGGGGATCTACGTGGGCGGCGGGTACATGATCGACGCGCCGCGGCCGGGTGCCGTGATCCGGTTCGACCCGGTCGACACCCCTGACTACTTCGGTGCCACACGAGTCACCGAAGATGGCGCAAAAGCGCTCCCCACCAAGGTGTGAACCGAGCGTGAACCCACCACCTGAGCTGCGGCGATGAGTCTCTCTTCGATAACGTCTGAGTGATCATTCGGTGGAGGGTGGAACGTATGGATGGGGGCTGTGCGTTCCTGTTGACGTAGCCGAGCGGACGTCAGTGCGGCAGTGCAACGGAAGCGGATCTACGAACCACGGGGAGCTGGAGCGACGCACACGAGGTGCGTCCGGGAAGACGACGAAGGGGCCGCAGCACGATGGCTGTACTCGCCGAATCCGGATCGAACCCCGACGTCGACCTGCTCTACGACATCAATGGCCTGGCCAAGGACGCGCCGCACTGGTTCGACCGGGCCATGGAGTTCGTGGGCGAATACGGACTGCTGCTCGCGATGGTGCTGCTGGTCCTGTGGTGCTGGTGGTCGGTGCGTCGCCGGGCCGACAAGGACGCCGCATCCTCCGTGGCCGCGCTGGTGTGGGCCCCGCTCGCGGCCGGCATCGCGATCCTGGTGAACGTACCGATCCGGGGCTTCGTCGAACGCCCCCGCCCCTTTGTCGATCACCAGGGCCTGGACGTCCTCGTCTCCGGCAAGAGCGACTTCTCCTTCGTCAGCGACCACGCGACGATCACGATGGCACTCGGCGTCGGTCTGTTCGTCGCCAACCGCCGCTTCGGCATCGCGGGCATCGGCCTGGCCCTGCTGGAGGGCTTCTGCCGGGTGTACATGGGCGTGCACTACCCGACGGACGTCGTCGGCGGCTTCGCGCTCGGCACGGCGGTCGCCCTGCTCCTGTCCCCCCTGGCGATGGCGCTGCTCACCCCGCTGATGAAGGCGGTGGAGCGGTCGCGCCGGGCCGGCTGGATCGTGCGCCGCCGCCCGGCACCGGGCGAGCAGCCGGACGCGCTGGTCCCCGGCGCCCGCCAGGCACTGGAATCCGAGGAACGCGACCTGGCGGCGTAGGGCCTGATCCGCCGGCCAGGCCCAGGTCCGGTACGCCCTCGCCCCTGCGGTGCGCTCCTACAGACCCTGTGCGTAGGAGAAGAACTTCTGCGGGTCGTACTGCTTCTTCACCTTGCCGAGCCGGGTCGCCGCGTCCCCGTAGTACGCCGTGCGCCAGTTGGTCAGGGTCGGGTCCGTGTAGTTCTGGTAGGCCGCGCCGGAGGCGTACGGCTTCATCGCGTTGTGCGCCGAGGTGAGCCATGACTGGGCCGAGCTGCCGGAGGCGCCCGCGCCCCAGGATGCGATGTACTGGGCCAGCATGCGGGAGCGGCGGTGGACGAAGGCCGTCGCGGTGGGGGAGACCCGGTTGACCGCACCGCCGAGGGCCGTGAACGCGATGCTGCCCGCGCCGCCCCGGACGGAACCGATCTGCTTGAGCAGGGTCTGGATGCCCGCCGAGGACAGGGAGCGGTCGAAGAAGTCGGAGCGGGCCGCGTAGGTCTCGCGGCCCAGGGCGCCCTGCGGGGAGCGGCCCGGGGTGGAGCCGGGCAGATGGCACTGCGCGTCGGTGGAGAAGGAGGAGCAGCCGGCGTAGATCTCCATCGCCTCCTCGTAGCCGCGGCGCCGCAGGGTCACGGACCTGGCGTTCGCGCCGGCCTTGTGCGCCAGGCGGTCCACCGCGTTCTGGAGTTCGCCGTAGGTACCGAGGGAGAAGCAGGCCACGGAGATCGCGGGCGTTCCGCCCGGGGTGTTCGACAGGTGGAGCGAGGACCAGATCTCGTCCGGCTGGGTCGGGCCCCACTCCTGCCAGGCCTTGATCACCGCGGCCGCCTTGGACCAGGACCACGTCATGTACGCGGTGACCGCCTGCGGCGCCGGGTGGGTCTTGAACTGCAGCTCGGTGACGACGCCGAAGTTGCCGTTGCCCGCGCCGCGCAGCGCCCAGAACAGGTCGGAGTGGGACGTGGCGTTCGCGATCACCTGGGTGCCGTCCGCCGTGATCACCGTCGCCTGGGTGAGGCTGTCGCAGGTCAGGCCGTAGGCGCGGGAGGCGACGCCGTGGCCGCCGCCGAGGACCAGGCCGGAGACGCCGACCGTGGGGCAGGAGCCCGCGGGTATGGTCACGCCCTTCGCGGCCAGCGCCCGGTAGACGTCGATCAGCTTGGAGCCGGCACCGACCACCGCCTGTCCGCCGCTCGCCCGGACCCGGTTCAGCTTGGACACGTCGAGGATCAGCCGGTTGTCGCCCGAGGAGTAGCCGGCGTAGGAGTGGCCGCCGTTGCGTATCGACACCCGTATCCGGTGGGACTGGGCGTACGCCAGGGTCGTACGGATGTCGTCGGCGTGGGCGACATAGGCGACCGCCGCCGGCTTCAGGCCGTCGAATCGGGTGTTGTACAGCTGGTGGGCCGTCTTCCAGGCACCGTCCCCGGGGCGTACCAGGGTGCCGTCCAGGTCGCGGGCGAGGGCCGCCCAGTTGGCCGCGGCGGCCTGACTGGTGGTTTTCAGTGCGGTACCGGAGGATGAAAACGCGTGCGCCGAGGACCCGGCGGACGTGCCCGAACGAGAACTGCACCCGGTCAGGGCCGTCGCGGCCAGCGCGGCCGCGCCGCCCGAGATGAACGTACGCCGTTCCATGTTCGTCGCCTTTCCTCGGCTCTCGAGGAACCAGACGACGCCATGCGCACAAGGGTTCCCGCGAGCGGGGGAACGAGCATCGAATACGCGTCCGTGTAACCCGGCCGTCGGAACCTGGGTGTGCCCTCCCCGTAAGCATTCCGTGACCTAACCGGGCCGACGGCAGGGGTTCACCCACCGTTCACCTATGCCCATCGGCGGCTTCACCTGTTCTGCCTAATTTCGGCCCTGCACGGTGCGGAGCGGCCACAAATGCGCTCGCCCACCTCGACCTCGCACGCCGCCCACTGCGGCGGCTCCTGGAAGGAACTCCCGAAAGTGAAGCTTCAGCGCAAGAACCGGCTGCGCGCCCTGTCTCTCGGTGCTGTCGCCGTCTCCGGCGCCCTGGCCCTGACGGCGTGCGGCTCCGACGACAACGGCAACAACAACTCGGGTGGCAAGTCGACGGCCTCGGCCAGCGCGGGCTCCATCAAGTGTGACAACGCCAAGGGCCAGCTGCTCGCCGATGGCTCGTCCGCTCAGAAGAACGCCATCGACGCCTGGGTCAAGGCCTTCTCGCAGGCCTGTGGCGTGCAGATCAACTACAAGGGTGGCGGCTCGGGCGCGGGTGTCACCGCGTTCACGCAGGGTCAGGTCGCCTTCGCCGGTTCCGACTCCGCGCTGAAGCCCGAAGAGGTCACCGCCTCCAAGCAGGTCTGCAAGGGCGGCCAGGGCATCGACCTGCCGATGGTCGGCGGACCGATCGCCATCGGCTTCAACGTCCCGGGTGTGGACAACCTCGTCCTGGACGCGCCGACCCTCGCCAAGATCTTCGACAGCAAGATCACGAACTGGAACGACCCGGCGATCAAGGCTCTGAACAAGGACGCGAAGCTCCCCAACCTCAAGATCCAGCCGTTCCACCGCTCTGACGAGTCCGGCACCACGGACAACTTCACCAAGTACCTGATCGCCACCACCCCGGACAACTGGAAGTACTCCGGCGGCAAGGCCTGGCAGGCCAAGGGCGGCCAGTCCGCTCCGCAGTCCGCGGGTGTCGCTCAGCAGGTGAAGCAGACCTCCGGCGCCATCGGCTACTTCGAGCTGTCCTACGTCGGCGACGGCGTCAAGGCCGTCTCCATCGACACGGGCGCCAGCAAGCCGGTCGCCCCCAGCACCGACAGCGCCACCGCCGACATCGCCGCCGCCAAGGTCGTCGGCACCGGCAAGGACCTGTCGCTGAAGCTCGACTACAAGACCAAGGCCGAGGGCGCCTACCCGATCACCCTGGTCACGTACGAGATCGTCTGCGACAAGGGCAACAAGGCGGACACGCTGCCCGCCACCAAGGCTTTCCTGCGCTACATCGCCAGCGAGGACGGCCAGAAGGTTCTTTCGGGCATCGACTACGCGCCCGTTCCCGAGGAGATCATCGCCAAGGTCCGCACCACCATCGAGGGCCTGAGCTGACCTGATCCGAGAGTGCGGCCCGGTTCTTCCGAGACCCGGGCCGCACCGTCCGGTGCACCGCCGCCCGGAGCCGCGACTCCCCAGGGGAAGCAGCTCCACCGAGCCGCCCACCCCGCGGCTCCGCAGACCGGAGAACCCTGATGGACATATCGACCCAGACAACTGACGCATCTCCCCCGACGCCCGAGCCGACCGTGGCCCAGAAGCCCAACGCCCGCGGCGCGAGCCGCGCCGGCGACCGCATCTTCCTCGGTCTGTCCCGGGGCTCCGGCATCCTGCTGCTGGTGATCATGGCCGCGATCGCGGTCTTCCTCACCTACCGCGCCTCGCTCGCGATCAGCAAGGACCACGGAAACTTCCTGACCACGTTCGAGTGGAACACCAACCTCAACCCGCCGGTCTTCGGTATCGCGGTACTGGCCTTCGGCACGGTCGTCTCCTCGATCATCGCCATGGCCATCGCCGTCCCCGTGGCCGTCGCGATCGCGCTGTTCCTCACGCACTACGCCCCGCGCAAGCTGAGCGGTTCGATCGCCTATGTGATTGACCTGCTCGCCGCGGTGCCGTCCATCGTCTACGGCCTGTGGGGCGCCCTGATCCTCGTCCCGCACATGCAGGGCCTGTACGGCTGGCTGAACGACTACCTCGGCTGGACCGGCATCTTCTCCTGGGAAGACGGTGCCCCCCGCGCCATGCTCACCGTCGGCATCCTGCTGGCGATCATGATCCTGCCGATCATCACCAACGTGAGCCGCGAGGTCTTCCGTCAGGTTCCGCGGACGCACGAGGAGGCCGCCCTGGCCCTCGGCGCCACCCGCTGGGAAGTCGTCCGCATGTCGGTGCTGCCCTTCGGCCGCTCCGGCGTGATCTCCGCCTCGATGCTCGGCCTCGGCCGCGCCCTCGGCGAGACCATGGCCGTGGCCACCGTGCTCTCCCCGAGCTACGACATCCAGGCCAGCCTGCTCGACCCGGGCGGCGGCACCTTCGCCCAGAACATCGCCAGCAAGTTCGGTGAGGCCACCGAGCAGGGCCGTGACGCGCTCATCGCCTCCGGTCTCGTGCTCTTCGTCATCACCCTGCTGGTCAACGGCGCGGCCCGTGCGATCATCGCCCGCCGCAAGGAGTACTCGGGGGCCAACGCATGAGCACCGCAGCCGCCAGCCACAAGCGCGTCAGCACCCTGCGGGCCGCCAGCCTCCCGAAGTGGACGCCGTGGGCCATCGCCGCCGGCTCGCTCGCACTCGGGATCGGCATCAGCTTCGCCGCCGACCTGCACAGCAAGATCCAGTGGGGTCTGATCGCCGCGGTCCTCTTCATCCTCGGCACCTACGGCATCGCCGCCCGGGTGGAGGGCCGCCGGCAGGCCAAGGACCGGATCGCCACCTCGCTCGTGTGGGTCGCCTTCCTGCTCGCCGTCGTCCCGCTGGTCTCCCTGGTCTGGGTGACCATCTCCCGCGGCGTGAAGGTCCTGAACGTCTACTTCCTCACCCACTCCATGGGTGTCGTCGCCGACTCCGAGCCGGGCGGCGGCATCTACCACGCGATCATCGGAAGCCTGGAGCAGGTCGGCCTCGCCACGCTGATCGGCGCCCCGATCGGCGTGATGACGGCGATCTACCTGGTCGAGTACGGGCGTGGTCGCCTTGCGACGGCGGTCACCTTCTTCGTCGACGTCATGACGGGCATCCCGTCGATCGTCGCGGGCCTGTTCATCCTCAGCCTGATGCTCATCTTCGACATGCAGCCGTTCGGCTTCGCCGGTTCGCTGGCCCTGGCCATCCTGATGATGCCGGTCGTCGTGCGCTCCACGGAGGAGATGCTCAAGCTCGTCCCGAACGAGCTGCGCGAGGCGTCGCTGGCGCTCGGTGTGCCGAAGTGGCGGACCATCCTGAAGGTGGTCCTGCCGACCTCCATCGGCGGCATCACCACGGGCATCATGCTCTCCATCGCCCGTATCGCGGGCGAGACCGCGCCGGTCCTGCTGCTGGTGTTCGGCAACCCGTTCATCAACAACAACCCCTTCGAGGGTGCGCAGGCGTCGCTGCCGCTGTACATCTATCAGCAGTACGCGCAGAGCGCGGGTGCCAATGCGGCATACGACCGTGCGTGGGCGGCGTCCCTGACGCTGATCGCCTTCGTGATGATCCTGAACTTGGTGGCCCGCGGCATCGCCCGCTGGAAGGCCCCCAAGGCCGGTCGCTAGAGCAACGATGTGCGGCTACCGCCGCGTGGCGGCCAATCGGCGACCGATCAAGACTTATCTGGAAGTGAAGTAGACAATGGCCAAGCGAATCGACGTAAGCGGACTCACCGCCTACTACGGCTCCCACAAGGCGATCGAAGACATCTCGATGACCGTCGAGCCCCGCTCGGTGACGGCGTTCATCGGGCCGTCCGGCTGCGGCAAGTCGACGTTCCTGCGCACGCTGAACCGTATGCACGAGGTCACGCCCGGTGGGCGGGTCGAGGGCAAGGTGCTGCTGGACGACGAGGACCTGTACGGCGCCGGTGTCGACCCGGTGTCCGTCCGCCGCGAGGTGGGCATGGTCTTCCAGCGCCCGAACCCGTTCCCCACGATGTCGATCTACGAGAACGTGGCGGCCGGGCTGCGCCTGAACGGCAGCTACCGGAAGTCCGAGCTGAACGACATCGTCGAGAAGTCCCTCAAGGGCGCGAACCTCTGGAACGAGGTGAAGGACCGCCTGAACAAGCCGGGCTCCGGTCTGTCGGGTGGTCAGCAGCAGCGACTGTGCATCGCCCGCGCGATCGCGGTCGAGCCGAAGGTGCTGCTCATGGACGAGCCCTGCTCGGCCCTCGACCCGATCTCCACGCTCGCCATCGAGGACCTGATCGGTGAGCTGAAGGAGCGGTTCACGATCGTCATCGTGACGCACAACATGCAGCAGGCGGCGCGTGTCTCGGACCGTACGGCGTTCTTCAACCTGTCCGCCGTCGGGCAGCCGGGCCGTCTGATCGAGATCGACGACACCGAGCGGATCTTCTCGAACCCGTCGGTCCAGGCCACGGAGGACTACATCTCCGGCCGCTTCGGCTGAGCCGGCTCCTCTGGAACCCCTCGCGGTGCTGCATGGCGGTGCCACCGCGAGGATGCAAAAGGGCCCGCCCCTGGCTCCCGGGGGCGGGCCCCTGCGTGTTCACTCCGTGGGTCGGCGGGGAGACGGGGGCTCTGCCCCCAACCCCGCCGGGGCTGCGGCCCTGGGACCCGGCCAGCCCGTCTCGGTCGGCTGATCCACCCTCTGGGGCTCCGCCCCTCGCCCCCGCTTGCCCACCCGCCCAGCCCGTCTCGGTCGGCTGGATCACACCCTCTGGGGCTCCGCCCCTCGCCCCCGCTTGCCCACCCGGCCCACCCGGCCAGCCCGTCTCGGTCGGCTGAGGGGTGGGGGTGTTCGTGGGGCGGTCGGGCTGGAAAGTGAAACGCCCACCCTCTCGCTCAGGTCTGGAGCCGAGCGAGACGGGTGGGTGTGGTGGGCGACCCCGTGCCCCGGCTACAGCACCGTCAGGTCGATCAGACCGAACGCCAGCGCCGCTACCAGTGCCGCTGCCGGCATGGTGATGAACCAGCCCAGGACGATGTTCTTGGCCACGCCCCAGCGGACGGCGTTCACCCGCTTCGTCGCACCCACACCCATGATCGCCGAGGTGATCACATGGGTCGTGGAGATCGGAGCCTTGAAGATGAACGCCGTGGTGAACATGATCGACGCGCCCGTCGTCTCCGCGGCGAAGCCCTGCGGCGGGTCGAGTTCGATGATCTTTCGGCCCAGGGTGCGCATGATGCGCCAGCCACCTGCGTAGGTGCCGAGGGACAGCATCACGGCACAGACGATCTTGACCCAGACCGGGATCGGGTCGCCATACGTCTCGTGGCCGGAGATCACCAGTGCCATCACCACGACACCCATCGTCTTCTGGGCGTCCTGGAGACCGTGACCGAGGGCCATGCCCGCCGCCGAGACGGTCTGGGCGATGCGGAAGCCGCGCTTGGCCTTGTGCGGGTTGGACCTGCGGAACAGCCACAGGATCGCGGTCATGACCAGGTAGCCGACGATCAGGCCGACGAACGGCGACACGAACATCGGGATGATGACCTTGTCGATGACACCGTTCCAGAGCACCTCCGTGCCGCCCGCCAGCGCGGCGCCGACCAGGCCGCCGAAGAGGGCGTGGGAGGACGAGGAGGGCAGGCCGAAGTACCAGGTGATGAGGTTCCAGACGATCGCGCCGACCAGCGCCGCGAAGAGAATCCCCATCCCCTTCGAGCCCTGGGGCGTCTCGATCAGACCCTCGCTGACGGTCTTGGCGACCCCGGAGCCCAGGAAGGCACCCGCGAGGTTCATCACCGCGGCCATGGCGAGAGCCGCTCGCGGGGTCAGCGCACGCGTCGACACCGACGTCGCGATCGCGTTCGCGGAGTCGTGGAAACCGTTCGTGTACGTGAAGAAGAGCGCGACCGCGACGGTCACGATCAGGGCGAAGGTGTCCATCGACGCTTCAGGACTCCTTGACGGCGATGGTCTCCACCGTGTTCGCCACGTGCTCGAACGCGTCCGCCGCCTCTTCCAGGACGTCCACGATCTGCTTGAGCTTGAGCACCTCGATCGCGTCGTACTTGCCGTTGAAGAGGTGGGCCAGCAGCTTGCGGTGGATCTGGTCCGCCTGGTTCTCCAGACGGTTCACCTCGATCCAGTACTCGGTGAGGTTGTCCAGTGTGCGGAGGTTCGGCATCGCCTCCGCGGTCAGCTCGGCCGCGCGGGCCAGGACCTCGATCTGCTGCTCGACGCCCTTCGGCAGCTCCTCGACGTTGTAGAGGACGACCAGGTCGACGGCCTCCTCCATGAAGTCCATGATGTCGTCCAGGGACCCTGCGAGGGTGTAGATGTCCTCGCGGTCGAACGGCGTGATGAACGAGGAGTTCAGCTGGTGGAAGATCGCGTGCGTGGCGTCGTCACCTGCGTGTTCCGCGGCCCGCATACGCTCTGCGATCTCGGCCCGGGCGGAGGAGTCCGCCCCGAGCAGTTCCATCAGGAGTTTCGAGCCCGTGACGATGTTGTCCGCGGATGCGGCGAACATGTCGTAGAAGCTCGTCTCCCTGGGGGTCAGACGAAAGCGCACGTGTGGTCCTCGGGGTGCTTCGGTTTCGGTCAGGCTGATGCTAGGCGCATCATCCGGCCACGGCTATCGGGCCGTCCCCCAGTGTCGCCCATCGGACACAGTGATCAGCACGGGGGCGTACCAAGGGCCCCTTACCCAGCAAAATTCGTTACCATATACCCACCAGGGGTATGTATCCGCAGCTTGTCCCGAGATGGAGGCCCGCGATGACGACGACCGAGGCCGGCGCCACGCACGGTTACCACAAGCAGAAGGACGAGCACCTCAAGCGGCTGCGCCGGATCGAGGGCCAGATCCGCGGTCTGCAGCGCATGGTGGAGGAGGACACCTACTGCATCGACATACTCACCCAGGTGTCCGCCTCCACCAAGGCCCTGCAGTCCTTCGCCCTGCAGCTGCTGGAGGAGCACCTGCGGCACTGTGTCGCGGACGCGGCCCTCAAGGGCGGCGACGAGATCGACGCCAAGGTGGACGAGGCCACGAAGGCGATCGGCCGGCTCCTGCGCACCTGAACATCGGGCACCGCGTGCTTCGACACCCGCAAACCTCCGGTGCCCGCAGTCGTCAGACCTCGGCGGATTCCCGTTCCTCGGCGACCCGCAGCACCTCGTCGATGCTCTCCATGCTCAGCCGGTCCTCGGCGGCCGAGGCGGCGATGATCAGCTCTCCGCACAGCTCGATCTCGGCGAGGGCCACGTGGTCCTGAACTGCCGTACCGCCGACCGGAGCCACGTGCATCACCTCTTCTCTGCCGTCACCGACTTCCTAGAGTAGGCAGCGGTCTACACGCCGCGCATGGCACGGACGGGCTAGTTCGGGGGTGGCGTCCCGGACTAGTGCGCTGGCTGATTTTCGGCCCCGCTCTCGGCGATACGGCCCGCGTAGATGTCCTTCGGACTCGGCAGGCGCACGTCCACGGGGGCGCCGAAGTCGTACAGCAGTGTGGTCGAGGCCACAGCCACGGCGGTCTCCTCCCGGCCGTTGACGAAGCTGAAGCGCTGGCGCAGCTTGCGGATGCGGCCCTGGTCGTCCAGGTAGACGTCGAACGGCACCCGGGCCGTGGCGAACCCTTTCGCCGCCGCCGCGAGGGACGCCTGGTCGGCCGCCGAGGCGCGCCTCGACGCGCGGGACAGATCGGCCGTCCCCCGGTAGTGCCGCACCGGCGTGCCACCGACCTCGGTCCGCCCCACGTACGTCGCCGCACGGGTCCCGCGCAGCACCTCCGCGGCCGCGTACGGGTCCGTCACGCCGCCGGTGACGAGGTTGCCGTCGGACAGGCTCGCGGTCTCCACGCGCACCCACTTGTCGGCTGGTACCCCCGCGCCCCGGTTCTTCATGAACAGGGCGCCCGGGGCCAGCAGCTCGGTGATGGGCCGGTGCTCGGAGGCGCCCGCGGGATCCTCCGGCAGCACGACGGTCAGCTGCCCGAGCCGGCGCCGGTAGTCGTAGACGCCCTTGCCGCGGATGGTGACCCGGGTGCCGCCGGTCGCCATCTCCATGGATGTGGTGGCCTTGGAACTGCCCGCGCCGCGCAGGGTGTCGGCGGCGCGCTGCAGGGTGGTCACCGGGTCGCCGTCCGCGCCGTTCACACCCTCGGCCGCGGCTCCGCTGCCGGTACACGCCGTGGCGCCCACCCCGAGCCCGACCAAGATCCCCACCGCGACGACCGTCCTGCCTGCCCGCCTGTGCTGCCGCCGATCCATCGCCTGCCTACCCCCAGCCGGTACGTCCGTCACGGGCCCCCTGTCGTCTCGGTTAACGACGGGTAGGGAGTGCCGTCACGCACTGCCGAAGGCTGGGAAAGGGCATACAAGCCCTTTAACCGCGGTGTCGGTAACGTTGTCACCGTGGGAGAGCAGGACGGGCCGGGGCGACTCCGGCAGGGGCAGGGACAGGAACACCTCGCGACGACGATCGAGCAGGGCCGGTTCTGTGTGGCCCGCTGCACCTGCGGCTGGCGCGGCCCGGCCCGCCGGGCCCGCAGCCAGGCCAGAACGGACGCGGAGGGCCACACGGCGAACCTGTGACCGGGCGAACCTGTGACTACAGGTGCTCGAACGGCCGGACGAGGGCGTCCACGAGGTCGCGGTCGCGGGGCTGGGTCAGACGGCTTCGGGCCGCGGTGGGGGAGAGCCACAGGATCCGGTCCACCTCGGCGCTCGGGGTGAAGCGGCCGGAGACGGCCTCGGCCGCCCAGTAACGCACCTGTTTGGGGCGGCCGTTGGCCAGGTAGCGCAGGGTCGGCAGTTCGTTTCCGGGATCCGCGGTGTAGCCCGTCTCCTCGGCGACCTCGCGCAGGGCGCCCGGGAGCGGGGCCTCGCCCCGCTTGAGCTTGCCCTTGGGATGGGACCAGTCGTCGTACTTCGGCCGGTGGACCAGACAGACCTCCAGCTCGCCGTCGACCGGTGAGCGGCGCCACAGCACGCAGCCGGCTGCCTGGACCAGGGTGTCGTTCACACCGTCTCCTCGGGAGGGCTCAGGGTGCGTTGACCGTCTCTTTCTGCCATGCCTGCTGGAAGGCGAATCTGGCCGCCTCCACCTCGTGCCGCTGGTCGGCGTGGAGCACGCCGAGGGCGTACGCCGTCGCCGGCGCGATGCGGGGCGTACGGGCCGCCTGCGCGGCCGCGGCGGCCGCCTCCGAGGCGTCCCGGTGCCGGTTCAGGGCCTGTCCCGCCGCCAGCAGCCGTACGTCCACGGGCGTTCCCCCGGGTTCTCGGCCTCGCTCGGGGCGGGAGGTGTCCCCACCGCCGTAGAGCACCTCTAGGGCGTAGCGGTGCAGGCGCAGCAGCAGGCGGACCTGGTGCCAGGGGCCGTCCTGGGGGTGCGGGGACGGATCCGGGGAGAGGCCGTGGACCAGGGCCTCCGCGTTGTAGGGGTGGCCGGCGGTGAGCAGGGGGAGGGCGGCGACGGCGTCCGTGAGGCGTTCCTCGGCGGCCGCGGCGAGGGGGCGCAGGCCGGTGGTGGGGGCGGTGGGGGTCAGGGGGACTTCGCTGGCCAGTACGGCCACCTTGTCGGCGACCGCGTGGAAGCGGCTCGATCCCAGGGCCTGAAGAGCCGTCGAGTGGGCGCGGGTCCGGGCGAGGGTGAGCTGGCGCTCCAGCAGAGCCCCGGCTTTCGCCGCGCCCACGGTGAGGTTGCCGCGTTCCGGCGCGGCCACCGGGTGGGCAGGGCCGCCGGAGTGCGGAAGTGCCGCTTTCAGCGGGACGGGTGCCGTCCCGGCGGCACGACTGCCCGCACCCGGTTCGGCGGTGCCGACGGTCACCGAAGCGATGGCCTGTGCGGGCAGCGTCGTGGAACCCGACAACCGGTGCAGCGCCAGCAACAACCGTTCCAGGCGGGACTCGTAGGCGTGTTCAAGGCCCAACGTGCCGGACAGCCAGGCCAGTTCCGGACGCATCTCCTCGGACCAGTCCGTGTCGAGGAGGGGGCGGAACGTGTGCAGGCTGCCGCTGATGCGGCGGGCCGAGCGGCGCAGGGCGCGGGCCGCGTCGACGGACTGATCCGCGCCGTTCGCCGCGGGGCCACCTCCCGTCTCGCGGTGCAGGCGCAGCGCGCGCAGGAACTCCGTGGCCTGGGCGCGCAGATACCCCGCGAGGGCCTCCCCCGTGACCTCCGTGGCCGTGGGGTCCGTCGGGTCAAGGTGTTGCTGTGCCACGCCGGCGCCTCCGGGCGTCTATGAGCATCTCCTGAACGTTGCGCAGGGGCTGTCCGTCCGCGTCGGTCGCGTGCCTGGTCCACTCGCCGTCGGGGCCGAGGTGCCAGGAGGCGGTGGCGTCGGACATCCCGGTGTCGAGCAGCCGGTTCAGGGCCGCCCGGTGGCCGGGGTCGGTGACCCGGACCAGGGCCTCTATCCGGCGGTCGAGGTTGCGGTGCATCATGTCGGCGCTGCCGATCCACATCTCGGGCTCGCCGCCGTTGCCGAAGGCGAACACCCGGGAGTGTTCGAGGAAGCGGCCGAGGATCGAGCGGACCCGGATGTTCTCCGACAGGCCCGTGACGCCCGGGCGGACGGCGCAGATGCCCCGCACCCAGACGTCCACCGGCACGCCTGCCTGGGACGCGCGGTAGCAGGCGTCGATGACCGCCTCGTCGACCATCGAGTTGACCTTGATGCGGACGAAGGCCGGACGGCCCGCCTGGTGGTGCTGGGCCTCCTTGTTGATCCGCGCGACCAGGCCGTCCCGCAGGGACTTGGGGGCGACGAGGAGCCGGCGGTAGGTCTCGCGGCGGGAGTAGCCCGACAGCCGGTTGAAGAGGTCCGAGAGGTCCGCGCCGACCTGCGGGTCCGCCGTCAGCAGGCCGAGGTCCTCGTACAGGCGTGCCGTCTTGGGGTGGTAGTTGCCCGTGCCGACATGGCTGTAGCGCCGCAGCGTGTCGCCCTCCTGGCGGACCACCAGGGACAGCTTGCAGTGGGTCTTCAGGCCGACCAGGCCGTACACGACATGGCAGCCGGCCTCCTCCAGCTTGCGCGCCCACTTGATGTTGGCGTGCTCGTCGAAGCGGGCCTTGATCTCGACCAGGACCAGCACCTGCTTGCCGGACTCGGCGGCGTCGATGAGCGCGTCGACTATCGGGGAGTCGCCGGAGGTCCGGTACAGGGTCTGCTTGATCGCGAGGACGTCCGGGTCGCCGGCCGCCTGCTCCAGGAAGGCCTGCACGGACGTCGAGAACGAGTCGTACGGGTGGTGCAGCAGCACGTCCCGGCTGCGCAGGGCGGCGAAGATGTCGGGCGCCGACGCGGACTCGACCTCGGCCAGGTCACGGTGGGTGCCCGCGATGAACTTCGGGTACTTCAGCTCGGGCCGGTCGAGACCGTGGATGCGGAAGAGACCGGTGAGGTCCAGGGGGCCGGGGAGCGGGTACACCTCGGCCTCGGAGATCTTCAGCTCGCGCACGAGGAGGTCCAGCACCTCGCGGTCGATGGACTCCTCGACCTCCAGGCGCACCGGCGGGCCGAAGCGGCGCCGCATGAGTTCCTTCTCCAGGGCCTGGAGAAGGTTCTCGGCGTCGTCCTCCTCGACCTCCAGGTCCTCGTTGCGGGTGAGCCGGAAGGCGTGGTGCTCCAGCACCTCCATGCCCGGGAACAGCTCTTCCAGGTGCGCGGCTATGACGTCCTCCAGCGGGACGTACCGGCCGGGCGCGGCCTCCAGGAAGCGGGACAGCAGCGGCGGCACCTTCACACGGGCGAAGTGCTTGTGGCCGCTGACCGGGTTGCGTACGACGACGGCCAGGTTCAGGGACAGGCCGGAGATGTACGGGAACGGGTGCGCGGGGTCCACGGCCAGCGGGGTGAGGACCGGGAAGATCTGGTGCCTGAAGAGCGTGAAGAGGCGCGCCTGCTCCTTCTCGGTCAGCTCGTTCCAGCGGACCAGGTGGATGCCCTCCTCCGCGAGGGCGGGGGCGACGTCCTCGTGGTAGCAGGCGGCGTGCCGGGCCATCAGCTCGCGGGAGCGGGCCCAGATCATCTCCAGGACCTCGCGCGGCTGGAGGCCGGAGGCCGAGCGGGTGGCGACCCCGGTCGCGATACGGCGCTTCAGACCGGCCACCCGGACCATGAAGAACTCGTCCAGGTTGCTGGCGAAGATCGCCAGGAAGTTGGCGCGCTCCAGCAGGGGCGTGTTCGGGTCCTCGGCCAGCTCCAGTACGCGCTCGTTGAACGCGAGCCAGCTGCGCTCCCGGTCGAGGAAACGCCCCTGCGGCAGCGGTGCCCCCTCACCCGGTGCCTCCTCGTACGCGTCGAGGTCCGCATCGATGTCGGGCTCGAGGTCGGAGACGTTCGCCGCCACCGTGTGCGGCCGGTGCGCCGCGATGGAGCCCACGGAGGGCTGCACGTGCTGGACCTCTGCCTGGGTGTCTTGCTGACTCATGACCCCATTCTTCCGCGCCAAGGGCGAGACAGGCGCGTCGGAACGTGCGGGAGGGAGCTTCACTGGCCCTTTTCCCGCGAGCCCCTCGGGGGGCGGCGAAGGCTCTGGCACGGCGGGCTGCATTGGCCGAGCGTCGCAAGTCCGTCTGAATCGATGGTTACGGAGACATGACGTGCGGGATATCGGGGGGCGGCTCGAAGGGGTCCGCGTCGCACAAGTGACGATCCGGTACCCACGAAAGCGACGATCCCGTACGTCACTCCCCCCGTGGAAGGGACGTACGGGACCGAAGGTGCGTCCGGGATGCCCGGCCCGGCTCGCCGTCAGGCCGCCCGGCGGCGCAGCACCGCGTATGCGGCGGCGGTGGTCAGTGCCGCCACGGCCAGGACGATGCCGGTCTCCACCCACTGGAGTGGCCAGAAGTGGGACGCGGGATGGTAGACGGCGAAATAGCCGTCGGCGTTGCGTCCCCAGTTCACCCGCCAGGCTTCGGCGGGCGGCTCGAAGCGCCTGTCCGAGGTGCGGGTGAGGGCCGGCCACAGGTCGGCGCGGTAGCGGGTGAGCAGGAAGTCGAGCAGCCATGTCGCGGCGAAGGCGGCGCCGAGTGCGGGCAGGGTGCGGCGCAGCAGCAGTCCGGCGAGCGTGCCGACGGCGAGGGCGCACAGGCCGTACGCCACGGTGAGCGGGCCGCGGGCCACGAAGACGTCGCTCTGGTACCACTGGGCGAGGGGGAGCAGGTCCCCGTCGGCCGACCAGCCCCGGCGGAACACGAGGACCAGCGTCAGGCCGCCGGCCGCGACGGCCAGGGCCGGCAGGGCGAGCTTGGCGGTCAGCCAGCGCACCGGGGTGACGCCCTGTGTCCAGGCCAGGTGCGCCGTTCCGGACTCCAGTTCGCGGCCGATCAGCGCGCCGCCCGCGAAGGCGGCGACGGCGAGGAAGCTGCAGGAGACGAGGGTGGCGATCCAGCCGACCGTTCCGGCGTAGTCGTAGCGGTCGAAGGAGGCGGCGCACACCTCCACGTGGGCGCAGGCCCGCTCGCCGCTGCGGACGGCGGGCGCGGTGACCTCGTTCAGGTACACCAGCCAGCCGGTCAGGCCGGCGACGGCGGCGGCCCAGACGAGCAGGGCGGTGCGATGCAGCCGCAGCACGGTGCGGGGCAGGCCCTGGAGCGCGGCGGAACTCATCCGCGGGCCTCCTTGCCGGAGCGGAGCGCGCCGGTGCGGCTCCTGAGCACGAGGAACGCGGCCACCGCGAACAGGCCGGCCAGGGCCAGGGCGAGGGCGCCGGTGGTCAGCTGGAGCGGCCAGAAGTGCGTGTAGGGGTGGTACGTCTGGTAGAAGCCGACACCGCCCCGTTTCTCGAACATCCGGACGCAGTCCTCGGTCGTTCTCGCGTAGCAGACGGGCTCCGGGATGTGCCCGCCGCTGCCGGTGACCAGGCCCTGGGCGACTCCCATGTCGCCGCCGGAGTTGCCGTAACCGTGCTCGAGGCCGGTCACGCGCGTGACCGGTGGCCACAGATGCGGCATCAGCCGGTGCACCAGGCCCCAGACGCCCGCGGTGAGGACGAGGCCGACGGCCAGTGCGGGCAGGGCGCGGCGCAGGGCCAGGCCGGCGAGGGCGCCCAGGGCCAGGGCGGCCAGACAGAGGGCGACGGTGCTGGGACCGTTGGTGTGGAAGGTCCAGGGGTCCCACCAGCTCTTGGCGGTGTCGACGCGGCCGCGGGCGGCCGACCACGCCCGGTGGTGCAGGTACACCAGCAGGCTCGTGCCCGCGGTGATCGCGGCGGCCGGCAGGGCCAGCCGGTTCGCCAGCCAGCGCGCCGGTGCGACGCCCTGCGTCCAGGCCAGCTGCGCGGTGCCGGACTCCAGCTCGCGGCCGGTGAGGGCGGCGCCCGCCCAGGCGGCGACCAGCAGCGGCAGCGCGGCCAGGGAGAGCGTGAGGTAGTTGTACACGTCCTTGTAGCGCAGGATCGCGTCCTGGTCGTAGGCGCACTTCTGGGACCAGTTGCAGGCGTTGTACTGCCGCCAGCCGTCCGCCGCCGCGTCGGTGAGCGGTCCCGCGAGCCACAGCAGCAGCGCGGCGCAGAGGAGCACCAGGCACGCCCAGACGACCAGTGCGGGCCGGTGCAGACGCAGTACCCAGCGGGTCAGGTGCGGCCGGGCGGCCGGGTGCGGGACGGCGGCCGGGTTCGTCACGGCGCTCACGCGGCACTCTCCTGAGGGGTGGCCTCGGTGGCGCTGAGGGAGGGGGCCGTGGGGTTGCGCAGGTGGGCGAGGACGAGTTCCTCCAGTGAGGGCACCGAGGTGCGCAGGCCGGCGGGGAGCGGTCCGGACGGGCGGATCAGCGCGGTCAGCTGGCGGCCGGTGACCCGGGACTCGACCACGGTGTGGGCGCCCAGGTCGGTGGAGTCGGCGGCTCCGCTGATCCTCAGGTGGGCGGCCAGCAGGTCGTCGATCTCGCCGGCCAGCCGGATCCGGCCGTCGCCGACCAGCAGCAGGTGGTCGCAGGAGTCCTCCAGCTCGGCCACCACGTGCGAGGACATCACGATGGTGGTGCCGTGCTGCGCGGCATCGGCCATCAGCGTGCCCATCAGCTCGTGCCGGGCCAGCGGGTCGAGGTCGGCCATCGGTTCGTCCATCAGCAGCAGCTCGGGCCGTTTGCCGAGGGCCAGGGCGATGGCGACGCGGGTGCGCTGGCCGCCGGACAGGGACCGTATGCGGGATCTCGGGTCCAGGTCGCCGCTCGCCACGACCTGCTCGGCGGTGGGCGCGTCCCAGCGTTCGGGGTTGAGGTCGGCGCCCATCCGCAGCGTCTCGGCGACCGTGAGCTGCGGGTACAGCGGCTTGTCCTGGGCGATGCAGCCGACCCGGGCGCGGGCCCGGGCGGGCGCGTCGCCGAGCACTGTCAGCCGGCCCTCGGTGGGCGTGAGCAGTCCGGCGGCGAGCGCGAGCAGCGTCGACTTGCCGGCGCCGTTGGGCCCGACGACCGCGCAGACCCGCCCGGCCGGCAGCCGGAAGGCGCAGTCGCGCAGCGCCCAGGCTCCCCGGCGTCCGAAGCGTTTGCCGAGGCCCGTGGCCTCCAGAGCCGTGTCGCTCATGAACGTTCTCCCTGGAAGTGCTTGTCGAGTACGGCGGTGAAGAGTGCCGCCACGTCGTCCCGGTCCAGCCCCGCCTCGACGGCCTTCGCCGCCCACTGCTCCAGCTCCGTGCGCAGCGGGGAGTCGGCCGGAGCGGCGCCGAGGGACCGTCGTACGAAGGTGCCGAGCCCGCGTCGCGCCTCGACCAGGCCCTCCCGTTCCAGCTCGCGGTAGGCCTTGAGGACGGTGTTGGGGTTGATGGCGGTGGCCTCGACGACCTCGCGGGCCGTCGGCAGTCTGTCGCCGGGCTGCAGCAGGCCCAGGCGGAGGGCCTGTTTGGTCTGCTGGACGATCTGGACGTAGGTGGCGACGCCGCTGTGCCGGTCGATGCGGTATTCGACCACGCGCTGAACCACCCTTTCACTAATTGAGTAGTGAAAGGGTGGTGCAAAAGAGGGGCGGCGGTCAAGCCGGCCGCCCCTCTTGCGGGCCTACATCACGTTTCGGTGCGGTACATCAGATCGGTCTCGTGCGTCCCGAACCCCAGCCGCTCGTACACCGCCACCGCCGCCTTGTTGTCCGCGTCGACGTACAGCATCGCCGTCGGCAGTCCCTGCCCGGCCAGATGGCGCAGACCGATCGTGGTCAGGGTCTTGCCGAGCCCGCCGCCCTGCGCGCCCGGCCGGACCCCGAGCACGTACACCTCGCCGAGCCCCTCCTCGGCGTGCACCTTGGTCCAGTGGAAGCCGACCAGCTCGCCGCCCCGCTCGGCCAGGAAGAACCCGGCCGGGTCGAACCACGGCTGGGCCTTGCGGTCGTCGAGGTCGCGCTGGGTCAGCGAGCCCTGCTCGGGGTGGTGGGCGAAGGCGGCCGCGTTGACGGCGAGCCAGGCCGTGTCGTCCTTGCCGGGGACGAAGGTGCGCACGCTCACGCCCTCCGGCAGCACCGGCTCGGGCAGCTCCAGGTCGGTCAACGACCGCCGCATCTGGCGCAGTTCGCGGAACAGGGTCAGCCCCAGCACCTGGGCGAGGTGCCGGGCGGCGGAGTGTCCGCCGTGCGCCCACACCCGCAGCCGCTTGCCCGACGCGCCCAGCAGCGCCGAGCCGAGCGCCCGCCCGTGCCCGTGCCCGCGGTAGGCGGGATGGACGACCAGCTCGGCGGCCGGCGCCTCCACCGGGTCGGTGTCCTCCAGCTGGGCGTAGCCGACGAGTTCGTCCCCGACGGTCAGCAGCAGGTGGGAGACGCCCGCGCGGGCGCCCCCGCGCAGCTGCAGCCGCCCCTGCTCGGAGACCGGCTGCTGCCCGTCGACGCGGGCGGCCTCGGCGAGCAGTCCGAGCACGGCCTCGGCCTGGTCCGGGTCGAGTGCGGCGTAGGTCTCGATGGAGCGGGAGGGGAAGGGCCGTACGGCGTCGTCGCTGCTCATGCGTACGAGGGTAAGGGGCGGCCGGGGTGAAGTGCCGACAGCGCAGCAGGTAAAGGAATCGGCAGAGGGAAACCAGGATGTAACCAGGAACCCCCTGTTGCGCTACGCGCGTTGACCCTAGGCTGCGCCGCGCACGGGCCACGTGCCACAGTCGACCCACAGGGGGGTTCCATGTCAGCCGCGCCCCGGCGCACCAGACGTCGTACGTACGCGTTCCTCGGGACGGCCGCCGCTCTCGCCACGGCCGCCGCCCTGACCGCCGCGCTTCCCGCGCAGGCACACGCCGACAAGGGCGGTCACGGCCACGGACACCCGAGCCGCTACCAGGACGTCCAGCTCCTCTCCTTCAACGACCTGCACGGCAACCTCGAACCCCCGTCCGGTTCCGCCGGCCGGGTCGCCGAACTGCAGCCGGGCGGCACGACGAAGACGATCGACGCGGGCGGCGCCGAGTACCTCGCCACGCACCTCCGTCAGGCCCGCAAGGGCCACCCGTACTCGGTCACCGCGGCCGGCGGCGACATGGTCGGCGCCTCCCCGCTGCTGTCCGGCCTCTTCCACGACGAGCCGACCATCGAGGCGCTCAACAAGCTGAAGCTGGACGTCACCTCGGTCGGCAACCACGAGTTCGACGAGGGCGCGAAGGAACTCGGCCGTCTGCAGAACGGTGGCTGCCACCCGACGGACGGCTGCTACACCGACAAGAGGTTCAAGGGTGCGGACTTCCCGTACCTGGCCGCGAACGTCCTGAACGAGAAGTCCGGCAAGCCGATCCTCAAGCCGTACTGGGTCTGGAAGAAGAAGGGCGTCCGGATCGGCTTCATCGGCGTCACCCTCGAAGGGACCCCGGGCATCGTCTCCGCCGACGGCGTCAAGGGCCTGACCTTCAAGGACGAGGTCGAGACGATCAACAAGTACGCCAAGGTGCTGCAGCGCCAGGGCGTCCAGTCGATCGTGGCCCTGATCCACGAGGGCGGCTTCCCGGCCTCGGGCGCGTACAACTACGACTGCGACTCCCCGGGTGCGGGCGCCGGCATCTCGGGCCCGATCACGGACATCGCGAAGAACGTGACGCCCGCCGTCGACGCGCTCGTCACCGGTCACACCCACGCCGCGTACGTCTGCACGATCCCCGACCCGTCGGGCAGGCCCCGCATGGTCACCTCGGCGGCCTCCTTCGGCCGCCTCTACACGGACACCACGCTGACGTACGACCGTTACACCGGCGACATCGCGCGTACGGCCGTGAAGTCCGCGAACCACGTGGTCACCCGGGACGTTCCGAAGGCCACGGACATGACGGACCTGATCTCCCGCTGGAACACCCTGGCGGCCCCCATCGGCAACCGCGCCATCGGCTACATCTCCGCCGACGTCAACAGCACCGGCACCGAGTCCCCGATGGGCGACCTGATCGCCGACGCGCAGCTCGCCCACGGCCGGGAGCTGGACCCGAAGACCAGCCTCGCCCTGATGAACCCGGGCGGCGTGCGGGCGGGCCTGACCTACACGGCCAAGGGGGCCGAGGGCGACGGAGTCGTCACCTACGCCGAGGGCTTCACGGTCCAGCCCTTCGCCAACACCGTGAACCTCCAGGACTTCACCGGCGCCCAGCTGATCCAGGTGCTCAAGGAGCAGGTGAGCGGCGTCAACGCGGCGGCCCCGAAGATCCTCCAGCCGTCCGCGGGTCTCACCTACACCCTGGACCTGACCAAGTCGGGCGCCGACCGGGTGGTCTCCGACTCGATCCGGTTGAACGGGGCGGCGATCGACCCGGCGGCCACGTACCGCGTCGCCACGAACAGCTTCCTGGCGGGCGGCGGCGACGGCTTCCCCACCCTGGGGCAGGGCACCGGCGACCTGGTGGGATCGGACGACCTGGCCGCGCTGGAGAAGTACCTGACGGCGAACTCCTCTCCCACGGCACCGATCGCGCCGCCGGCCGCCGACCGGATCACGATCGTGCAGTAGAAGCCGCGGGCGTAAAACCTGTCTGCATACGGCTGTAGTTCCGGCATGACCCTGAGAATCGATCTCAGGGTCATGCCCTCCGGTCCTCAGGTGGCGGGAGGCGCCGGCCCGCCGAGGCCGGTGACGATGCCGCGCAGGGCCGCCACCTCGGCGTGCAGGTCGGTGTGGGCGCCGCTCCCGGCCGTACCGGACGCCGTCAGGAGTTTTTGCGCCGGTCGAACCAGATCGTGGCTGCCGTCGGCACCAGGCCCGCCCAGAAGATGATCTGCGGCACGGCCCGTTCCGTCCACGGCACCTGGGTGAGCAGCAGGGCGCAGAGCATGGCCCAGGCGGCCTGGCCCAGCACGATGCGGGGCCAGCGGCGGCGGTGGATCAGGGAGCGGAGGTTGTAGCGGACACCCCTGCGCAGCCGGCGGTAGCGCAGCAGGGCGCCCACGGCCCAGACGACCGCGAACGGGACGAGGTCCCACAGCCGTTGGCCCAGGGAGAGCGGCAGGGCGCGCTGGGCGTGACCGCCGGTGGCGAACAGGTCGAGCCCGGCACCGGCGAGGCCCACGCACAGCAGGGCGAGCCAGCGCACCCCGCGCAGCAGCCGGTACGAGGCGTCGTCCAGGCCCTGCCGCATGGACGCCGAGTCCGGGGCGGAGGCGAGAGCGTCGGCGTAGAGCGCGGCGGCCTCGGTGGCCTTGACGCCCGGTGCGGCGGCGGCCTTCCGGGTCTGCCGGGCCAGCGCCGCCCGGTGGTCGGGTTCGAGCCGGAGGATGGCCCGGTCCATCTGGTCGGCGACCGTGCTGTCGCCCGCCGTGTCGGCGATCAGCCACGCCACCTCGTAGGGGAACACCGCCTCGGGCGCCAGGCGGATGGCCTGCTGGGCCAGTTCGCCGGACTCCCGCAGGAAGCCGTCCATGGCCTCCCGGGTGACCTGCCCGCCGTTGGCCTGCCCGAACTGGACGATCCTGATGCGCCACAGCCAGTTGGCGAGCAGCGCGTACCCGTACCAGTAGTCGGGGGCGAGGCGGATGACGTCGCGCAGGACGCCCTCGGTCTCCGGGAACCGGCCGCCCACGGCCTGCAGGGCACGGGCGTGCTGGACGAGCGCGGCGACGTCCTCGGGGTCGAGCGCGAGGGCCCGTTCGGTCGCCTCCAGCGCCTTGCCGGGCTCTGTGTCCCCGCTCAGACGGCACCGGGCGAGCCTGACCCAGGCCCGGATGTCGTCCGGGTCCTCGGCCAGCCGCTGCCCGAGCAGTTCCTCGGCCTCGTCGTACCGCTGCAGTTCGAACAGCGCGTCGGCCCGCTCCAGGGCGGGGTGCACGGCGGTCACAGCTTGCGCCTCTTCTTCAGGTGGGCGATCAGATCGTCGTACATGCCGCCCTCGTTGGCGAACATCGCCACGTTCCGGGCGGAGGCGAACCACGGCTCGGCCGACGGGGCGACCTCCTTCGCCGCGGTCAGCAGGTCCTTCATCCCGATCAGGCGGACGGTGCCGGTACGGGCCGAGTCGAGCAGCGCGCGCTCGGCCGCCGCCTCGCACAGATGGGCCAGATCGGCACCGGAGAGTCCGTCGGTGACCTTGGCCAGCTTGGCCAGGTCGACGTTCTCGATGGGGCGGTCGCGCAGGTGGTAGCGGAGGATCGACTCGCGGGCCGGGGCGTCCGGCGGCAGCACGAGCAGGGTGCGGTCGAGCCGGCCGGGGCGGCGCAGCGCGTTGTCCACGTCCCAGGGGACGTTGGTGGCGGCGAGCACGAACACGCCCTCGTTGGCTGCGGAGTCGATGCCGTCCAGCTCGGTGAGCAACTGGTTGACGGTGTTGCGCATGCCGCTGTGCGCGGTACGGCTGCGCTTGGCGCCGAGCGCGTCCAGCTCGTCCAGGAAGACCACGCACGGAGCCTGCCGGCGGGCGGTCTGGAAGATCTCGTGCATGTTGCGCTCGGAGTTGCCCATCCACATGTCGAGCACGTCGTTGACCGACACGGACAGGAAACCCGCGCCGAGTTCACCGGCGACCGCCCGCGCGATGAACGTCTTCCCGCAGCCGGGCGGCCCGTACAGCAGCAGTCCGCCCCGCAGGCTCTTGCCGTACAGCTCGCGCAGCTCGGGGTTGCGCAGCGGTGCGAGGAAGGCGGCCTCCAGCCGGTCCTTCACCTCCTGCATCCCGCCGACGTCGGCGAGCCGCACGGCACCGGGCCGCTCCACGTCCCACGCCTCGGCGTCCCCGGAATCGTCGTCGCCGTCGGCCCGGACCGGAGCCTCGACGAACCGGGGCGGTACGACGTCCCCGACCTGTTCCTCGGCGGCCGTCCAGTCGAACCCGCCGCGTGCCCCTGGATCCGGGGCCGCCGCGGGTGCCGGACCCGGTGCGGCGGGCGGGGCGTCCGGGGCGGGCTGAGCGGATTGCTGCGGAACTCCCATGGCGCGGGCCATCAGCTGCCGCGCCTGTGCGTCTGCCGGCGCGTGCTGCAGGGCGACGGCCACCTCGGCGACGGCGGCATCCGGCAGCCCTTCGGTCAGCAGCAGCTCGGCGAGGTGCAGTCGCAGGGGTACGTCGGCAGGCGCGGCCTCGACTGCCCTGCGCAGGCTCTGGATCAGCGGGGAGTCTTCCGGCATGGGCCATACCCTACGGACCCCTCCGAGGGCGGGAAGCAGCGGGCGATCATCACGGCCGGCCCTCTAGGACACCATGATCACGAAACCGGCGGACAGGACCGCCACCACCCCCAGGACGCTCACCCACGTCCACACCTTGCGCTGTCCGGCCCGCCGCAGGATCCGCTGCTCGACCTCGGGCCGGGGCAGACAGGCCATACCGTGCCGCCAGGCGGCGGTGCGCAGGTCGGCGACTTCGGCGTAGGGATCGTCCAACTGCCAGTCGTTGAGGTGCGGGAGCAGGTGGCGGCGGCCGTCGAAGTCGTACAGGTAGGCCGGCCTGCGGGGAGCGGTGCTGCCGTTGCCGGTGGCCTCGATCCGGATGTCGTAGATGTCGGGCCAGGCCCAGGAGCGGGCCCGTACCGCTCCCCGTTGCGTGATCCCGTCGGCCGACACCAGGGTGTGTGCCCGCAGTTCGTACAGGGCCCGCCAGCCGACGCCCGCCAGGAGGGTCAGGGAGAACGCCGGCATCCACCAGTGGGGCATGACGTCCTGGCTGCGGACAGTCTGGAACACGGCGTTGCCCACGATCAGGGCGGACAGCAGCGCGGCCTGCCGGGGCCATTTCCTTCGTCTGCGGTACTCCCGGGCCAACCCGCTCTCGTACATCGAAAACCCCTCCCCCCGCGCACCGAACGGGTGCGCGACCGGGGAGAGGCTACTCCTGCTTTCGTCGAGGTCAGGAGGCGGTGGGCGGCCGGCCGCCCAGCCGGTCCGTGACGTCCTGGGCGGCCAGGATCCGGCCGTCCCGGTCTCCGTATTCCGTCACCGCCCGGGGCCGAACCTCACGGCGTCTCCGGCGGAGCCATGGGCGCCCCCGGCAGTCGTACCGTCGCCACCGTGCCGCCGCCCTCCGCGCGGGCCAGGGTGACCTCGCCGCCCGCCTGCTGGACCGTGCGGGCCACGATGGACAGACCCAGGCCCGAGCCCGGCAGGGCCCGTGCGCTCGGTGACCGCCAGAAGCGGTCGAAGACGTGCGGGAGTTCGTCCTCCGGGATGCCCGGGCCGTGGTCCCGTACCGTCAGCACGCCCTCGCTCAGCTGCACCTCGATCGTGCCGCCCTCGGGGCTGAACTTCACCGCGTTGTCCAGGATGTTGACGATGGCCCGTTCCAGGGCGGAGGGCTCCGCCCGTACGAACCAGGGCTTCAGGTCCGCGGTGATCGTCAGCTCCGGGCCGCGCAGCCGGGCTCGCAGCAGGGCCGCTTCGACGCTTTCGTCGAAGGAGACCACCTGAACCCGTTCGCCGCGCTGGCCCTCCGAGCGGGACAGCTCCTGCAAGTCGCCGATCAGGGAGGCCAGTTCCGTCACCTGCGCCTTGACCGAGGCGAGCAGGGCCCTGCGGTCCTCCGGAGGGAGCGGGCGGCCCGTCTCCTCGCTGCGGGTGAGCAGTTCGATGTTCGTGCGCAGGGACGTGAGGGGGGTGCGGAGCTCGTGTCCGGCGTCCGCGATCAGCTGCTGCTGGAGGTCGCGGGAGCTGGCCAGGGAGGCGGTCATCGAGTTGAAGGACCGGGAGAGCCGGGCGACTTCGTCCTCGCTGTCGTCCTCCACGGGGATGCGGATGGCGAGGTCCTCGGTCCGGGCGACGTGCTCGACGGCCTCGGTGAGCTTGTCCACGGGGCGAAGGCCCGCACGGGCCACGGCAAGGCCCGCGGCGCCGGCGCCCACGACTCCGATGCCGGAGACGAGCAGGAGGATGAGGGCGAGGTCGTTGAGGGTGTTCTGGGTGCTCTTGAGAGGTACGGCGACGACGAGCCCGACATTGGGTCCCCGTGCACCCGTGTTCTGATTGGTGGTGGGTCCCAGGGGCTGGACGAGTACGCGCAGTTCGTTGCCCTCCCCGTCGGTTCCGTTGCGGAAGTAGTTCTGACGGGTGTTCCCCTCCTTGATCTCGTCCTTGTCGGCCTGGGTGATCCTGATCTTGCCGGTGGAATCGGCGTAGAGGCAGGACCTGCCGTCCTCCGTGACCACCTGGGAGTACCTGTTCTGGTAAGGGCTGTTCCCCTGCGGCGTGTCGGCGCAGGTCTGGAGAACGGCGTTGACCGCCAGGGCCTGCGGGCCCCGCATCGCCTTCTGCAGATCGTTGTCGACCTGCTCGTACAGCTTCCGCTGCACGATGAACCAGCACGTGACCGATACCGCCGCCACGGCGAACGCCACCGCCGCCGCCACCAGCACCGCCAGTCGCGCCCTGATCGGCAGTGCCCGGTACCGGCGTACCAGTTTCTTCACTCCGCGCCGCCCTGTCGCAGGACGTATCCCACGCCCCGCACGGTGTGCACGAGGCGCGGCTCGCCGCCGGCCTCGGTCTTGCGGCGGAGGTACATGACGTAGACGTCCAGGGAGTTGGAGGAGGGCTCGAAGTCGAAGCCCCACACCGCCTTGAGGATCTGCTCGCGGGTGAGGACCTGGCGCGGGTGGGCCATGAACATCTCCAGCAGGGTGAACTCCGTGCGGGTCAGTTCGACCGGGCGGCCGGCTCGCGTGACCTCCCGCGTCGCGAGGTTCATGCGCAGGTCGGCGAAGGTCAGCGCCTCGTCCTCCGGGGCCTCGGCGGACAGGGCCGCCGCGTACGAGCTGCGGCGCAGCAGCGCGCGGACACGGGCGAAGAGTTCGTCCAGCTCGAAGGGCTTGACCAGGTAGTCGTCGGCCCCGGCGTCCAGCCCCGTCACCCGGTCGCCGACCGTGTCGCGGGCCGTGAGCATGAGGATCGGGGTGGTGTCACCGGAGCCCCGGATGCGGCGGGCGGCGGTCAGGCCGTCCATGCGGGGCATCTGGATGTCGAGAACGACCAGGTCGGGCCGGTAGGCCGTGGCCTTGTCCAGTGCGTCCGCTCCGTCGACGGCGACCTGCGTGTCGTACCCCTCGAAGGCGAGGCTGCGCTCGAGTGCCTCGCGGACGGCGGGCTCGTCGTCGACGATCAGGATGCGCTGGGGGTCACGGTCGCCTTCGGCGGGGCTCATGGCTCGCGATTCCTCGGGGTGCGGTGGGCGTGTGGTCGGGGTGGCTCTCAGCGTCGCATGTTTCCGCGCCGCCGGGCGCGCGCGCCGGGCCGGGCTCGGAGTCCGGGCGCGTTCAGGCTCCGAGCGCGCTCAGCTCGCGGATCGCCGTGAGGCGGTGCAGCGGCACCTTGCGGCGGTGCGGGCGGTCGGCGGAGGTGCGCAGGCCCATCATCTGGGGGACCGGCGCAACCTCCGGGGCGCGTGGTGCCGGGGCCGGCGCGTGCAGTTCGTGCGCGACCGAGAGGGCCAGCGTGAGGTCGGCCGGAGCGGTGCCGGAGACCTGGTGCGAAATCTGCTTGATCATGACGTACTCCTCTTGCCGTGTGCGGGGGTTCAGCTGGTGGATCCCGCCCGCAGCTTGGCCAGATCGGACTTGACGGTGTTGACGGGGATCGCGAAGCCGAGCCCGATGCTGCCCGCGTCCGAGGAGGACGAGGCCTGCGAACTCGACGAGTACATCGCGGAGTTGATCCCGATGACATGGCCGGCCGCGTCGATCAGCGCGCCGCCGGAGTTGCCGGGGTTGAGCGAGGCGTCCGTCTGGATCGCCTTGTACGTCGTCGTGGAGGAGCCGGTGTCGCCGTTGAACTCGCGGCCGCCGAACTGGAACGGCCACTGCCCGTCGCCGCCCTGTCCCTGTCCCTGGCCCTGGTTCTCGTCCGTGGGGACGGTCACGTCACGGTCGAGTGCGGAGACGATGCCGCTGGTGACGGTGCCGGTCAGGCCCTCGGGGGAGCCGATCGCCACGACCGTGTCGCCGACCTGGACGCCCGACGAGTCGCCGAGTGAGGCGGCCTTCAGACCGGAGGCGCCCTTCAGCTTGATCAGCGCGAGGTCCTTGGAGCTGTCGGTGCCGACGACCTCGGCGGTGTAGCTCCTGCCGTCGCTGGTGCGCACCTTGATCGAGGTGGCGCCGGAGACGACGTGGTTGTTGGTGACGATCTCGCCGCCACTGGTGATGATCACGCCGGAGCCGGTGGACGAGCCGTTGCTGAGCGTCGCCCGGACCTCGACCACGCTCGGGCTGACCGCGGAGGCGATCGCGGCGACGTCGCCCTTCTTGCTGGAGGGCACCGCGTTGGCGGTGGTACCGGTGGAGGCGACCGAGTCCTTGCCGGTCAGCTCCTGGAAGGCGTAGGCCGTGCCACCGCCGACCGCGGCCGCGACGATCGCCACCGCCACGAGCAGTCCGATCGGGCCGCGGCTGCGCTTCTTCCGGGGCGCGGGGCCGGGCTCGGGGGCGGGTGCGGCTGCCGCGACCGTGGCCGTCGGGGGCTGGTACGACGGCGGGGGCGGCCACTCGGGGTTCACGGGAGCGGAGTAGCTGTGCTGCTGAGCGTACGGACCCTGGGGGTTCTCGTACTCGTACTCGCCGCTGCGGCGGATGCTCTCGGTCATGACACAGAGCATGTCCCGCGACCATGAGAGCCGCCTGAGTGCTCCCTGAGAAGCCCGGCAGAAGCTCCTTCGCCCGATATGAAGATGCCGGCCGTGGCGGGAATCCCGGCCGGCGGGGATCTCAGCCGCAGCCGCAGCTGGTGCGGACCACCAGCCGGGACGGGAACGTCTTCAGCCGCTCCCGCCGTGAGCCCGCCACCCTGAGCCCGTCGTCCAGGACGAGGTCCACCGCCGCCCGGGCCATCGCCGAACGGTCCGAGGCGATCGTCGTCAGCGGCGGGTCGGCGAGCGCCGCCTCCTTGATGTCGTCGAACCCCGCCACCGCCAGCTCGCCGGGCACGTCGATGCGCAGCTCGCGCGCGGCCCGCAGCAGGCCGATCGCCTGGTCGTCGGTGGAGCAGAAGACCGCGGGCGGCCGGTTCGGGCCGGAGAGGACCTCCAGGGCCACCCGGTAGGCGTCGTAGCGGTTGTACGGCGCCTCGAACAGCAGGCCGTCGGTGGGGATGCCCGCCTCGGACATGGCCCGCTTCCAGCCCTCGACGTGGTCGGAGACCGGGTCGCCGACGGCCGGTGTCTCCGCCATACCGCCCATACAGGCGACGTACTCGTAGCCGTGCTCCAGCAGGTGGCGTACGGCGAGCTGGGCGCCGCCCAGGTCGTCGGTGACGACGGCGACGTCGTCGATGGCCTCCGGGCGCTCGTGCAGCAGCACCACCCGGGCGTCCCAGGCCTCGATCTCGGCGGCCGCGAGGTCGTTCAGGGCGTGACTGACCAGGATGAGGCCCGACACCCGCATACCGAGGAACGCGCGCAGATAGTGCACCTCGCGTTCGCCGATGTAATCGGTGTTGCCGACGAGCACCATCTTTCCTCGCTCGGAGGCGGCCTGCTCGACCGCGTGGGCCATCTCGCCGAAGAAGGGCTGACGGGCGTCCGGGATGATCAGGCCTATGAGGTCGGTGCGCCGGGACGCCATCGCCTGGGCGACCCGGTCGGGCCGGTACCCCAGTTCCTTGATCGCCGCGAGGACACGCTCGCGCGTGGCCGGGGCGACCGGCCGGGGTCCGTTGTTGATGACATAACTGACAACGGCGGTGGAAGTTCCCGCCAGCCGTGCCACATCATCCCGAGTCACCTTGGCCACGCGCGGAGTCTACGCGGATGGACCCGCTCTGGGCAGGGCGTATCGCATGCCGGCTGTGCGGAAGCAATGCCCCGCCCGAGCGGTTTCCATGCGACCGCTATACGTCCGCGTGGACCTCGGAGGTGTCCAGGGCGGCCGATGCGTCCGCATCCTCCGCCTTTGTCCGGTCCGCCTTGGCCTTGGCCTCGTCGCTGGACCGGTCGCCCTTCTCGGGAGTAACGAATCGATAACCGACGTTCCGGACGGTTCCGATCAGCGACTCGTGCTCGGGGCCGAGCTTGGCGCGCAGCCGTCGTACGTGCACGTCCACGGTCCGGGTGCCGCCGAAGTAGTCGTAGCCCCACACCTCCTGCAGCAGCTGGGCGCGGGTGAAGACCCGGCCCGGGTGCTGGGCGAGGTATTTGAGCAGCTCGAACTCCTTGAAGGTCAGGTCGAGGACCCGGCCCTTGAGCTTGGCGGAGTAGGTCGCCTCGTCCACGGAGAGGTCGCCGTTGCGGATCTCCATGGGGGAGTCGTCGTTGACGATCTGCTGGCGGCCCATGGCGAGCCGGAGGCGGGCCTCGACCTCGGCCGGGCCTGCGGTGTCGAGGAGTACGTCGTCGATGCCCCAGTCGGCGGTGACGGCGGCCAGGCCGCCCTCGGTGACGACGAGCAGGAGCGGACAGCCGGGGCCGGTGGAGCGCAGCAGCTGGCACAGGCTGCGGACCTGCGGCAGGTCGCGGCGGCCGTCGACGAGGATGACGTCGGCGCCCGGGGTGTCGACGAGGGCGGGTCCCTCCGCCGGGGCCACCCGCACGTTGTGCAGCAACAGTCCGAGCGCGGGCAGCACCTCCGTCGACGGCTGGAGGGCGTTGGTCAGGAGCAGCAGAGAACTCATATGTCTGGTTCCTCCTCGGTCCCTGCGAGGACGTGTGCGATGCGGCACTGCTCTGCGTTCCCGGTGGCCTCGTACACCTGCGGTTTCCCGCTTCGTATACAACGCTTCCGAAAGCACAAAAGGACCCGGGGGCTACGCTGCCCGAGTCCTCTGCCCAGCAGAATAGCCCACATGAGCAATCGTTCGGCAGGTCATGTGGGCCGTTCCACCGTTCGTCCGAATACCGAGACAGGCAGACGGGCAGCTATCCGGACGTTTCTGGCCACGGTCGACGGGGTTCCGGTCGATTCCGTATACAACCCGGGCGCGGTCGTATACGAAGCATCGTCGGACGCCTCCCGGCCACCTTCCCGTGACCTGGTGTTCGTGATCGCCCACGGCTTCACCGGGGACGTCGACCGGCCGCACGTACGAAGGGTGGCGGACGCGCTCGCCCGTTACGGCGCCGTCGTCACCTTCTCCTTCCGCGGCCACGGCGCCTCGGGCGGCCGGTCCACGGTCGGCGACAAGGAGGTGCTTGACCTGGCCGCCGCCGTGGAGTGGGCGCGCGGCTTCGGGCACACACGCGTGGTGAGCGTCGGCTTCTCCATGGGCGGCTCGGTGGTGCTGCGGCACGCGGCCCTGCGCCCGGGCACGGTCGACGCGGTGGTCTCGGTCAGCGCACCCGCGCGCTGGTACTACCGGGGTACGGCCCCCATGCGCCGTCTGCACTGGCTGGTCACCCGCCCCGCGGGCCGCCTGGTCGGCCGCTACGGCCTGCGGACCCGCATCCACCACCGCGACTGGAACCCGGTGCCGCTCTCCCCGGTGCAGGCTGTACCGAGGATCGCCCCGACCCCGCTGCTCATCGTGCACGGCGACCGCGACGGCTACTTCCCCCTCGACCACCCCAGGATGCTGGCCGAGGCCGCCGGCGAGCACGGCGAACTGTGGCTGGAACCCGGTATGGGCCACGCCGAGCACGCGGTCGAGGAGGCCCTGCTGGCCCGGATCGGGGACTGGGCGGCCGCACGGGCGGGCTAGCCTGACACCGTCCGCCTTGTTGTTCTCTTGCCGTCGATTGAGGAACCAGATGCCCAAGGTCACGGTCCGTTACTGGGCCGCTGCCAAGGCCGCGGCCGGAGTCGCCGAGGAGCCGTACGACGCGGCCACGCTCGCCGACGCGCTCGCCGCCGTGCGTGAGCGACACCCCGGTGAACTCACGCGCGTCCTGCAGCGATGCTCCTTCCTCGTCGACGGTCACGCCGCGGGGGCCCGGGCGCATGAGACGGTACGGCTGGCCGAGGGCGGCACGGTCGAGGTGCTCCCGCCGTTCGCAGGAGGATGAGGCGATGAGCGACCAGCCGTATCAGGGCGGGCCGTACGAGGGGTACGACCCGTACGGCCAGCAGCAGCACCAGCAACACCAGCAGCACCAGGCGTCGCAGGCGTGGCCCGAGCAGCCCCAGGCCGGCTATGACCAGTACCAGCAGGGTCAGCACGGTCAGTACGCGCAGCAGGGCGGGCACAACCAGTACGCCGACCCGTACGCGCACACCGGGCACGACCCGCAGCACACCCAGCAGTGGCAGGGCCAGACCTGGGAGACGCAGACCCACGCGCACACCCAGGCGCCGGAACCGGCGTACCTGCCGCCGCAGGAGCCGTACCCGCCGCAGGCACCGGCCGCACCGGCCCCCGAACCCCAGCGTTCCCAGCAGCCGGAGCCCGCTCCCGAAGCCGAGGCTGCGCCCGGCTACGGTCCCGCCACCCTCGCCGGGAACTCCCGCGTCACCGACGCCCAGCGGGCCCGCCTGGAGGGCCGCTCCCCGATCATCGAGCCCGGCATGCAGCCCGGGCTGCTCACCGCCGTGCTGGGCCTGCTCCTCGCCGCGACGGCCCCCATCGCCTCGTACGCCCTCGTCGTACCGCTGGTGCTGCTCCAGGCCGTCACGGCGGCCGGCTGGTTCCGGCTGAACGGCATGTGGCCCGCCCGGCAGGGCATCGCGCTGGCCTTCGCGGGCGCGCTCACCGCGGACGTGGCGGTCCTGGCGGTCGGCCGCGACCACGCGCCGGCCGCGATCCTCGGCCCGCTCGGCGTCTGGGTCCTGCTGGCCCTGGTCCTCCAGCTGCGCTCGCACGCCTCTCCCGACGAGCGGATGTACGGCCTGATGGCCACGGTCGCCGCCTCGGCCCTCGCGGTCCTGGCGACGGGCTACCTGGCCGCCGACCCGCACGCCGTGTCGGTGGGCGCGGCCGCGACAGCGGTGGCCGTCCTGGCCCGGGCCCTGCCCCTGCCCACCCCCGCCTCGGTCGTCGTCGCGCTGCTCGCGGCGGCGGGCGCGGGCATCGCGGTGGGCGGCATGACGGGCTTCGGCACGAAGGGCGCCGCCCTGGGAGCTGCGGCGGCGGTCTGCGCCCTGGTCGGCCACCGGGTCGCCGCCTACGACTACCCCTCCCGCTTCGTCCACTTCACGGCGGGCGTGGCACTGCCCCTGTCGGCGGCGGCCCCGGTGGTCTGGGTACTGGGACGCGCCCTCGGCTGAGCGCCGTCAGGGGGCTGCGTTGCCGGGTGCGGGTCCGTCGTGGCTTGGCGCGCAGTTCCCCGCGCCCCTGAGTCGGCTGGTCCGCAGTCTGCCCAAGGGGCGCGGGGAACTGCGCGATCAGTCCCCACGCACCCGCACCCGGCACGCACCCGCACCCCTACGGTGGAACCCCGCACCCCACCCACCCGCGCCCTGTCACAAGTGATCCACAATTCCCGCCCGGCCGAGCCCCGCGGGGTTACCGTGGCGTAGCCGTACACCACCGCCGACCCGGGGGAAACACCACATGCGCGCCCTGCGAATAATCCTGATCCTCGTCGTGATCCTGGGCGGCCTCTTCGTGATCGTCGACCGCGTCGCCGTGCACTTCGCCGAGGGCGAGGCCGCGGACAAGCTGAAGGCGACGGAGAACCTGGCGTCGACCCCGGACGTGAGCATCAAGGGCTTCCCCTTCCTCACCCAGGTGGCGGGCGGCTCCCTGGACGACGTCGAGGTCGGCATCGAGGACTACCAGGCGGCCACCGGAACGGGCGGCAAGACGATCCGCATCGACGACCTCAAGGCCGACATGAAGGGCGTCGACTTCTCCGGCGACTACAGCTCCGCCACCGCGGCCAGCGCCAGCGGCACCGCGACGATCGCGTACGACGAGCTGCTGAAGACCGCCAAGTCCGAGCCGACCCAGGTCGCTCCGGGCGTCACCGCCCAGGTCGTCGGCCTCTCCGACGGCGGCAACGGCAAGATCAAGGTCGCGGTGGACGCCACCGTCCTGGGCACCAAGCTGCCCAACCCGGTGTACGTCCTCAGCACGGTCACCGTCGAGAACGACCAGGTCAGGGTGCATGCGGACACTCTGCCCGCGCTCGGCGGCGCCGCCATCGCGGAGAGCCGCATCCGCCAGATCACCGACTTCCAGCAGGCCATCGACCAGCTGCCCGGCGGCATCAAGCTGGACAAGGTGCAGGCCGCCGAGGACGGCGTGGAGATCAGCGTGAAGGGTTCGGACGTCAAGCTGGCGGGGTAGTCGGCGGGGTAGTACGACAGCCGGTGAAACCGCGGGTGTCCGGCAGGCGAGACACCCGCGTCCGTACCGCAGATGCGTGACCCACGGAAAGCGCCCGGAGATCGTCCCACGACGCTCCGGGCGCTTTCTTGTCCCACAATCCGGACGATCGCATCTCAGGATCCGACACGCCGGTGACACGCCCGCCCGTACGTCCCTACGATCGGGGCCATGAAGCGACAGGCGGATCTCACGAAGCGGCGGGCAGTGGACCTGTGCCGCGTTGCCGCCATGCTCTGTCGCCCCTTCTGAGCGGAAGTCCGCGCACTTCCGCATCCCTCAGCCGCCCTGCTGGTAGGGCACCCGTGCGTCGCCCGGTCCCGGGCGCGCCCCTTCGCACTCGTACGCCTCGCCGTAACTGCCCCGGAGGAGAAAGAGCATGAGCCGCAGCGACGTCCTCGTAGACGCCGACTGGGTCCAGGAGCACCTGGACGACCCCACCATCGCCCTCGTGGAGGTGGACGAGGACACGTCCGCCTACGAGAAGAACCACATCAAGAACGCGATCCGCATCGACTGGACCAAGGACCTGCAGGACCCGGTCCGCCGCGACTTCATCGACCAGGAGGGCTTCGAGAAGCTCCTGTCGAAGAAGGGCATCGCCAACGACACCCTGGTGATCCTCTACGGCGGCAACAACAACTGGTTCGCCTCCTACGCCTACTGGTACTTCAAGCTCTACGGCCACGAGAACGTGAAGCTCCTCGACGGCGGCCGCAAGAAGTGGGAGCTGGACGCCCGCGAGCTGGTCGACGGCACCGAGGTGCCCGAGCGCGCGACGACGGACTACAAGGCCAAGGCCCAGGACACGTCCATCCGCGCCTTCCGCGACGACGTCGTGGCGGCCATCGGCTCGCAGAACCTCGTCGACGTCCGCTCGCCCGACGAGTTCTCCGGCAAGCTGCTCGCCCCGGCCCACCTCCCGCAGGAGCAGTCGCAGCGCCCGGGCCACGTCCCGAGCGCCCGCAACATCCCGTGGTCGAAGAACGCCAACGACGACGGCACCTTCAAGTCGGACGACCAGCTCAAGGAGCTGTACGCCGAGGAGAACGTGGACCTGGCCAAGGACACGATCGCCTACTGCCGCATCGGTGAGCGTTCGGCCCTGACCTGGTTCGTGCTGCACGAGCTGCTGGGCGTGCAGAACGTCAAGAACTACGACGGCTCCTGGACCGAGTACGGCTCCCTCGTCGGCGTGCCGATCGAGCTCGGCGCCAACAAGTAACCCCATCCCGACCGACCTCTGGTCAGACCCCTCTGGAGAAAGACATGTGTGGAGCGAAGGCCGGCGGCCCCGACGCCTCGACGATCAAGCCCGGCGAGACCACGATCCAGGGTCAGGTGACCCGCGACGGCGAGCCGGTGACCGGCTACGTCCGGCTCCTGGACTCGACCGGTGAGTTCACCGCGGAGGTCCCGACCTCCGCCACCGGGCAGTTCCGTTTCTACGCGGCCGAGGGCACCTGGACCGTCCGCGCCCTCGTCCCCGGCGCCACCGCCGACCGCACGGTCGTCGCCCAGCACGGCGGCCTTGCCGAGGTCGCGATCGCGGTCTGAGCAACCTCAGAACCGGCTGAAGGGCCGCACCCCCCGGGTTGGACGCCTGGGGTGCGGCCCTTCCGCCTGCCCGGACCTACCCTGGACTCATGTACGCACGGCGGCGTCATCCGACCCCTCTTTGACGCGCCTCTCGCACTGCTGCGCAGGCTTCGAGCCGCTGTGCCGGACTCCGTCCGTCGGCACTCGCCGGCCTTCGTTCCGGCCTCTTGCGCCTCCGTCCAGGGACCGCGCCGAAGCCCGTGCCCGGACCTACCCTGGACTCATGTACGCACGGCGGCGTCATCTGTACCTCGCCATGATGGGGACCTGCATCGGTCTCTTCGTCCTGGCGTGGGCCGTGGTGCGTCTCTGGTCGGTTCCCGCGGCGGTCGGGATGTGTGTGGTCGCCATGGTCATCCCGCCGGTCGCCGCGATGGTGGCCAACCGGCGCGGCCCCGAGGACCGCTGGTGGGACGACCCCTCGGGCGACCCGAAGTCCGACGAGTGGTGGGACGAGCTGGACGGCAAGAAACGCCCCCGCCCGTAGCGGCCGCGTCTCAGTAGACGAGCGCCTGCGTCTCGTCCCCCAGCGCCTCCTGTACGAAGACCTGCGCGCCCGCGATCCGTACGCCCTCCAGGACGTCCTTCTCGGTGATCTCGCGCCGGGCGGCGCACTGCGTGCACAGCGTGATCCGGCCGGCCGCGAGGATCGAGTCGATCAGGTCGGGCAGCGGCGCGGCATGCGGCAGCACGAACTCGGCGGCCCGTCCCGGCAGCGCGAACCAGGACGACTCACCGGTCAGCCACAGCGAGACCTCGACGCCGCTCGCCACGGCCACCGCCGCCACCGTGAAGGCCTGCGAGCAGCGCTCCGGGGCGTCGGCTCCGGCGGTCACCTTGATCACGAGCTTCTTCGCCATGGCCGAATCGTAATCCGTTCCCCTACAACTCCATGCACATGCCATGGGTCTTCTGTGCGGCGCGGGTGACGGAATCCGTGCTTCCCATTGTCCTGGGGGACGTCTTGGAAATACCAGAAGAGAGATCCGGCGCGCCGGACGCATCCGTGTCCGGCGCGTCTGACGCGTCCGCCGAGTCCCGGCCCCGCCGACGTGGCCGTACGACCGCGCTGATCGGAGCGGCCGCCCTGCTGGGCGTGGTCGCCGGCACCTGCGCCGGGTACGTCGTCCAGGCCGGTCGCGAGCCCGCGAAGCTGCCGTCGCTGTCCCAGCCGGTGATCAAGCAGGCCAAGGGCGACGTCGAGCCGCTCCCGGCCGCGCAGGACCGCAGGCTCAGGACGGACGGCGACCTGCGCAAGCTGTTGCTGAAGAAGCCGGACGGAGCGCGGGAGGCGGACTGGCTGCCCCGTGACGGCTGGATGGACCTGGCCACGTACGCCGACAGCTACGACAATCCGGGCGACAAGTTCAGCGCTCTCGTGACGGACGAGTTCCGCCGGGCGGCCGTCACCGGCTGGAGGGCCGGCAGCTCGTACAGCGCGGAGATCCGGCTGGTCCAGTACCGGCAGGACGACTCCCTGGCGGCCGTCGACGCCAGCCACAACCTCCAGGACTGGGCGGAGGCCGAGCCCGCGACCGACAGCTGGAGCATCCCCGGAACCGGGGACGGCAGGGCGTACGTCCACAACCAGTCGTCCCTCTACAGCGCCGAGGCGCAGGCCTGGCGCGGGGACATCTCGATGGAGATCTGGGTCTACAGCGACAAGCCGATCGGCAAGAAGGCGATCATGGACCTGGCCGAGCGGCAGATGGAGCGGCTGTGACCGAGAAGCAGAACGAGTCCCTGCCGAGTGAGCCGGCCGAATCGGGAGCCTCGGCCGAGCCCACCGCGCCCGTCGAGCCTCCTGTGCCCGTCGACACCACCGCGCCCGTCGAGCCCACCACGCTCGTCGAGCCTCCTGTGCCCGTCGACACCACCGCGCCCGTCGAGCCTCCTGTGCCCGTCGACACCACCGCGCCCGTCGAGCCCGCCGCGCTCGTCGAGCCTCCTGTGCCCGTCGACACCACCGCGCCCGTCGAGCCCGCCGCGGAGGCCTCGAAGCCCCGCCGTCGGGGTCGTATCCCCGCCATCGCCGGGTCCGTGCTGCTCGCCGGGGCCCTCGTCGCGGGGGTGGGCTACACCGTCGTGACCGTGGACGGGGCCGACCGCGACGCCGGTGCGCCCGCCTGGAAGTTCCCCGAGGTGACGGCCGACAAGGACAAGGCGGAGGCGCGGCACGGGCTCGCCGGCATGCTCGTGCCGTACGGGACCGGCACCTGGACCCACGGCCCCGACATCGGGGAGTTCGGCTCCGACGCACAGCTCAGCGGCGCCCAGGCCACGGCTCTGCGGAAGGAGTCGCTGAAGGGGCTGCCCCGGTCCCGGCGCCTGCAACTGGAGCGGCAGATCGACCGGCAGCGCGTCAAGGGCATGGCCATGCGCAGCTATTTCAGCGGGCAGTCAGAGGCCTATCTGTGGAACGAGGGCATCTACTCGGTGACCATCGTGCTGGCCCAGATGGAGGACAAGGCCGCGGTCCGCTCCATCTCGACGTTCCAGAACGCGTTCCTCGGCGCCCTGGGCGGCCTGCGGGCCGGGCCGGAGATCAAGGGCCACAAGAACGCCAAGTGTTTCCGGTCGCCCAAGGGGACCGAAGAGGACCTCGACAAGATGTTCTGCTCCGCGTATGTCGGCGACATCCTGGTCACGGTCACCGCCGACGGCGCGCAGCCGCTCGACACCGACGGAGTCGCGGGTCTCGTGCGCAACCAGCTCGACCGCATCGCCGAACCGGGGGTGGCCGTATGAGCGAGCAGGAGACAACACAGGAGACAGCACAGGAAATGGCGCAGGAAATGGCGCAGGACACAACGGCTGTGACCGCGCCGCAGCCCGCGGTGCCGGCTCTCCCCGAGGCCCAGCCGCCCGCCCCCGCCAAGGACCGCCGCGCCCTGCGGGCCGTGCTGCGCTGGACCGCGGCCGTCATGGTCTTCGCGGTGGCCGGGGCGGGAACGGCGTACGGGATCACCCGCATGGACCGGGCGGACGTCCCCGGGCTGGCCACCGAGTCGGACGGCCGCTGGGACTACCCGGAGCTGACCAGGCCGCCGCTGCCCTCCGGCAGTCCCGCGCCCTTCGCCGACACGAACCGGGCGGGCACCCACTACGCCGACCTGCGCGCCCTGCTCCTGCCCGCGCCCAAGGGGGCGGAGGAGGACAAGACGCTGCGCGGCTCGGACGGCTGGCTGGCGACGGAGGACTACCTGGAGGAGTACGCGCTCAAGGCGGAACGGGACGAGCTGCGGCAGAAGCTCGTCGACACCGGTCTGCGCCACATCGCGGCCCGCGGCTGGACCACCCGGGACGGCACCCGGACCCGCATCTACCTGCTGCAGTTCGACACGGCGAACTTGGTGGACACGAAGTTCGCGAGCGACAACGTCGCCTACGGCACCCCGGCCCGCCAGCTGCGCGGCTCCGGCGAGGCCGTCTTCGACGAGGGCTTCCCCGAGGCGGCCGCGGTCTCGGGGATCGAACGCACCGCCTACGTCGAGGCGAAGCCGTACGGTGCCGAGCAGGTCCGTCAGGCCTACCTCGCCGCGGGGGACGTGTACGCGGTGATCCTGCAGTCCCGGAAGGGCACCGCCGTGGCCGTCCCGTTCCAGCAGACGGTCACCCTCCAGGGCCAGCTGCTCGGCTGATCCCCCAAGGGCCCGTGAGGGCCCACCTCGCCAGGAGAGCCCGGTCCCGGACGCGTAAGCTGGGGCCCGGCTCTGTCGTACGCCCACCCTCGCTCAAGGAGCACCCGTGGAGATCTTCTTCGAAACCCTGCTGGTCCTGGTCTGCGTCGGCGTTCTCGCCTTCGCCGGACTGACCGTGAAGAAGCTGTACCAGGGCCAGCGCTGACCATCTCTAGGAACTTCCTCTCATGATCGAGATCCCGTCCGACCTCCACAAGGACCTTGTCCCCCTCGCCTTCCTGCTCGGCAACTGGGCCGGCGCGGGCGTCCACGACTTTCCCGGCTCGGCGAAGTGCAACTTCGGGCAGGAGGTCACCTTCACCCACGACGGCCGGGACTTCCTGGAGTACCACTCCCACACCTGGGCGCTGGACAACGACGGCAACAAGGTCCGCCCGCTGGAGTCGGAGTCCGGCTTCTGGCGGATCGACGCCGACCGCAAGGTCGAGGTGACGATGACCCGCGACGACGGCGTCATCGAGATCTGGTACGGCGAGATGGCCGCCAAGAAGCCGCAGATCGACCTGGTCACGGACGCCGTGGCCCGCACGGCCGCCTCCGCCCCCTACAGCGGCGGCAAGCGCCTGTACGGCTACGTCAAGAGCGACCTGATGTGGGTCGGCGAGAAGCAGACCCCCGAGGTCGAGCTGCGCCCCTACATGTCGGCGCAGCTGAAGAAGGTCGTCACCCCGGAGGACGTCGAGCGCTGGGCCAAGGCCCTCCCCGACGATCTGCCGGACGACGGGATCGCCTTCTTCAAGTAGGCCCGGCCGCCGGTGGCCCTAGACTTTCCAGTGTGGTGAGCACCGACTGGAAGAGCGACCTCAGGCAGCGCGGCTACCGGCTGACGCCGCAGCGGCAACTCGTGCTCGAAGCCGTGGACACCCTGGAGCACGCGACCCCCGACGAAATCCTCGGCGAGGTGAGGAAGACGGCGTCGGGGGTCAACATCTCCACCGTCTACCGCACGCTGGAGCTGCTGGAGGAACTGGGCCTGGTCAGCCACGCCCACCTCGGGCACGGCGCGCCCACCTACCACCTCGCCGACCGCCACCACCATCTGCATCTGGTGTGCCGCGACTGCGAGAACGTCATCGAGGCGGACGTGGAGGTTGCCGCGGACTTCACGGCCAAGCTGCGCGGAGAGTTCGGCTTCGACACCGACATGAAGCACTTCGCGATCTTCGGCCGCTGCAAGGACTGTTCTCTGAAGAGTTCAAGTACCACGTCGTAGGCTTGCCCGTATGAAGAGCCCCCTGCTGTCGCTGCCCGGCGCCGTCCCCGCCGAGGGTGTGGACGAAGGCGTCGCCGCCCACTACGGCGACCTGTTCCGCGAGCAGCGTGCCCTCGCCGACGGCACCGGATTCGTCGACCTCTCCCACCGCGGGGTGGTCACCGTGACCGGCGAGGACCGCCTCGGCTGGCTGCATCTGCTGCTCACCCAGCACGTCAGCGAATTGTCCGCCGGCGAGGCCACCGAGGCCCTGATCCTGTCCGCGCACGGCCACATCGAGCACGCGCTGTACCTGGTGGACGACGGTACGACGGTCTGGGCCCACGTGGAGCCCGGCACCCAGGAGGCGCTGATCGCCTACCTGGAGTCCATGAAATTCTTCTACCGGGTCGAGGTCGCCGACCGCACCGCCGACTTCGCGGTCGTCCAGCTGCCCGCCGGCTCGATCGCCGAGGTGCCGAAGGACGTCGTCGTACGCGAGACGCCGTACGGCCGTGATCTCTTCCTCCCCCGCGCCGGCCTGGAGTCCTTCGCCGCCGAGTCGGGTCCCGCGGCCGGACTGCTGGCCCATGAGGCACTGCGCGTCGAGCACCACCGCCCCCGCCTCGGCTTCGAGACCGACCACCGCACCATCCCGCACGAGCTGGGCTGGATCGGCACCGCGGTCCACCTCCAGAAGGGCTGCTACCGGGGCCAGGAGACGGTGGCCCGCGTACAGAACCTGGGCAAGCCGCCCCGCCGGCTGGTCTTTCTGCACCTCGACGGCAGCGAGGTCCACCTGCCGGTGCACGGCACCGAGATCCGCCTCGCGGACGAGGGCCCCGACGGCCGCAAGATCGGCTTCGTGACGACGTCCGTACGCCACCACGAACTGGGCCCGATCGCCCTCGCCCTGGTGAAGCGCAACGTGGCGACCGATGCCCGCCTGGTGGCGGGGGAGACGGCGGCCGCCCAGGAGACGGTCGTCGAACCCTAGGTCTCGCCGGCAGTCCCAGAGCCTCCGGAGTCCCAGAGCCCCGGAGTCCCAGAGCCCCGGAGTCCCAGAGCCCCCAGGAGTCCTAGTGCCGCGGCACTAGATCTCCAGCAGCACGGTGAACGGGCCGTCGTTCGTCAGGGAGACCCGCATCTGCGCCCCGAACCGGCCCGTCGCCACCGTCGCGCCCAGGGCGCGCAGCCGGGCGACCACCTCGTCGACCAGCGGTTCGGCGACATCGCCGGGCGCGGCCGCGTTCCAGGTGGGGCGGCGGCCCTTGCGGGCGTCCCCGTAGAGGGTGAACTGGCTGATGACGAGCAGCGGGGCGTCGATGTCGCTGCACGACCTCTCGTCGTGCAGCATCCGGATCGACCAGAGTTTGCGGGCCAGTTGGGCCGCCTTCTCCTTGGTGTCCTCGTGGGTCACGCCGACCAGGACGCACAGGCCCTCGCCCTCGATCGCGCCCACCGTCTCGCCGTCCACGACGACGCTCGCGCCGTCCACCCTCTGCACCACCGCACGCATGCGGACCATCATGCCGGGTGGCCCTGCCACGGTCACCAGCGGTCCATTAATGATCCTTAAGCCCCCATCTGGGGCCGTTCGGGGGCACTCGGTCACATAGCGGCCACTTGGGGTGGCACGATGCTTCCACACGCCGGTCGAGGGGACGGTCACACGCACATGAGCACACCGAGTACCGGGCGGCTGGGGACGCACCGGCCGCCCGCGCAGCGCGGCGACAGCCCACCCGGCCCGTCGCTGCCCGCGGAGCCGCCGGAGCACGACCTGGCCCTGCTGAGTCTGCCCGAACTGCGCACCCTGCGCCGTGACGCCCAGCGCGACGAGGCGGACCTCAGCTATGTGCGGCGGCTGCTGCAGGGGCGGATCGACATCCTGCGCGCGGAACTGGCCCGGCGCGGCCGGGCGTCCGTGCCGGCGCCCGCGGACGCCTCCGTGGTGGAGCGGCTCCCGGAGATCCTCACCGACGCCCCGGCCCGCCACCGCTCCTCGGCCCGCCATGTCACGCTCGGCACCCCGCACAACGAGGAGTACCGGCTGCTGGCTGCGGAGATGCTCGGCGAGGTCGAGCTGTCGGACCTGGAGGCCCGTACCGACCTGGAACTGACCACCGCCATGGGCCGCCTGGTCCGCTACGAGCAGGAGGTCTCCCGGCGCCGCCAGCGGCTGCAGCGCACCACCGACGAATGCAGCGGGGAGATCGCCCGCCGCTATCGGGTGGGCGAGGCGCAGGTGGACGATCTGCTGACCTGACGGGGGCCGCCGGCGGGCGGGAGAAATCCGCGCGACAGGGCCCGGGCCGCGTGCCTACGGTGACCTCATGACGATCGACGTCCGCACCGTCACCGAGGCCGAGTTCGCCGACTGGCAGCGCGCCGTGAGGACCGGGTTCCTGCACGAGCCGGTGCTGGCGGCCGAGCATCTGGAGGCACGGCGCCGGCAGTTCGTCGAGGGCCGTCTGCTCGGCGCCTTCGACGGTGGCCGCTGTGTGGCGACGTTCCGCTCCTTCGACCAGGAGATCACCGCGGTGGGCGGCACGCCGGTTCCCGCGGACGCCATCTCCAACGTCACCGTCACTCCCACGCACCGCCGCCGCGGCCTGCTGACCCGCATGATGAGCCGGGACCTGGCGGCCGCGAAGGAGCGCGGCGACGTCGTCGCCAACCTGATCGCCGCCGAGTACCCGATCTACGGCCGCTACGGCTTCGGCCCCGCGACCTGGACGACCGAGTGGACCGTCGACGTCCCGCGGGCCGGCCTCGACCCCCGCTGGTCCGGACCCGAGGACGGTGGCCGGATCGACCTCGTGGACGCCGAGGACGTCCGCAAGCTCGGCCCCGAGCTGCACGAGCGGGTCCGCCGCGCCCAGCCAGGCGCGGTCAGCCGGGACGAGCTGTGGTGGCAGCTGAACACCGGTGCCGTCCGCTTCGGCAGCAACTGGACCGAGCCGTTCTATGCCGTCCACCGCTCCGCCTCCGGCGAGGTCGACGGCCTGGTGTCCTACGAGTCCGACGACTCCTGGCACGGCAAGCAGCCGCACAACACCGCCGACGTCAACTGGCTGATCGCCGCGACCCCGGCGGCCGAGTGCGCCCTGTGGCGGTACCTGTGCTCGATCGACTGGATCACGAAGGTCAAGAGCGGCTGGCGCGGCCCGGACGATCTGCTGCCGTTCTTCCTGCCCGACCCGCGCGCGGCCCGGGTCACCGAGCAGGCGGACTGGCTGTGGGTGCGGATCCTGGACGTCGTACGGGCCCTCGAGGCGCGGACGTACGAGGCGGCGGGCGCGCTCGTGCTTGAGGTCGTGGACAAGGACCGGCTCGCCGGGGGGCGGTTTCGGCTGGAGGTCTCGCCGCAGGGTGCGTCCTGCACGCCCGCCGGCGGCGCCACGGCCGATCTCACGCTGCCGGTGGCCGAGTTGGCCAGGATCTGGCTCGGCGACGAGTCCCTGCTGCGGCTCGCTGCCCTCGGGCTGGTCGGGGAAGAACGAGAGGGCGCCGCCCGGAAGGCCGACGCCCTGTTTCGCACGTCCGGGCGACCGTGGTGCCCGGATCTGTTCTGAGGCTCCCCTTCTTCTGACGACGCCGACTGTTCATCCGTAGCGAGCTGTTCAGTTGTGGCTGTGCTCTGCCGATGTTCAGTTGTGGCTGTGCAGGCTGTTCAGTTGTGACTGTGCGCTCCGGTGGCCGCCCCCGGTACGGGCTCCCGGCTCCCCTCCGGAAGGGAGCCCGATCGGCCAACCACTGGGAAGCTCGACCATGTTGTTCAAGTTGGCTACCAACTTCACTGTACTTATCTCCGCTTGGAAGCGGCTCATAACCACCTTCCCGTGAACTGCCGGAAGATGGCGGGAAGTTGTAGTGTTTGTTCGTGGACCCGGAACACGTCTCCGCCAGTGGTCGGAAGAGGCCACAGCGGTCACGCACGTCACACCGAGAGGTGGCCGACGAGCTGCGCGCCAGGATCCGCTCCGGTGCGCTGCGCCCGGGTCAGCGCATGCCCACCCAGGCCAAGCTGGCCGACGAATTCGGCGTGGACCGCGGTGCCGTCCGGGAGGCGCTGCGCATTCTGCACTCGGAGCACCTGCTCACCAACGTGTCCAAGGGCAGCCCCGCCACCGTCGCCGCACCTCCGGCGCACGCCCGCCCCGCGGCCGGCCCCGCGGCCCCGCCGCAGCCCACCATGGTGGGCCTCGCGCCACGCATCGCGGCCGCCTTCGCCGCCCCGCACGTGGAGATAGACGCCCTCTGCCTGACCTCGGTCTCGCTCACGATGGCGATCGGAGAGCCGCTCAGGCAGATCCACGCCGGAAGGCTGAAACCGGCCAAGATCGACGTCCGGCTGCTGCTGCCCAGCCGGGACATCGACCTCGCCTTCCCGGCGCCGGTGGACGCCTCCGACGGCGGTCTGCTGCACCGGCGCTGGCTGGCCCAGCGCAACGCCCAGGGCCAGGTGCTGCGGCACAACCTGCTGGCCCTGCGCACCACGCACGGCATCGATGTGCGTGTCTCCTTCCGGGCGCTGCCGTTCACCCCGCCGGTCAAGCTGTACCTGCTCAACGGCGTGGAGGCGCTGTTCGCGTACTACACGCTCACCCGCCGCGAACGGCAGATCGACCACGAGCACCTGCAGATGTACGACGCGGAGGGCACGCGCTCGCTGCTGTTCCCCTTCGAGCAGGGCGCCGACCTGCGCGACACCACCTTCGTGGAGCAGTCCCACCTGTGGTTCAACGCGCTGTGGGAGACGATCAGTTCAGACCTGGTGCTGACGTCGTAGGTCCGCTCGGGGCGGGCCGGGTCACAGGGCGGGGCCCGCGAGGAGCACTGCGAGCAGTACGGCGCCGGCGGAGCTGACCGCCGGGCTCTTGGCCTTGATGCCCACGGAGAGCAGCAGCAGGCCGATGAGGCCGGCGGCGCCGTACTTCCACTGGACGAGCTGTTCGAAGCCGACGACGAAGACGGCGCAGAGGAGTGCGAGGGCGGGCATGGTGGTTCCCCCTTCCGGTCTGCCAACTTGACCAAGTTGGCAACCAACTCTGATTATGTTGTCCCCACTTGGTACCTACTCACAAACAACTTCACAACAACTCCCCTTAGATGGATCAGGGTTGTAGCGTTTGGTTGTGGCCCAGGAGAACGTGGCAGTGAACGGCAGCAGAAGGCTCACGGCCCAGCAGATCGCCGACATCCTGCGGGAACGCATCCGCGCCGGCGACCTGAGGGCGGGCGAGCGGCTGCCCACCCAGGCCGAGCTGGCCGAGGAGTTCGGTGTGGAGCGCGGCGCCGTACGCCAGGCCATCAGGGCACTCGCCGACGACGGTCTGCTCAGCAACGTGTCCAAGGGCAGCCCGCCGCGCATCGCCGAGCCGGTCCCCGCCCACGACGAACCCCAGCCGACGATGGTGGGCCTCGCCCCCCGGCTGACCGAGGCCTTCTCCGCGCCGCACGTGCGCATCGACGCGGCCTGCCTGACCGCGCAGTCCCTGCTCCCCGCCCTCGGTGAGCCGCTCCGGCTGATCCACGAGGGCCGTATCCGCCCCGACCGGATCGACGTGCGCATCCTGCTGCCGTCCCGGGACATCAACCTCGCCTTCCCGGTCTCGGTCGACGCCCGCGGCGACGACGACGTCGTGCACCAGCGCTGGCTGGCGATGCGCAACGCCCAGGGCCAGGTCCTGCAGTACAACCTGCAGGCGCTGCGCTCCACCCACGACATCGATGTGCAGGTCACCTTCCGGGCCCTGCCGTTCACCCCGCCGGCGAAGCTGTACCTGCTCAACGGCGCGGAGGCGCTGTACGCGTACTACATGATCACGCGTCGCGAGGAGCCGACGGACGGCGGAATGCTGGAGATGTACGACACGGTCGGCTCCGAGTCCCTGCTGTTCTCCTTCGAGAAGCGGGCCGGTCAGCGGGACGCCGCGTTCGTGGAGCAATCACAGAAGTGGTTCGACGCCCTCTGGGAAACCATCACGACGGACCTGACACTCTCCTAGTGACTTCTGATGCGACTTCTGATGCGAACGAGATCGAGAAGCTAGAGGAACTGATCACACCCGCCCACGTCGTCCTGTGGGACTTCGACGGGCCGATCTGCCGTCTGTTCGCCGGGCACAAGGCGGAACGGGTGGCCGCGGAGCTGGTGGAGTGGCTCGAGCTGCAGGGCCTGCGCGGGCTGCTCACCGAGACCGAGCGGGGCACGCTCGACCCACAGGTCGTGCTGCGCGCCGTGGACCGCCGGCACCCGGGCAGCGATCTCGTCGCCGAGCTGGAGGAACGGCTCACCCAGGAGGAACTGCGGGCCGCCGCCTCCGCCCTGCCGACCGCCTACGCCGACCCTCTGATACGCACCTGGAGGGCCGTCGGCTCCCGCCTGGCCATCACCACCAACAACTCGCCCCGGGTGGTCCGGGCCTACCTCGAAAGGCGCGGCACCGCCGTTTGCTTCGCCCCCCACGTCTACGGCCGCACCCAGGACCTGCACCGTCTCAAGCCGGACCCGCACTGCCTCAACCGCGCGCTGAACGCGATCGGTGCCGCGCCCTCCGCCGCCCTGATGATCGGTGACGCACCCTCGGACCTCGCCGCGGCGCAGCGGGCCGGTGTGGCGTTTCTCGGCTACGCGCGTAACGAGGAGAAGCGGAAGATCCTGCGCGAGGCCGGAGCCGAGTGTGTGGTGAGATCCCTTGAGCCGCTGCTGGAATTGTTGCGGAGGTGCGGTCACCGGGCCTGAGCCCGCCGTGCGCTAGCATGCCCGCACCGTCTGAGCGACCGCTCGGATTTCTGCGTATGGGACGGCGAACGAGCCGGCCTCGGCCGACCTGGCACGAATGAGTGGCCGGCCACCCGTTGGGCCGCTCGACCGGCCGCTCGTCGTGTCGTCCGTCAGCCGGGGAGATAGCGTTTCCCCGACCCGTTTCGTCCCCCTCCAGCGCAGCGCGATCGAACCCCGGAGCGGCCAGTGGGCGCACCACCCGTCCCCCGCGACATGACGGGGGGACGCGCCGGCCGAGCTCTGCCCCGTGCCGTGTGCCAGGCGTTCGTGGCTCGTGCCGCCGCGACCGGGCGGGAGATCAGCGGTTTCCACAACCGGAACTACGTGGTGCCGCTGGACGAGCCGATGGCCCGGCTGATCGGCCGCCGGCCGGGGACCGTCGTGACCGTGCGGGTCCCGCGCAAGGGCGCCGTGCCCGTGGTGATCCGGACGTGGCCGAACGAGGCGGCGGTCCTGCGGGCCGTCGGGGGCGTTCTGCCGAACGTCCCCGAATGCCTGGCCGAGGGAGCCGGCTTCGCCATCCACAGCTATGTGGAAGGGAAGCCGCTCTCCAGCGTCTGTGCCGACGGGAAGCCCGTCGACGGCCTGCTGATCAGGGCGCTGGCGGGCCTGCTCGCCGAGACGGCCCAGGTGCGCAGCAGTGCCGCGCTGCCGCCCCTGCCGCCCTTGTGGCCCCGGAACTTCACCGACAGCCAGGGCTTCCTGCGCGCCCTCGCCCGGATGGCCGACCTGCAGATCCGGCAGCCCAACCGGGCGTGTTTCGGCGGCCTGTTCGCCGCCCTGGGCATTCCCGAGGACGCCCTGACCCGGCTGGCCGACCGGGCCCCCGCCATGTCCCGCCGGCCCTACAGCCTGCTCCACACGGACCTGCACCGCGACAACGTGATCCTGCCCGACGGCGGTGCCCCGCCGCTGGTCCGCGTCGACTGGGAACTGGCCACCTACGGCGATCCGCTGCACGACCTCGCCACCCATCTGGTCCGGATGCGCTACCCGGAACACCAGCGCGACGAGGTCGTCGAGGCGTGGGTGCGCGCCATGCGGGAGGTCCGCCCCGCCGCCGTCAACGGTGTGACCAGGGACCTGCGTCACTACGTCGCCTTCGAGCAGGCCCAGTCGGTGTACCCGGACGTGATGCGGGCCGCGCTGTCCCTGGACGAGTCCTTCGACCAGCAGAGCCTGGACGAGGCGACGGCCCGGGTCCGGCGCGCCCTGGAGGCGGCAGCCGCGCCGCTGCGCCTCGGCCATGTGCCGGGGGAGCGGGAGATCGAGGGGATCCTGTTCCGCTGGCGTGCCTCCGTGCGGCCCGGCGTGCGGACGGGGACCGGTGGCGGAGCGCCGGCCGACGGCGGGGCGCGACCCGCACCGGTCGTCCGGGCGATCGACTGGAGGCCGGACCCGCGCGTCCCGGAGCACCCCGGCTTCCCCCGCTCCGCGGTCGCCGACGCCCTGTTGCTGGAGGGCGCGGCCCCGGCCGACCGGATCTTCAAGGGCACCGCGCACCTCAACTCGGTGCTGTGGGTCCCCGGCACCGCGTTTCCCGTCGTGGTCCGCCGCAAGGTCGTGAACGTCACCCGGCGCGAACGCAGCTTTCTCAGCGAGCACGCCGTGCTCAGGGCGATCGAGCGGTCCGGGGCGGCGGTGGCCGCGCCCCGGGTGCTGGCACTGGGGGAGAGTCACTCGAGGGGTCTCTCCGGCATCCGGACGTACTCCGGGGACCGCTTCGCCATCCACACCTACGAGGGCCCGCGCGACCCCGGCCGGGGGCCCGACCACCCGGTGGGCGGTCTGCTGCCGCACGAGGCGGACGGCCTCGTCGACCAGCTGGCCGCGCTCACCGAGGTCGACTACGTCCAGATCGACCCGGTGGCGGGCCGGCTCGGCTTCTACGGCTGGCTCAGCGACCAGCTCGTGGCGCTGGTCGCCGGCCTGCCCAGGGGCTCGCAGCAGCTGGCCCGCTTCCTCGGCCTGCCCGACGCACCGAGACTGCGCGAGATCCTCGCCCGGCACCAGGTCACCGCCCGGTCCCCCGCCCTGCTGCACGGCGACCTCAACCCGTGGAACCTGGTGCGCCGCGACGACGGGCCGGCCCTGACCATCATCGACTGGGAGATGGCCCTGGTCGGCGACCCGCTCTACGAGCTGGTCCGGCACATGCACCTCACCCCCACCCGGCCGGAGATCCGGGACCGCATGTTCCGCCGCTGGGAGAGTCTCCTGCCCGCGCGGTTCACCCGGAACTGGCAGGAGGACTGGCGGGTGTACCGGTGGGTCGAGATCGTCCGCTCGGCGTACGTCGACCTGGACCGGCTGGCCACCGGCGCGAGCCTGGACGCCCCCAACGTCCGCCGCGCGGTCGACTCCTACGCGATGACCCTGGCGGCGGCCACCGCTTCCCTGGGCTTGTCGTCCCGGCGCCGGACCGACCCGTACCTGGCCGGCGCCCTCGCGTGGTCCACCCGCCCGGGCGGCCCTGCGTAGGCTCCCCCCATGGGTGAGATGGGCCTGCGCGAGCGCAAGAAGCGGCAGATGTACCAGGACGTGTCCGACACCGCCGTGCGGATGTTCCTGGAGCGCGGCTTCGACGCCGTGTCGGTCGCGGAGGTCGCCGCCGCGGCCGGGATCTCCAAGCCGACGCTCTTCCGGTACTTCCCGGCCAAGGAGGATCTGGTCCTGCACCGGATCGCGGACCACGAGACGGAGGCCGCCCGGGTGGTGGCCGGTACGGCCGAGCCGCTGGACGCGCTGCGCCGCACCTTCCTGGACGGGCTGGAGCGGTCCGATCCGGTCACGGGGCTGAACGGCCATCCGGCGGTGCTCGCCTTCCACCGGCTGCTGTACGGGACTCCCGCCCTGGTGGCGCGGGTGTACGGATATCTGGAGCGGTCGGAGGCGGCGCTCGCCGAGGCGCTCGGGGGCGGTCTCGACGCCCGGATCGCGGCCGGGCAGATCATCGCCGTCCAGCGGATCCTCGCGATGGAGAACTGGCGCCGTATCGCGGCGGGGGAGGGCGTGGAGCAGGTCAGGCCGGACGCGGTGCGGGCGGCCGAGCGGGCGTTCGGGCGGCTGGCGGCGGGGCTTCCCGGGCTCACCGGCCGGACAGGTGAGACTCGGTAAGATATTTAACTCAGTTGCATTTTTTGGGTACGGTGGCGCCATGACGTCACTCCACCCCGCCCCCGAGGACATCGAGGCCACCCTCCACGGCGAACGCGCCTACCACGACGCCTGCCGCGCCGCTCTCGCCGCCATGGTCGACGGCGCCGCCGAACAGGTCGTCATCGGCGAGGACGTCTCCGCCTCCGGTGCCGACGCCGAGGTCCTCGGCCGCCGGCTGCGCAGCCAGGCCAAGGCCCTGCGCGAACTGCCCCGCGGTCCGCTGTTCTTCGGGCGGCTGGACTTCGCGACGGCGGACCCCGAGCACGGCGGGCAGAGCTACCACATCGGCCGGCTCCGGATCACCGAGGACCCGGCCGCGCCGCCCCTCGTCGTCGACTGGCGGGCCCCCGTCTCCCGCGCCTTCTACCAGGCCGGCGCCCGCGAACCGCAGGGCGTTCAGGTCCGGCGCCGGTTCGGCTGGGCGTCCGGCAGCCGGGGCGACTCCGCCGACCTCACCGGTCTGGAGGACGAGCGGCTCGGCCGGGGCGAGTCGCAGGTCAGCGGCATCGTCGCCCGGGAGATCGAGCGGCCCCGGGTCGGCCCGATGCGGGACATCGCCGCCACCATCCAGCCCGAGCAGGACGACCTCGTGCGCGGCGACCTCACCGTCTCCGTGTGCGTCCAGGGCGCCCCGGGCACCGGCAAGACGGCCGTCGGCCTGCACCGCGCCGCCTACCTGCTCTACACCCACCCCAAGCGGATCCAGCGCGCCGGACTGCTGATCCTCGGCCCCAACCGCACCTTCCTCTCCTACATCGCCGAGGTGCTGCCCTCCCTCGGCGAGACCGGAGTCCGCCAGGCCACCCTGCTGGAGGAGATCGCCCGCCACCCGGTCACCGGCACCGACCCCGTCCCGACGGCCGTCGTCAAGCACGACGCCCGCATGGCCGAGGTGCTGCGCCGGGCGCTGTACGAGCGGGTGTCCGCCGAGGGCGTGACCGATCTCGCCGTACGGGACGGCTCCTACTGGCTGCGGGTCACCGCCGGGCAGCTGACCGGCATCGTCGACGAGGTGCGCGCGGAGGAGCCGCCGTACGCCATCGGGCGCGAGCGGGTCCGCGCCCGGGTGGTGCGGCGGCTGCAGGAGCAGGTGGAGCGGCGGTCGGGACCGCCGCCGAACGCCTGGCTGCGCCAGATCGAGCGGATGCGGGCGCTCACCGCCCGGCTCGACACCATGTGGCCGAGGGTCCGGCCCGAGGAGGTCCTCGCCGGACTGCTCGGCGACGCCGGGGCGCTGGCGCGGGCCGCCGACGGGCTGCTGGACGCCGGCGAGCAGGCGGCGCTGCTGTGGCCGCGCCCGCCGCGCTCGTACAGGTCCGCCCGCTGGTCGGCCGCCGACCTCGTCCTCCTGGACGAGCTGTCGGGGCTGATCGAGCACCCGGAGGGGTACGGCCACCTCGTCGTGGACGAGGCGCAGGACCTCTCGCCGATGGAGTGCCGGGCGATCGCCCGCCGGGCCGCCTTCGGCTCGCTGACCGTCCTCGGCGACCTGGCCCAGGGCACCACCCCGTGGGCGGCCCGCGGCTGGGACGCCCAGCTGCGCCACCTCGGCAAGCCGGACGCGGCCGTGGTGCCGCTGACCACCGGGTTCCGGGTTCCCACCGCGGTGGTCGAGCTGGCCAACCGGCTGCTGGCCCGGCTGGACGTGGCCGTACCCGCCGCGAGGTCGCTGCGCGCGGACGGCGAGCTGACCCTCCGGCCCACCGACGACGTGCCCGGCACCACCGTGACGGCCGTACGCGAGGCGCTCGCCCACGAGGGATCGGTGGGTGTCGTCGCGGCGGACGCGGACGTGGGCCGGGTACGGGACGCGCTCATCGCGGCCGGCATCGAGCCGGCCGGACCGGAGGAACTCGGCGCCCGGGTGGCCGTGGTGCCCGCGAGCCTGGTCAAGGGCCTGGAGTACGACCATGTCGTCGCAGTCGAACCGGCCGCCGTCGCGGCGGCGGAGGAGCGGGGAGCGCACCGGCTGTATGTGGTGCTGACCCGGGCGGTCTCGCGGCTGGACGTCGTACACGGGCGGCCGCTGCCGTTCTGACGACCGCCCGCGCGAGGTCGGCCGGCGTCCAGCGCCGGCACCAACTGCTCCTCCTCGTACGTCAGATGTGCCTCCAGCTCGGCCGTCAGCCGGTCCACCTCGGCCCGGGCGGCGGCCGGGTCGGGGTGCACGCCCGAGACCGCGCGGCGCAGATCCTCGACTCCTGACTGATGCCGGCGAATTCCGGGACATCCCCACGACGACCCTCGCCGACCTGCCCGGCCACGACCAGGTCATGGACATCGGCATACGCCCGCTGTGGGCCCAGGTGCCGCGGATCGCCGGGCCGGCGTTCACCGTGAGCTGCCCGCCCGGCGACAACCTGATGCTGCACGCGGCGATCCACCGCGTGGAGCCCGGCTCGGGGATCGTCGTGGAGTCGGGGGACCGGGAGTGGGCGCCGGCCGGCGGCAACGTCCGCGCGGTGTCCCAGCGGCGCGGTGTCGTGGGCTTCGTCGCCGACGGCCTGATCCGCGACCTCGCCGAGGTCAGCGACAGGGGCTTCCCGGTCTTCGCCCGGGGCATGATCCCGGTCCCGGGCGCGAAGAAGGCCGTGCGGCCGCTGAACGAGCCCGTGCGTTGCGGGGGCGTACGGATCGAGGCCGGGACGTGGTCGTGGCCGACGAGGAGGGCGTGGTCGCCGTGCCGGCCGCCCGCCGGGCGGAGGTCCTCCGGGCCGCACGGGCCGAGCAGGCCGAGGTGGCCGAGGAGGCCGCCGAGAGCCTGGACGACTGGGAGGAGGCGCACCGCGCCCGGATCGACCGCATCCTCGCCGAGCGGGGCCTCGAAGGCTGATCCTGGTCGGTGATGCTGCTCTTTCTCGACGTCGACGGTCCGCTCATCCCCTTCGGGGCGGCGGACCGCGCCTACCCCTTGTACGACAGGGGCCGCGCCCTGCCGCCGGACGCCGTCGGCCACCCGCTGCTGAACCGCGTCGACCCGGCGCTCGGCGGCCGGCTCGCGGAGCTGGGCTGCGAACTGGTGTGGGCCACGACCTGGACGGACGACGCCAACACCTGCCTGGCGCCCTGGCTGGGCCTGCCCCCGCTGCCGGTCGTCCGGTGGCCGGACGAGGACGAGCCGCCCGGCCCGCTGCACTGGAAGACCCGGCCGCTGGTCGCCTGGGCGGCCGGCCGCCCCTTCGTCTGGATCGACGACGAACTGACCGAGGCCGACCGCTCATGGGTCGCCGTCTCCCACCCCCGACCGGCCCTCCTCCACCGCGTCGACCACCGGGACGGCCTGACGGAGGCCGACTTCGGCGCGGTCCGGGAGTGGCTCGGGTCGTACGGCTCTGCGGCGAGCGGGTGAAACCTCCGCGTGGCGCGGCACACTTTTGCAAGCGGGTGCTTGCAATTGTTAGCGGAGGTGCGGCACTGTGGGGGCATGGCATCGCTCAACGTCGGCAATCTCGGTGAGTACCTGCGCGAGCAGCGGCGGAACGCCCAGCTCTCGCTGCGGCAGCTCGCCGATGCCGCAGGGGTGTCCAATCCGTACCTGAGCCAGATCGAGCGCGGGCTGCGCAAGCCCAGCGCGGAGGTGCTCCAGCAGGTCGCCAAGGCGCTGCGCATCTCCGCCGAGACGCTGTACGTCCGCGCCGGCATCCTTGACGCCGAACGGGACCGGGACGAGGCCGAGACGCGTGCCGTCATCCTCGCGGACCCGTCGCTGAACGAGCGGCAGAAGCAGGTGCTGCTCCAGATCTACGAGTCCTTCCGCAAGGAGAACGGATTCGGGGTCGGCGATCCGGCGGAGGACCTCGGTGAGGGGGCCGCGGAGGAACCGCCCAGCGACACCGATGTCCCGAGCGACACCGCCGTACGCGGCACCCGCACGGCCGGCGGCAGTGATGCCGGTCCGCGGCGGACGGCCGGGTGAGCGGGCCCTCGACAAGTCAGCCCCCGGCCGCAGCACCGCGGACCACACCAACCTCAGCCGAACGCGAATCCGGGAGGACCACCACCATGGCCATCAGCGACGACCTGCGCAAGACCCTCAGCGACCCGACCCCGCTCTACTTCGCCGCCGGCACCGCCGACCTCGCCCTCCAGCAGGCCAAGAAGGTGCCCGGCCTGGTCGAGCAGCTGCGCGCCGAGGCCCCGGCCCGGATCGAGGCCGTGCGCAACACCGACCCGAAGGCCGTGCAGGAGAAGGCCGCCTCCCGGGCCAAGGAGGCGCAGGCGACCCTGCAGACCAAGGTCAACGAGTTCATCGGCACTCTCGACGTCGACCTGAAGAAGTTCGGCGAGAACGCCCAGGACCTCGCCCTGCGCGGCGTCGGCGTCGCCGCCGAGTACGCCGTCAAGGCCCGTGAGACCTACGAGAAGGTCGCCGAGCACGGCGAGCAGGCCGTGAAGACCTGGCGCGGCGAGGCCGCCGACGAGATCGAGGAACTGGCCGTCGTCGTCGAGGGCAAGCCCCAGCCGGTCGAGGTCAAGGAGGAGCCGAAGCCGGCCGAGGCCAAGTCCGAGCCCGCCTCGGCGAAGAAGCCCGCGGCGCGCAAGACCCCGGCCCCCCGCAAGGCCACCCTCACGAAGAAGACGACCCCGCCGGCGAAGTGACCGTGACCGACGAGGCGATCACGGGCCGGGCACCCCTGGGGTGTCCGGCCCGTTGTACGGGTACGGTGACGACGTACCGATCAGGAGAGAGCGGGCGGTGGGCAGCATGCTGATGTTGGGCTTCGCGGGGTTCCTGGGGATCTTGAAGATCATCCTGATGGCCCTCGCCGCGTTCGGGCTGTTCGACGCCGCGTTCCGGCGCGAGGACGCCTTCCGCGCGGCCGACAAGCAGAACAAGATCTTCTGGCTGATCATCCTCGGCATCGCGCTCGTGGTCAGCTATCTGTTCTCGATCCTGTCGATCCTGCCGATCGCCGGCGTGATCGCGAGCATCGTCTACATCGTGGACGTGCGCCCCGCGCTCAAGCAGGCCTCCGGCGGCAGCGGCTGGGGCCGCCGCCGCGGCGGAAGCAGCAGCGACGGGCCGTACGGGCCGTACAACGGCGGCCGCTGACGGCACAGGGCGCCCGCGGCGGGCGGTCCGGCAGGACCCCGCCCGGGCCTACGGAGTCCTGTCCAGCAGGACGACCGCCACGTCGTCCGTCAGCTCGCCGCCGTTGAGGTCGCGTACCTCGCTCACCGCGGCCCGCAGCAGATTCTCGCCGCGCAGGCCCTCGGCCAGCTGGCGGCGGATCATCTCCACCATCCCGTCCTGGCCGAGGCGCTCCCCGCCCGTGCCGACCCGGCCCTCGATCAGACCGTCGGTGTAGAGCATCAGGCTCCACTCGGCACCCAGCTCCACCTGCATCCGCGGCCAGCGGGCGCCGGGGAGCAGGCCGAGGGCGGGGCCGTTGTTGTCGTACGGCAACAGCTTGGCGGTGCGGCCGGGGCGGGCGATCAGCGGGGACGGGTGGCCGGCCAGGCACAGGCCCGCACGGCGGCCGTCCGGGGCGATGTCCACCGTGCACAGCGTCGCGAAGATCTCCTCGTCCGCGCGCTCGTGCTCCAGTACTTCCTGGAGCGTGCTCAGCAGCTCGTCCCCGCACAGCCCGGCCAGCGTCAGTGCCCGCCAGGCGATGCGCAGCTCCACGCCGAGCGCGGCCTCGTCGGGGCCGTGGCCGCAGACGTCGCCGATCATGGCGTGCACGGTGCCGTCGGGGGTGCGGACGGCGTCGTAGAAGTCGCCGCCGAGCAGGGCCCGCGAGCGGCCGGGACGGTAGCGGGCGGCGAAGCGCAGCGAGGAGCCCTCCAGCAGGGGCGTGGGCAGCAGCCCGCGCTCCAGCCGACGGTTCTCCTGGGCGCGCAGCCTGCCCTCCGCGAGGCGTCGCTCCGCCGTGTCGGAACGTTTCCGCTCCACCGCATAGCGGATCGCGCGGCTGAGCAGACGGCCGTCCAGTTCGTCCCGGAACAGATAGTCCTGGGCGCCGACGCGCACGGCCTCGGCGGCGCGCTCGGCGTCGCCGGAGGCGGTCAGGGCGAGCACGGCGTGCCGGGGCGCGAGCTGCAGCACGTGCCGCAGCACGGCCAGCTCGTCGGCGTCGTCCTCGCCGTGCGCCCGGCCGGGCGCGGGCAGCGCGAGGTCCAGCAGGATGCAGTGGACGTCGTCGGTGAGCAGCCGCTCGGCCTCGGTGAGGTTGCGGGCGGTGCGGATACGGATCGGCTTGCCGGAGGAGTCCAGCAGTTCGGGCACGATCGGAGAGCCGGCCGGATCGTCCTCGATCAGCAGCAGGGTGAGAGTGGCGGCGGTCGCGCCGCCGGTCGTGGCGTTGCGGTGAGCCTCTTCCTTGAGGGGACCGCCTTGGACGGCGGCCTGCGCCTGACCACTCTCCGCGGCCGGGATCGCTCTCTGCCGCGGTATGGGTACGGGCATCGTGTTGGTTTCCTTCCCTCCCCCCGAGGGCGGGCAGGGCGAGGGACCTCGACCTACCGTCGGGTGACCATAGCGGTACTGCCCACTCCGATGGAATGGTGTGAGCCGTGTCGCTCGGGCGCAGGCCCTTGTCATATGCCGCGATATGTAGCGCAGTTGGACAGGCCGCCTGGTGAGCAGGGATGACGAAGCTCACGTATCACCCCGGATGGGGCGGGGGTTGGGGTGCGGTGGGTCACATGGCCGGGTTTGTCATGAGACGTGCGGGCCGTCACATGACCTGGCTCACGCGTCCGGTCGTACGACGCCCAGGATCGGCATCGAACCCGCGCCCGCGACCGTCACCGTGCGCCCCGGCCGCGGGGCGTGGATGATCGCGCCGTCGCCCACGTACATCGCGACATGGCTGGCGTCGTCGAAGTAGATGATGAGGTCGCCGGGGCGCATGGCCTTGATGTCGACGTGCTTGAGCTGCTTCCACTGCTCCTGCGAGGTGCGCGGGATGGGGTGGCCGGCCTTCGACCAGGCCTGCGAGGTCAGGCCCGAGCAGTCGAAGGAGTCGGGACCCTCGGCACCCCACACATACGGCTTGCCCAGCTGGGAAGTGGCGAACCCGACGGCCTGTTTGCCCTGCTTGGAGGCCTTGCCGTTGACCTCCTCGAGGATGCCGGTGTCCAGCCACTCGGTCTGTGCCTTGTAGGCGGCCTGCCGCTCCAGCTCGGCGAGGCGCTCCTTCTCCTTCTTCTCCAGCCGGGATTCGAGCTTCTCGGCCTCGGTGATCTGCTTCTTGATCCGCTTCTTGGCGGCCGCCTTGGCCTTGCGGTTGGCCTCGAGCTTCTGCCACTGGGCCGAGGCGTCGTCGGCGTAGCTCCGCAAGTCCTTCTGGGTGCGGGTCATTTCGGCGATCAGCTTGTTGGTCGCCCGCTGGCCGTTCAGCACCGTCCCGGCCCCGTCGATGAACTGCTGCGGGTCGTCGCTGAGCAGGAACTGGGCGGTGGGCGGCAGCCCGCCGGTGCGGTACTGGGCGCGGGCGGCGGCACCGGCCTGGTTCTTGAGCCGCTCCAGCTTCTGCTGTCCCTCGACGATCTTCTTCGCCAGCTCGACGATCCGGGTGGACTGCTCCTTCGCCCGCTCCTCGGCCGCGTTGTAGGAGTCGGTGGCCACCGCCGCGTCGTGGTAGAGCTTGTCGAGCTTCGCGCGGACCTTCTCAAGGTCCTTGCCGGGCGGGGGAGTCGGGGACGCGCTCGGCGTCGCGCTCGTACTCGGTGTGGGTGTCGGGGCGGCGAACGCCGTGCCGGGCGCGGCCAGCACGGTCACCGCGCAGACCACGGTCACGGCGGCCGCGAGCAGGCCGCGCTTGCCCGTACCCATACTGGCCCCCAAAGCTGATTTACCGTCAGTAACTTAGCCGTCGCCTGAGGGATCGTGCCACGGACGCGCGCAAAGCGACAGAGGTCGTGGGAAGTCGGATTTTCGCCCCCGCCCGCTCGGCGCACGCACCCCCACACGCCTCACTGCGAACTTCCCCCGGTACCCGCCGTCTACGACGATCTCCCCACCGATGTGACGAACGACGCAGGGAGATCGTTCCCTGCGGTCTGCGGTCTGCGGTCTGCGGTCTGCGGTCTGCGGTCTGCGGTCTGCGGTCTGCGGTCTGCGGTCTGCGGTCTGCGGTCTGCGGTCTGCGATCGGCGACCGGTGTCCGGAACCCGGCCCCGGCGCCCGGTCCGGGATCCGGCGTCCGGTCCCGGCGCTCAGCCGGTGCGTGGCGCCAATGCCCGCCAGGCCACGGTCACTTCTCCCTGGCGCCAGCGTGACGGTGCGTCGGTCACCGGCCAGTCGGTGCGGAGGTCCCGGACCGTGCGGATCCAGCGCTGGCGGGCGCCGTAGGAGGCGTACGGTGCGGCGGCCGCCCAGGCGCGGTCGAAGTCGCGCAGGAAGGCGTGCACCGGCTCACCGGGCACATTGCGGTGGATCAGCGCCTTGGGCAGTCGCTCGGCGAGGTCCGAGGGTCGATCGAGGGAGCCCAGCCGGGTCGCGAAGGTCACCGTCCGCGGGCCCTCCGGGCCGAGCGCCACCCATACGTGCCGCCGCCCGATCTCGTCGCAGGTTCCCTCGACCAGCAGTCCGCCGCGCGAGCCGCCGCCCGCCGGTGCGAGCCGCGCGCACAGCCGCTCCCACACCGCGGCGACCTGGTCCTCGTCGTACTGGCGCAGCACGTTGGCGGCCCGGACGAGCGCAGGGCGCCCGGGGACCGGGAGCTCGAAGCCGCCGTGCCGGAAGGTCAGCCCGTCCCGCTCGTACGGCTTCGCGGCGGCGACCCGCTCCGGCTCGATCTCCACGCCGACGACGCGCGCGCGGGGCGCGACGGTCCGCAGCCGGCCGAGCAGCTCGACGGCGGTCCACGGCGCCGCCCCGTACCCGAGGTCGACCGCCACCGGATCCACGGCGCGCCGCAGCTCGGCGCCGTGGGTGGCGGCGATCCAGCGGTCCATGCGCCGCAGCCGGTTGGGGTTGGTCGTCCCGCGCGTCACCGTTCCCACGATGGGGGTCCCCCCGGTCGAGCGAAGCCGAGAGTGGGGGAGGGGCGTCGCGCGGGCTGTCATACGTACGAGGGTAGGCGGGTCGGCGCGGGCCGTGGGCGGGTCAGAGCGAGCGGTGAGCGGCCTTGCGGCGCAGGGCGACGACGATGCCGCCGCCGGCCACGACCAGGGCGGCCGCTGCGCCCGCGATCACCGTGGTGCCGTCGCCCGCACCGGTTTCGGCGAGACGGGTGCCGCCGCCGGCGGGCGACGGGGCGCCGCTCGCCGCCGGTGTGGGGGCCGCGCTGCTGCTCTGCGCGGGGGCCGGGGCCGCGGACGAGGGCTTGGACGTCGCGGAGGGGTGGGTGGAGGGGTGGGTGGACGGCACGGCCGAGGCCGGGGCCGTGGCGGAGGGGGAGGCCCCGCACGTCACGTCCGGCACGACCACCATCGGCTCGATGTCGTCGTCGACCTGGTCGCCCGCCTTGACGTGAACCCGGAACGTCATGCCGGGGTACCACTCCAGGGCGTCGTCGAAGTCGACGCTGACGCCCTCGGCGGTCGGGTGGTCGATGGTTCTGGTGGCGACCCACCGCTCCCCGCCGGGCATGCTCAGCTGCACATACACACTGATGGTGGCCGGGGTGCCGGACGGGTCCTTGTCGGTGACGCGGATGACGCCCTTGTCCTTCGCGTCGCAGCCGGCGGTGGCGGAGAAGTCGCCGATGCTGCAGGCGAGCGCGGTGTGGGCGGCGGCGACGGAGAGCGCGGCCGCGGCGGTCGAGGTGCCTATGACGCGGGCCGCCCTGGCGGCACGACGGGAGAGGGACACGCTTGTCCTTACGGTTGATGGGCCCAGGCCCGTCACGTCTACAAGCCCCGAAACTCCCCTGTCAAAGGTTGTATCGCCGCAGGTCAAGAACCGATGAAAGCGTGGTTGCCGACCGCTTTCCGGCTGGTCAAGCGATGGTCATGGGCATGTCTTCCCGGTCCCGACAGGTGTGCCGTTCGAGCCATCGGCCGGATCGCTCGGCGCACCGGTCGGCCACGCAGCAGGCCATCGAACGGTTGAGCGATCAAAGGTCATGATTGAGTAAAGCCGCTGGTTCGGGAAATGGCGGAACCCCGCCCGCTGTTGCATCCCTTCGGAGGGTGAGGTCGATCCTCCGTCAGGCATGCCCGCAGCAAGGAGGAACGCCACGTGAGCCAGTACGTCAGCAGGCTCGGGCGTCGATCCCAGGCGGCCCCCTCGCGGCTCAGGCTGCACCGCAGGCCCCGCCGCATCGCCATGCTCTCCGTGCACACCTCGCCGCTGCACCAGCCCGGCACCGGAGACGCCGGCGGCATGAACGTCTACATCGTGGAGCTGGCCCAGCGCCTCGCGGCGATCAACATCGAGGTCGAGATCTTCACCCGGGCGACGGCCGGCGGCCTCGCGCCCACGGTCCAGCTCGCCCCCGGCGTCCTCGTCCGGCACATCGACGCCGGCCCCTACGAGGGCCTGGCCAAGGAGGACCTGCCGGCCCAGCTGTGCGCCTTCACGCACGGTGTGATGCAGGCCTGGGCCGGCCACCGCCCCGGCTACTACGACCTCGTCCACTCCCACTACTGGCTCTCCGGCCACGTCGGCTGGCTCGCCGCCCAGCGCTGGGGCGTCCCCCTCGTGCACGCCATGCACACCATGGCGAAGGTCAAGAATGCCAATCTGGCCGACGGCGACACCCCCGAGCCCGCCGCCCGGGTCATCGGCGAGACCCAGATCGTGTCCGCCGCCGACCGGCTCATCGCCAACACCACCGAGGAGGCCGACGAGCTGGTCCGGCACTACGCTGCCGACCCCGCCAAGGTCGCCGTGGTCCACCCCGGCGTGAACCTCGACCGCTTCCGCCCCGCCGACGGGCGCGCGGCCGCCCGTGCCCGTCTCGGCCTGCCCCAGGACGCCCTGATCCCGCTCTTCGCGGGCCGCATCCAGCCCCTGAAGGCTCCTGACGTGCTGCTCCGGGCGGTGGCCGTTCTGCTGGACGAGCGCCCGGAGCTGCGCTCCCGGATCGTCGTACCCGTGGTCGGCGGCCCCAGCGGCAGCGGGCTCGCCCGGCCGGAGGGCCTGCAGAAGCTCGCCGCCCGGCTCGGCATCGCCGACGTCGTACGGTTCCGCCCGCCGGTCGGTCAGGAGCAGCTGGCGGACTGGTTCCGGGCCGCCTCCGTCCTCGTCATGCCGTCCTACAGCGAGTCCTTCGGCCTGGTCGCGATAGAGGCGCAGGCGACCGGCACGCCGGTGCTCGCGGCCGCGGTCGGCGGCCTCCCGGTGGCCGTGCGCGACAGCGCCACCGGCTTCCTCGTGCAGGGGCACGACCCGGCCGACTACGCGCGCGTGCTGCAGCGTCTCGCCGACGAGCCGTCCCTGTCGGCGAGCATGGGCGCGGCCGCCGCCCGGCACGCGCGGTCCTTCGGCTGGGACACCGCCGCGGCCGCCACCGCCGACGTGTACTCGGCCGCGACCCAGTCGCACCGCCGTCGCGTACGCTCCCCGCATGGGTGATGTGGAGAAGGCCGCGCAGGTCATCGAGGGTGTCCTGAAGGACGCCGAACTGGAGTGGGAGAGCCCGTCGCCCGGGAACTACGTGGTCAGGCTCCCCGGCACCCGCAAGCTCTCCACCACGGTCTCGCTCCTGGTGGGCCGCCACTCCCTCTCCCTCAACGCGTTCGTCGTCCGCCACCCCGACGAGAACGAGGCGGGCGTCCACCGCTGGCTGCTGGAGCGCAATCTCAAGCTGTACGGCGTCAGTTACGCCGTCGACCGGCTCGGCGACATCTATGTCACCGCCCGACTGCCCCTGACCGCCGTCACCGCCGAGGACGTCGACCGCCTTCTCGGCCAGGTCCTGGAGGCGGCCGACGGTGCCTTCAACACCCTGCTGGAGCTGGGCTTCGCCTCCGCGATCCGCCGGGAGCACGCCTGGCGGGTGTCCCGCGGCGAGTCGACGCGAAACCTGGACGCGTTCAAGCATCTGATCGAGCGCCCGACCAGCTGACCATCACCCCGCAGACCGGCCCCTCCCGGCTTCCGGCGGCTTCTCCCGCGCGACCCCTTCCCCGCCCAGGGGGGCCGTGGCATGCTCACCGCCGACGCATTCCTGAACGTCGTTCATATAGGTGAATATGAAGGGGCGGCTGGACATGAACCACGGGCACGTCAGCAGACGGACACTCCTCGCCGGCGCCACCGCCGTGGCCCTGGGTGCGGCCACCGGCACAGCGGCCGCGGCGCCGAGCGAAGCCGCCTCACTCTGGCGGGAGTTCACCCGCACCCCCGTCACCCACCCGCAGATCCCGTACGTCGGCAGGGCGGGCCATCGCGCCGGATCCCGCCGCTTCCCCCGCCCCCGCACCGTCGCCGACGTCACCGACCACGGCGCCGTACCCGACGGCGTCACGGACTGCGCCCCCGCGATCAACCGTGCCATCGCCGCCGCCGGAAGGGCCGGCGGTGGCACGGTCACCATCCCGCCCGGGACCTTCCGCATCGACGACGTGATCCGCATCGCCGACTCGAACGTGGTCCTGCGCGGCGCCGGCAGCGGCCGTACGACCCTGCACGCCACGAAGAACCTCACCGAACTGATCGGCGTCTACGGCTCCCGCTACGGCGGCGACAAGTCGTCCTGGTCCTGGGCAGGAGGCCTGATCTGGCTGGCGCCGAGGACCCGTTGGGACTCCCTGGTGGCGGCGATCCGGGCCAGGGCCTGGCCTTTCGAGGGCTGGACCGGCAACAAGCGGGACGAGTGGACGACCCTCACCACCCTCGAACCGGCCCGCCAGGGTTCATGGACGGTGACCGTGGCCGACCCGGGACGGCTCGAACCGGGACAGCTGGTCCTCCTCCGCCTGGCCGACGACCCCGCCCACACCCTTCTGCAGCACATGGCGGGCGGCGGCCCCGGCCCCGCCGCCTACTACTGGGACGACAAGACCAAACTGACCTCCTACGTCCCCTATGAATGGCCCGTCCGCATCACCCGCGTCCACGGCCGCCGTGTCACTCTCGAACGCCCGCTCCCGCTGGACATCCGCCCCGAGTGGGACCCCCGACTGACCACCCATGTCCAGGAGTTGACCGGTTCGGGCGTGGCAGCCCTGACCCTGGAGGCGGTGGAGACCCCGCAGTCCCCGCACCTCCTCGACAAGGGCTACAACGGGGTCGTCCTGCAGTGCGCCTACGACTGCTGGGTGGACGACGTCACGGTCCGTCATGTCGACAACGGCTTCGGGCTGGTCGCGGCCTCCGCCTGCACGCTGCGCCGCACCCGGGTCGCGGGCCGCGGCTCCCACCACCCGTACTTCTGCCGCGAGGGCTCGCACGACAACCTGATCGAGGACTTCACGATCGAGCAGCGGACGGTCCCCGCGCCCGCCGGCACCCAGCTGCACGGCATCAACGTGGAGGGCCTCTCCTCCCACAACGTCTGGTCGCGCGGCGAGATGCAGATGGGCACCTTCGACTCGCACCGCGGTCTGCCCTTCGCCAACGTGCGCACCGACATCACGGTGAACAACGACGGCCGCCACGGCGGAGACGCCAGCGCCGGTCCCCTCTTCGGCGCCCGCTTCACCCACTGGAACATCAGGGTCACCAACGGCCGCGCGGGCCTGATGAAGATCGACGGTCTGGCGCCGTACTCGGCGACGGTGGGCTTGAACGAGGTGCGCGAGTTCGACCAGATCGACGTCCCCGACTTCACCGGCGACCTGCACTCCCGCCTGGAGCTGTACGGCACCACGGACGCGGTGCGCCCGCGCAACCTGTACGACGCTCAGCGCGAACTGAGCCGGTAGCGCCCCGGAGTGACCCCCACCAGCTTCTTGAAGTGCCGGGTGAGATGGGCCTGGTCGCAGAACCCGGCCGCCACCGCCACCTCGCCCGGCGCCCGCCCGTCCAGCAGTAGCCGGCGGGCGCGGCCGACACGGCGGGACATCAGGTACTGGTGCGGGGGGATGCCGTAGGCGGCGCTGAACGCCCGTACCAGGTGGGCGGGATGGGCGTGCAGCACCCGCGCGGCCTCGGCGAGGGCGAGCCCCTCGACGACGCGCTCGTCGAGAAGCTCGCGCAGCGAACGGGCGAGGGCGGGGTCGGGGCGGCCGCCGCCGCTCCCCCGCCGCCTCAGACGGTCCCGCAACCGCTCCCCGACCAGCGCCAGCCGGCTCTCCGCCTCCAGCTCGTCACCGGGCCGCGACAGAGCGGTGTGCACCTGCCCGACCCGGCGTCGCAGCACCGGATCCCGGAGGTCGGGACCGTCGACCGCCGCACCGATCAGCTCGTCCCCGAGGTGGCTGCCGTCGAGGTAGAGCACCCGCTTCCGGAAGCCGTGCGGGGTGGCCGGGGACCCGTACGAGGACGCGGACGGCGTGGCCTGCATGCCGATGTTCCGCCAGCCGGTGCTGGTCTTCGAGGGCACGAAGGAGACCCTGAAGGCCGCCCACGCCCGGGCCCTGTCCCGCGCCCTGCCCCGTGCCCTCTTCACCGCCGACCTGTTCACCACGGGCAACGACCGCGACAACCGCGCGGCGGTACGAGCCGTGCCGACGGCGGACCTGGACCTGGTGGGCCTGGCCGTCTACGGGCCGCGGAACGGGGTGGACAAGGTGCTGAAGGGGGCGCGGATGCATCCGTGAGGGGCCGACTAGCCGAACATGCCGGGCTGGTAGTCGCCGGCGGGCTGCTGGACGACGACGTTCAGGCGGTTGTAGGCGTTGATCAGGGCGATGAGGGACACCAGGGCGGCGAGCTGGTCCTCGTCGTGGTGCTTGGCGGCATCGGCCCACGCCTCGTCCGACACACCACCGGCGGCGTCGGCGATCCGGGTGCCCTGCTCGGTCAGCTCCAGGGCCGCGCGCTCGGCGTCGGTGAAGACCTTGGCCTCGCGCCAGGCCGCGACCAGGTGGAGACGCTGTGCGGTCTCCCCGGCGTGGGCGGCGTCCTTGGTGTGCATGTCGGTGCAGAAACCACAGCCGTTGATCTGGCTGGCGCGGATCTTCACCAGTTCCTGGGTCGCGGCCGGCAGGGTCGAGTCCGAGACCGCCTTGCCCGCGGAGTTGATGTAGCGCATGAACTTGCCGGCGACCGGGTTGGCGAAGAGGTTCAGGCGGGCTTCCATCGTGGACTCCTGTGTGGTTGTCGGTGAGTACACCTTCTTGACGGAGCGGGCCGGCGAGATGTGACAGCCGCGAATGTGACCTGCGCCACCCTGTGCAGGGAGTGCGGGTCCGGGTCAGGCGGCCTGCTCCGGCGAGGGCTCCGAAGCCCGCGGCGGCTGCTGCCGCTGCGCCCCCTGTCGCGCGGGAGCCGGCGCGTCCTCCCGGGGAAGCCGCCGCATGAGCACCCCGTACCCCAGCCCCGCCGCCGTCCCGACGACGGCGCACATGCCCCACAGCCACTCCGCCCCGAACCGGTCGATGACCGCACCGGACATCAGCGGCGCGATCAGCGCGGCGACGGACCAGGACAGCGTGTACATGCCCTGGTAGCGCCCGCGCCCGTGGACGGGCGAGAGCCGGACGACGAGCCCGGTCTGGGTCGGGGCGTTGACGATCTCGGCGAGCGTCCACACGCACACGGTGAGCGCGAACACGCCGACCGACCCGGCGAAGACGGTCAGCCCGAAACCGTAGCCCGCGAGAAGCGAGGAGAGGACCAGCAGCGTGCGCGGATCGCGGTGCTCGATGAAACGCGTGACCGGGATCTGCAGGGCGACGATCAGGAAGCCGTTGACGGCGATGGCCAGGCCGTAGTCGGCGGGCGAGAACCCGGCCCGCCCCATGGCCACCGGCAGTCCGACCGAGCCCTGCTGGAAGACGAGGGCAACGAGGAAGGAGAGACCTACGACGGCCATGTACCGCCCGTCGCGCAGCACCGTCCCGAGGCTGACGTCGCCGTCCGCCTGCTTGGCGGTGGCCGTGGGCCGTGACTCGGGCAGCTTGAGGAAGACGACGATCGCGCAGGCCAGCGTCATCCCGGCCTCGATCAGGAACCCGGCGAGATAGCTGAACTCGGCGATGAACCCGGCGGCCATGGAGGAGACGGCGAAGCCGAGGTTGATGGCCCAGTAGTTGAGCGAGAAGGCCCGCACCCGGTCCTCGGGCCGCACGATGTCGGCCATCATCGCCTGCACGGCCGGCCGCGAGGCATTGCTCGCCATGCCGACGAGGAAGGCCACGGCGGCGATGGCGACGGGGTGGTGCATGAAGCCGAGCAGCGCGACGGACCCGGCGGTGGCGGTCTGCGCGATGAGCAGCGTCGGCCTCCGCCCCAGCCGGTCGGCCATCACCCCGCCCCCGAGCGAGGAGACGACCCCGCCGAGCCCGTGCAGCGAGGCGACGAGACCGGCGTACGAGGCCGAGTAGCCGCGGTCGAGGGTGAGGTAGAGCGCCATGAAGGTGGCGACGAAGGCGCCCAGCCGGTTGACGAGGGTGCTGGTCCACAGCCACCAGAACTCGCGGGGGAGCCCGGAGACGGACTCCCTGGTGGCACGTCTCAGACTGGCTACGGACACGACGGGACCCCCATGGATGTACGGCCGGGTAAGCGGCTCAAGCGGCATGCGCAACTTACAAGCACAGGGTTGGCCGTGGCCACTCGATTAACAGATGCCGTCAACTGTCCGGCTGCTGGGCGGGCGTCCTGGGGGGCGAAAGCGTGGATTACGCTCTGAGGCATGGCCGACGCACCGTACAAGCTGATCCTCCTCCGCCACGGCGAGAGCGAGTGGAACGCGAAGAACCTGTTCACCGGCTGGGTGGACGTCAACCTGAACGAGAAGGGCGAGAAGGAGGCGGTCCGCGGCGGTGAGCTGCTCAAGGACGCCGGCCTGCTCCCCGACGTGGTCCACACCTCGCTCCAGAAGCGCGCGATCCGCACCGCACAGCTGGCGCTGGAGTCCGCCGACCGTCACTGGATCCCCGTCCACCGCTCGTGGCGCCTGAACGAGCGCCACTACGGCGCCCTGCAGGGCAAGGACAAGGCGGCGACGCTGGCCGAGTTCGGCGAGGACCAGTTCATGCTCTGGCGCCGCTCGTACGACACTCCGCCGCCCCCGCTCTCGGACGACTCCGAGTTCTCCCAGGCGGACGACCCGCGCTACGCCTCCATCCCGCCGGAGCTGCGCCCGAGGACGGAGTGCCTGAAGGACGTCGTCGTCCGCATGCTCCCGTACTGGTACGACGGCATCGTCCCGGACCTCCTGACCGGCCGCACGGTCCTGGTCGCGGCCCACGGCAACAGCCTCCGGGCCCTGGTCAAGCACCTGGACGGCATCTCGGACGCCGACATCGCGGGCCTGAACATCCCCACCGGCATCCCCCTCTACTACGAGCTGGACGCCGACTTCAAGCCCGTCACCCCGGGCGGCCAGTACCTCGACCCCGAGGCGGCCGCGGCGGCGATCGAGGCGGTCAAGAACCAGGGCAAGAAGAAGTAACGCGACACCAGCAAGCCCCCGACCTGCGGTTTCTTCGCAGGGCGGGGGCTTTTTGGTGGGGCTGGGCCGTCTGTGGGCCGTCAGGCTTGGGACGGTCGACGCGTCAAGCGCATCCGTACCCCTTGAGTTGCTGGACTACGTGGAGCGTGTCCGACTCGAAGTCGATCGCGTCGACGGCCACGCCGAGGATCTCGCCCTGGCGCAAGCCGCAGCCGCCACCCAGGTCGACCATGGCCTGGAACCGCTCAGGCATGCCGGCCCGGACGGCGAAGACGCGCTCCGGTGTCCAGGGAGCCACGCGCCTGTCATCGACGGTCGGCGGCCGGACCGATCGAGCGGCACACGGGTTCCGGGGAAGGTGCCCGTCGTCCACGGCCGCGCTGAGGGCGGCACGCACGTTGGAGTAGATGGTGCGGGCGTACGAGGCAGAGCCGAGCAGACGCGGCCATAGCGGCACCGCCCAGCCGGCCGACGATTCCTCGAAAGGACAGCCCGAAGCGTCAATCGTTCGGTGGGTCAGGCCGCCGAGCGGTGCCGTGATCAATCCTCACAGTCGTTCGTACAGTGGCGCGCTCCACCCGGACGCCCTGAACCACGCCCGCTCCACGGTGTGTGGGTCGACGGCGGACGGGATGGGAGCTGGAGAGGTTGGTGGTCAGGCAGTCATTCAGGTGCTGCTCAGTTCCGCGGGGATGACCACGACTTGATCCGTGTCCTCGTAGATGACTTTGCCGGGGTTCGAGGACTCCAGCCGACGAGATTCGACGCCGTGGGAGGCTAGAAGCTCTAGGTACCCGTCCACGCGCTTGATGAGATGTTGGGCAGAGACCTTGAACCAGGCCACAGCACCGGGATTCACCCGCGGGTCGTAGATTTCAGGATCGACGTTGGTGGGGTTGGTGTAATTGGCGTCGTACCAGTCGTTGTTGCTCCGCCAGAACCGATACTGGTCGTCGGTCAGTTTTCCCTGGGCCGCCAGCTCATTGGCCAGCACGAAGACCCCAGGGAAGTGCCCCCGTGCATGCCTCTCCGTTCCCTCGAACCGGACGTATTTCGCATTCTCCATGAGAGCGCCCTTCACGCGGCTAGTGTGCGAGGCGGATCCTAGGGGGTAGCAGTGCGCTGTTGCCCTGCCCAAGCGACAGTCGGGTTTGTCAAGAGGGCACCCGGTGTCTGACATCAACGCCTGACACCAATAGGCACGAACTTCGGCGGGCAACGCTGGACCTCAGCGGACCATCGGCCGAGGGCTCCAGGGCATTGGCCGATGTTGCCGACATCCCATGATCGACCTGATAAGGATGAGGCCAGACCTCAAAATCAGATTCCTAGGCCGTCGCCCGCCGGACCTGGTAGTTCCAACGTGTGAGCGACCGGACGACGGTCTCGGCGCCAATGGGGTTGGCGCTGTGCACGAAGACCGTTCCGATTTGGAAGGGCCGTCCATTGAAAGCGGCTTCTTCCATGAGGGTCACCACGGGCAGGATGCTGTCGTCGCCGCCGAGGTCGTGGTCGAGCCAGAGTTCGTTGATGAAGGTGTCGCGGTGCTCTTGCAGGAGCTTGACACCTTCGCCGCTGGTGCGCGCGATCTGCGTGGCCCAGGGCAGCGGCCGGAGATCGTCAATGCCAAGGATGACGGGCCTCGGTGCGGGCGACTCTTCTTTCACCCGCCCATCATCACAGCAACGCCGCGGGGGGCCCAACAGCGAGGACGACGTAGTCGGCAGAGGGTTGCGCATCCGCTGCGGCAGCGCAGTCACAGGCTTGGCCGTCTCAGTTTCCGTCTCGTTCAGCGCCGTACACGGCCGTTCAGCCCGGACCACACATGGCGACTGAGTCATGGACCGGCCAGCCGTGAACGCGGGTGAACGGCACTGTACGGGCCCCGCGCCCCCACCAACAGACTTGGAAAGCGTGTTGGCCCAAGGTGCTGTCTCGGCTCGGCTCGGGCGGGAGTCAGTTGCTCGTCTCCGGGCCCCAGTGTTCAGGCCCCACTCCGCGCCAGTCGATCCACGGGGCCTCCGCGACCTCCTCCGGGTCGATCTCCAGCCCGGCTCGGCGGAGGAACTCGGCGACGTCGGCCACGTTGTGGGCCAGGCCGAGGATCTCGCCGTCCACGCGCACCCGTCGGCCGCCTGTGGGTGATGGCGGATGGACGATCACGCGAATCGGGCCGGACATGCCTTCAGCATCATCTGGGACATGCGGCCCCGCATTCCAGCGCGTCATGGATGAAGCCGCTCGCTCACGTGTACGTCCGGCCGTCCCAGGTCACGCAGCTCCCACCATGCTGCGGGACTTGGGCGCCGTTGCCGCCAGTAGGGATGGAAGTACAGCTGAGCCGACAGCCGGTACAGACGCCGGCGCAGCTCGGTACGGCCGGGCCGCTCGGCGAGCTGCCGGTAGGTGGCACTCCACTCCTGCTGCGCCTGGGCGAGGTCGTGGGGGAACGATCGCATGACCAAATTCAAGCATGTGTTCGATTTATGGGTCCATCGAAGATGATGCCGGGCGACGCTGTCGCGGCACGCCTCGGCGGGGAAGGCAAGCCGTGGACGATCAGGGGCAGCGAATCCGGGGTGAAGCTCGGGCCGCCTCTGGGCCGTCCGGGGCCGCTCGGTAGTGGCCGACGACGACCAATGACGACGACTCGGGCACACCGGAGCGCGGCCCCGACCAGCAAAAACCCCGCTCACGGAGACCAGGACAAGACCCAGGGCAAGAAGAGGTAGCTTTCGTGACAGTCCCTGGGACTCTCCCGGCTACCCTCGCGCGGGAGCGCCCCGCGGCGCGTGGCTGCGGGGCGCCTTGTGGGGTTTAGTCGATCTGCTCCCCGTCGTGCGTACCGCCCTTGCAGCGGTTGTCCGTCAGGTCGGCCGTTCCGCCGCCCTGCTTGCACTCAGAAGGAGTGACGTAGGAGGGGGCACCCTGTGACGTGGCGGCGGTGGCGGTGGCGGCGCCTGTGAGGCCGAGTCCGGCGAGGGCCGCCGTGGCGATGACGGCGGCGAGGATTCGTCGAATGCGCATTTGGTTTCCCTTTCACGGATTGCCGCGGTTGGGGCACTAGTCAGCCTGATCTTCACCCATGTGGGTGGCACGTCATGTTGCTCCATTCGGGTGACGCCTCGGCCCCGATCCACGCTTGCTCGCCGTCGGCGACCGTAGGCGGGGAGCAAGCGGGGAACGACAGCGATCAACCGGAGAACGTCCACGTCAGCGTTTCGTCGGCTCGGCCCAGGTCCGCATACGCGATCTTCCGAACTGGCTCCAGGACCACGCAACGCGCTTGCCCGGGTCATTGAGATTCCACCGACCGCGCGGTCAAGCTTCCTGCCTCAGAGCTTGCCGAACGAGCGCAGCAGCAGTAGCCCACTCTGTCGATCACGTGGGCCGGCTCGGAGCCGAAAGGATTGTGCGCGTGAAGAGGCGACGCCCGACCGCGCCGCTCTCACCTTGCAAGGCCCTCCCGCGGAGTTGATCCTGAAAGGGAGGCGTCCATCCAGTTCGGCGTCGACATCAAGTCGGTGGGTGTGCCCACGTCAGGCGATCAGTTGATCATCGCCCAGGGGGCGCTCACCGAGGAGCGGATCGTGGTGTACGGGTATCGCGGCCGGATCATCGCTGCGGCCTCCTTCGAGGCGGGGAGACGGCTGCGGTTCTACCGGCACCAGATCGTGACGGGAGCGTCGTTCCCGCGAGTTGACCGTCGCACCGACACACCGCAGCTCCTCGATCCGCATTCCCGGACCCCCACCCAGCCAGCCACGAGCCGATCGTCACCGTGACTCACCGACCGATCAACGTGTCCGGTTCGCGACGACCCGTACCCGACCATCACCCCGGACGTCGGCCCCGGGAGACACCATGAACCTCGACACCATCTCCGCACAGATCATCGACCCAGCGAATCGTGCCGATCCGTACCCGCTTTTCGCCGCACTGCGCGAGTCGCCGGTCACCCGCCAGGACGACGGCACCTACTTGGTCAGTACGTACTACGAGGTGCGCAGCCTGGCCAAGAGCCCGCTGCTCAGCAACGACCAGCGCAACCGCGACTCGGACGCCGGGGGCTCCGCCGCGACCGATGAGGACCCGAATCTGCCGCTCAGCTTCCTCCACCTCGACCCGCCCGAACACGACCGGATGCGCAATCTGGCGATGCGGCCCTTCGGTCCCCCGCACAGCCCCAGCTTCATCTACGACATGCGCGAAGACCTGGCCCGGGTGGTCGCCGAGCTGCTCGACGCGTTCGAGGGCAGGAACGAGGTCGATATCGTCGACGACTTCGCCTACCCCCTTCCGGTCACCGCCATCTGCAAGGTCCTCGGCGTACCCCGCGAGGACGAAGCACGCTTCCACGGCTGGGCCGACACGATCGCATCCGGCCTCGATCCCAGCGTCGGGCTGGAACAGATACGCGAGGCACGCCAGGAACTGGGCGCTTACCTGTCCGACCTGATCGAAACCGAGCGCCGCCACCCCGGCAACGGGATCCTCGGCCCCCTCGCCCGCGAATCCGGCCCCGGCGGCAGCATGTCGCACCCGGAGGTGGTGGCCACCGCGATACTGCTCCTGATCGCAGGCCACGAGACCACCGTCAACCTGATCAGCAACGCAACGCTCACGCTGTTGCGCCACCCCGACGTCCTCAAGCGGTTCCGGGACGAGCCGGCCCTGGCCGTCCCACTCGTCGAGGAGGTGCTGCGCTACGAGCCGCCGGTCCAGTTCGTGCCGTTCACCACCGCCCTGGCCGACATCGACATCGCCGGCACCACCATCCCCAAGGGCGCGCCCGTCTGGCTGATGCTGGCCTCGGCCAACCGCGACCCGCGGCGTTTCAAGGACCCCGACTGCTTCGATCCCGACCGCAAGGACAACCAGCACCTCGGGTTCTTCATCGGCATCCACTATTGCTTCGGCGCCCCGCTGGCCCGGCTGGAGGCGCAGATCGCCTTGACCCAGCTGTTCCGCCGAATCAAGAACCCTCGGCTGCTGGCGGACCCCCCGCCATACCGCGTCAACCCCGTCCTGCGCGGCCCCCGCCACCTCCCCGTGGCGATCGACGGCCTCACCTCCTGAACATCGCGTCGAGGGGGCGTGGCACGGTGCACGGGGTGTGCCACTTTCGTGCAAGAACAGACGGGGACTCACGGGGAACCGGGGTGCGCAGGGTGACATCGGCCGAACTCTGACCAAGACAGGGAATCGGCAGCTCACGCCCGTGATTGCCCAACCTCGCCTCTGAAGCGGTGATCGTGCACGCTCGCCGGGGTCACTTCATTGAGACTCCACCGACCTACCTGCGCGTGTGGCACGCGGGGTGAGCTGGACGTGGACACGGCCGAGGTCCAACGACCATGTCCTACCTCGCTCCACAGCCTCACGCCCCTCATCGAGGATTCGAGCCCGCATGTGGTCTGCCGAATCCCTCAGGCGCTCCCACGCCAGCTCATCGGAGCCAAAGGCCCGCCGTGACCGCTCCACAGAGTTGTCCAAGGCACGGACGGCCGCCGCGACATCATCCACTGTCTGGCCGGCGCTGCCTACGTCATCGAGCGTCCACGACATCCACAGACCCATACACACAGAGTCACACTGCTACCAGGTCGCCACCAGCTGATACTTCACGGACCCAGTAACCAAGGTCAAGATCATGCTGCCGCTGCCGCTGCCGCTGCCGCTGCCGCTGCCGCTGCCGCTGCCGCTGCCGCTGCCGCTGCCGCTGCCGCTGCCGCTGCCGCTGCCGCTGCCGCTGCC